>JAGGYI010000019.1 GCA_021162655.1 Anaerolineae bacterium
GCCATCCTTAGTAATGTTGCGGTTATTACAATCCAAGAATAGTCAGATAACTCATCAGTAGTTTTGCACTTTTTACATTCTCTTTGGGAATCACCGCAAAGGCGCAGAGGACGCCGAGAAAAAGTATAAAAATCTCTGCGCCCTCAGCGTCTCGGCGGTGAAATGGTCTACCGTATAAACTGCTTTGTAAAATCTACTAAAGTACTGGTGTGTTCCTGAAACGGTGACTCTGAACGGTCTATCTAAAGGCCGGACTGAAATTCAGTAGTATTATACCATAAAAGGGTTGGGATGTCTATAAATTTGGTCTGGAGATTACCCATATCTCACCGCAGAGACGCTGAGGACGCAGAGGAGAAGAAAAAGGGCATTGTGGTAAAGGTAACACGCTGCCGATTAATGGCTTGGGTTCTGTCATTCTGAGCGACCGAAGGGAGCGAAGAATCTCGTCTTGGGAGAACGAGACCCTTCGCCTCGCTCAGGGTGACGTAGATAAGTGCGACTTTTGCCCCGGTGCGAAAAAGGCAGGTTCAACTCCGCGCTCTCTGCGTCTCTGCGGTGCGTGAATGCTCGCCCAGGAGGTCTCTATCCACTTTATCCACTTGATGAAACACACCCTTTCCTTTTAGCTCAATTTATGGTATAGTATAAACATGTTTGGCGCGCGTGGTGTTGAGGAGGCCAACGATGGTATATGAAATTGACAGTCTTGAAGGCAAGCCAGAGAAGAAAAGCTCCTGGACGCAGAGCTTCTTGCTCAAAATAGTCATCTGCCTGGTGATAACTGCGATTGGAATGATAATTGACAACCGGTGGGTGGGCACGCCTTTACTAATGCTCAGCCTGCTTTTCCTGGGATGGTCCTTCCCCAATGCCAAGGCCCAGCGCATCGTATTTGCCATCTCCCTGGTACTCAGCGTTGCCCTGTTGATAAGTCTGCCTGTCAAAGACGTTATCGCTAGTGAATTCAGTCAAACGATCCGCGAGGGCACTCTACAGTGGATCGTGGGTTTCTTCGTTGTGGCTCTGCCGGCAGCGACTCTCATTCTCGCGATTCCCCTGCTGGCGGTGATGTGGATCAGCTCCGAGTACATTCTGGGGCTCAACCAGGGGTACGGCGTCACTCGAGGCGAAGCTCTCCGCCTGCTCTTTAGCCTGATCTTCGCCACAAACTACCTGGTGGCCATCGTCGCTGAGGGGAAAGAGACCAAGGGCAAAGCCGGTGGCCTGCTGAAATTCCTGGGAGGACCCGGCAAGGTGGTCATCCGCCCGGGCAACGCCGTGGTCTTCGAACAGGGGGGCAAGGTCAGTCGCATTGAGGGGCCGGGCGTCGTAATTACCAAGCGTGCAGAGATCATCAAAGCCATCGTGGATCTGAGACCGCAGTTCGTGCTGCGGGAGGTGGAGAACGTCCTCACCCGCGATAGGGTACCGCTGAAACTCACCCTGGGCATTGGTTTCCAGATCGAATCCAAGAAAGACGTGGATGCCCGGCCCGAAAGCCACATCCCACCCGACGGTGAGGCCCTGTCCCCACTTATCAGCAAGGACCCCTACCCGGTCTACGAGGCCACCATTCGCAAGGCGGTGTACAACACGACCGAGGCCGGTTGGCAGGGCACCATCCCCGGCGCGAGTGAGTCCATTATCCGGGACATCATCCTTACCTACGACCTTGATCAGATCTTCGATTTGTCCGGCACGCCCACACCAGCAGGATTCTTTCAGACGGATCAGCGGGTTATTGCGGAGATTGAGAAACGGGCAAGCGAGATTTTGGAGCAGCTCTGTCCCAATTGGGGGGTCAGATACGGGGGCGTGGACCTGCGGGTGATCGAGATGCCCGACGAGGTCCGCGAGCGGATGCTGGAAGTGTGGGAGACGGAGTGGAAGAACAGAATCAAATTGGAGGAGGCCAAAGCAGAGGGTGCGAGCAGAGTTCGTCTTATCAGGGCAGTAGGGAGGATCAGAAGCCAAATCAGCGAGGATATAGTAGATCAAATAGAACGCATGGTCAGAGTACTCACAGATATACCCGATGGTGTGAGCATCCGTTTCATCCGTGCGTTCGAGCAACTCTCTCGCAACATCGCCGCCGACGACATCGTCGCCACTCGCTACATCGAGGCGTTGGAGGCGATGGCCAAGAGCGCCGGTACCAAGGCCCTGTTCATCAGCGAGGGCAAACAAAGTGCTCTTGGCCCCAGTGAACTACATGACATCGTAGAGCACATGGAGAAGCCCGAGTAGCTGCCAAGTACGACGAATCGTTCCCGTGGCTCTGCATCCCTATGCGGAGCAAGTGGCATAGGGATGCCCCTGATGATATTATCGCCACTTGCTACATGGAAGCCCTGGAAACAACGACACTCAGTTCTGGGGATGTGCATGACATTTCCGCAGTGAAGGGTTTAAGGAAGGTAGCAAGTAAGATGCCAATATGCCCTCCATACAAATAATTGGATGATCTCTTGAAGAAAGGGGGGAACAATGCCTGCCGACTATTGTCAACTGGCGAAGAAACTCGTCAAGATGCTGGAAAAGGATGAGGAAAACGGACTGATTGAGGCAGCTTGTGATAAGCTGAGAAGAGGAAACATAGAAGCAGCCATTACACTATTCGAAAAAAGAGTGGTTCTTGCCACACAACACAGGGACAAGTATGCCGAAGGGTTCGCCAATTTGGGATTGGGCACATGTTACCTATGCCAAGCGGGAGAGGATGAATCCAACTTTCGCAAAGTAAGTGATTACTTCAACCGAGCTCTAACAGCCTTCCAAGGGCATGACTCGAAAGGTGAAATTATCGCTTTGATTGCGCTAGGGATTGCGGCCGAGGCGTCCGGTGACTTGAAAGGCGCTCTAGACAAATATTATTTAGCGAAAAGGCAGATTCCTGAAAAGGAATTCAGCGACGAAGATGCCGATTTGCATGAAATAATCCACACTCGAATCCGCAAAGCGGGGGAGCATCTCTCGGAAAGCCCGAAGAGGAAAACAAGTCAGGAAAAGGAACCCCCCGACGCTGAGCCTCCACCAAC
>JAGGYI010000236.1 GCA_021162655.1 Anaerolineae bacterium
ATCCCATACATTGCGCAGATGAGCGCTGAGGTGCCTCCGTTGACGGCCAGGGCGTATTTGCGCCCCAGCCTCTCGCGGTACCAGGCCTCTACCTTGGCCGCCTCTGAATCCTCAGCCCCGGGTTTGAGGAAACGAAAGAGCCGTTTTTTGCGCAGAACGTTGAGGACGGCGTCGATCTCTTGCTGATTGATCTCTGCCGAGCCATGAAAGCCGCCTCGGAGAAGGGTTTTCCTCACTGGAGTGCCGCCTTCGATCGCCAATTTGCTGCCCATGCGTGACCTCCTTTGTTCGTCAGAGGGCACCTGCCCCCTCTCTTTAGACGATACTCAGCTGGCAAAATAATGCAAGCGGCGCACCCCTCTGCGCCGCTTGCATAGGGCGATAGGGAGGTTAGAAGGAGGGTTCAGCTCGCCCCTTTGAGGGCGGCGGCGATGGCGGCGATGTGCGCCGGCGTGGTGCCACAGCACCCCCCGACGATGCGGGCCCCCAGCGAGACGAACGTCTTGGCGTGCTCGGCCATCTGTTCGGGCGTCACGTCCCAGCTCGTTGTGCCTTCCTCCAGTTGGGGGACGCCAGCATTCGATTGGGCCATCAGGGGCACTTGGGCCACGTCCTTCATCTTCTCCAGGCCGGCTAGGATGGCGGCAGGGCCATCGCCACAGTTGGCGCCGACCACATCGGCCCCGGCCTCTTGGGCCCGCTGAGCGGCCTCTTCAGGGGTGAGGCCCATCATCGTGCGGCCTTTGGCGTTAAAGGCAAAGGTGCAAAAGACGGGCAACTGGCAGACGGCCTTGGCGGCGCGGATGGCCGCGCAGGCTTCTCCGGCGTCGTGCTGGGTTTCGACGAGGATGATGTCTACCCCGCCCTCGACGAGAGCGCTGATCTGCTCAGCAAAGACCTCCTCGGCCTCGCTGGCTGAGAGGGTGCCAAAGGGTTCTAGAAGCTGGCCCGTTGGCCCCACCGAGCCGGCCACCCAGGCGCGCTCTGCGGCCACTTGGCGGGCGAGCTCTGCCCCCAGGCGGACGAGCTCTCGAGTGCGCTCTTCGAGCCCAGCATCGCGCATGCGCAGGCGGTTGCCGCCAAAGGTGTTCGTCGTGAGGATCTGGGCCCCCGCTTCAAGGTAGCCTTGGAGGATGCCCTGGACGACCTCGGGGTGCTCTGCGTTCCAGAGCTCGGGCATCGTCCCCGCAGGGAGCCCTTTGGACTGCAACATGGTGCCCATGGCGCCATCGCCAATGATCAATTCACCGCGCGCAAGGACTTGGAGGATGTTCTCTCTCATCTATCTTTCTCCCACTTGAGAATTGAACCCATTTTAGGCCTCGAGAGAGCTTTGGGCAAATGGCCCCGTTGACAATTGAGGGGCAAAAGTTATAATTTTGACCAAGAGCCTGCCCTTTTTGTTGCAGGTTCGTCCCCGCATCGAGCCCGCCTTTGACGGTGGGCAGCTCTACATGCACGATCCTCGGAGGGAGTCCTCATGGAAAAAGAACTCGCCATCTATGTCAGCGCCTCGGCAGAGATGGATGCAGAGTGCGAGCTTTTAGGGCAGCTCTTGGCCGAGATGACCAAGTCGATCCGCTGGACGATCAAGCGCACCCCAGGCCCCCATGAGCTCGCCAATCCTGATCTGGAGGCCCTGCGGGCGAGCCAGTTCTACCTCATTCTCATGGGTTCGGATATCACTGCCCCCATCGGGGTGGAGTTGCAGGCAGCCAAGGAGGCCAAGCTCTTTACCTTTGCCTTCCGCAAGATGAGCGTCGCCCCCTCGCCGGCGGGAGCCTATTTCATCCACCATGTGGATGTCGAATGGCAACCCTATCAGACGCCCCAAGAGTTTGTGCGCCTCTTTGAGCGGGCGCTGATCTCGCAGCTATTGGAGGGCACCCCAGGCTATGGCCTGGATGTGCGAGACCTTGAGGAGCTTGCCGAGCGTTTGCGGGCTCTGGAGGAGGCGGAGGAAGGCCAGGGAGGGGAGAGGCGCCGTGGGGCCGGCCACGGCGGCGTCATTCTCCCCTCGCGGGAATAGGGCCTTTTCATTCGCGCTGGTCAAAGCGGACCTCGGAGAGGTTGCGCAGGCGCTCGGCTGCCGCCTCGGCGGTGAGATCTCGCTGGGGGTTGGCGAGCATCTCGTAGCCTACCATGAACTTTTTCACCGTGGCGGAGCGAAGTAGGGGCGGGTAAAAGTGCATGTGTAGGTGCCATTCGGGATGGGGCTGGCCATCGGTGGGCGCCTGGTGAAAGCCCATGCTATAGGGGAAAGAGGTCTCAAAGAGGTTATCGTAGCGGGTGGTAAGCCGCTTGATGATGTTGGCTAGTCCGTCCCGTTCCTCTGGGCTCAGCTCGCTGAGGGAGGTGAGGTGCCGCCGGCTGAGAACCATCGTCTCGTAGGGCCACACTGCCCAAAAGGGCACCAGGGCGACGAAATGTTCGTTTTCGCAGACGATCCTCTCCCCCAGAGAGCGCTCCAGTGCGAGGTATTCGCAGAGTAGGCAGTGCCCTTTTTCCTCCAGGTAGCTCTGGAGGGAGGCCTGTTCCAGGGCGGGCAAGTGGGGGATCGTCTCGTTGCTCCAGATTTGCCCGTGGGGGTGGGGATTGCTGCAGCCCATCATCTGCCCTTTGTTCTCAAAGATCTGCACATAGTTGATAAAGGGGCGGGCCCCCAGGTCCTCATACTGTTCTACCCAAACATCGACGACCTTGCGAATGGCCTCCTGAGGCATCTGGGGCAGGGTGAGGCTGTGGTCGGGCGAGAAGCAGACTACCCGGCAGATGCCGCGCTCGCTACGGGCGAGGAGCAGGTCCCCTTGGTGATATTCGCCTGTGGGGGTATCGGGGAGGAGGGCGGCAAAGTCGTTGTCAAAGACAAAGGTCCCCGTGTACTGAGGATTGCGGACGCCTCCTGCGCGCTCATTCCCTGGGCAGAGGTAGCATTTGGGGTCATAGGAGGGCCTCTTTTCTGGGGCGGGCTTTTCTACCTGGCCCAGCCAGGGACGCTTGGTGCGATGTGGTGAGACGAGTATCCATTCCCGGGTGAGGGGGTTAAATCTTCTATGAGGGTGTTCTGCCAAGTCGAAAGCGGCCATAGAGCTCCTTTCTTTTTATCTTTTCCTTGGGTAAACTGTAAGCATGTTGTGCCCTGAATGCAAACGGCCCGTGCCAGGTGGAGAGATCTGTCCCCAATGTGGCCAGCAGGTCCCTGAACGCGAGACCTTTGGTGGCCAGGGAGGGCATTATTTGCGCGTCCTCACGGGGATCTCGCTGGCCCTCTTTGCCCTCTTTGTGTTCATTGCTACCCACAAGGAGGCGAGCCTCTTGGATGCTCTGGAGTGTCTCTACAGTTCGGGTTGGTTCTGGGTGTATCTGCTCATCTTTCTCGCGCCCATTGCCTTGGGGCTTTACTACTGGTTCCTCCTGCGCGAGGAAGAGATCGTCGTCACCGACGAGTATATTGCCCGGCGCTCCTACTGGGGCGACGAGTTCCTCCGTTGGGCAGATGTCGCCAGGTTCCAGCGTCAGCCCACCCTCTTTCGGCGCATGCGCTTGGGGCGCGTCGCCGGGCTGAGCCGCCTCTTTACCAAGGGAAGGCTGTTTTTGAACCTTCCCCCAGTGGCCTATGAGCTTGTCAGCAAGCCCGATGCCAACGGGAACGTCGTGCGGATGCGCCTGGAGCCGGGGACCATTGCTGATCTTCCCTGGCTTCTCGAGCTGATCGAGGAGCGCGTGGGCCCTCCCCAAGAGGCCCCCTAATCAACGCTCCCCATAAAAGGCGATCAGGGCCACCTCCCCATTGGGAAAGTGATCCTCCAGCACTGCCCAGCGGGGGAAGTAATGTTCCAAGATGCTCAAGCTCTGCCGATCCTGAGGGTGGAGTAAAACGAGGACCTTCCCCTGAAAGCCCTTCAGCGGGGGAGCTTGGGGGTCGATCTTGAGCAGTTCTCCTCCCCATCTCTTTCCCTCGGCGTCTAGGTACACCTGCACTGCCCGGCCATCATACCAGTAGGGCCATTCTTTGATAAAGGCTGGGCCGTCCTCAAAGGCGGCGATCCTTTTCGCCAGTTCCTGGGCGATCGAGTAATTGGCTACATCCGGGGCGACCTGGCGGAAATCCTCAAAGTAATAGCGCCAGCTCTCCTGGGCTTCGGCGCCCCAGAGGCCTACTACGAGGGCGAGGCCCAGGAGCCACGGGCTTTGCCTCTGAGGCTGAGGAGAGGCCGTGCCCTGGAGGGCCCGGACGAAGGCTTGGCGAAGGGCGCGCAGTGCTCCCGCTGCCAGCGTGAGGGCCACTCCGATGGTGCCTGCGGAGCGGAAGCAGTTGGGCGTCTCCCCAGGGAGCATGCTGATGACCATGGGGAGGAGGAACCCCCCGAGGCCGAGGAAGAGGAGGGCATTGCCCCCCTCGAGAGGGCGCCTGAGGGCGCAGGCGAGGCCGAGGATGAAAAGCACCCCACTGACAAAGCCCAGTTGGCGCTGAAAGGGCACCCCAAAGCGCGAGTTGCCATCTCCCTCATAGTTGAACATGAGCACCCCTCGACGCAGGTTCTCGCTCAGGAGGGCGTGCCAGGGGGTGTGGTTTTCCCCCATGGCGGAGCGAACGAGCCGAGCACCGTGGAGCTCGCGGGCAAAGTAGCTTTCGGGGGCGTCTACCATATAGCGGAGCATGGGGGTGGCAAGGACGAGGGCGATGAGTAGGGCAAAGCCGAGGCCCTTGAGGAGGGCAAGGGGAGGCATGCCCCAGCGGCCTCCCTCTGCTTTTTGCGTGGTGGCGCGCGGAGCCCAGAGAGCGTAGGCCAGCACCGCGCCGATGGCGAGGGGAAAGGCAAAGGAGAAGGCTTTATAGGTCCAGATCCCCAGCCCCAGGCTAAAGCCGAGCCAGGCCCAGTCTCGCGCTCGTCCTCGGCGCAGGCTGCGGGCGAGGCCGAGGAGAACCAGGGTGCCAAAGAGGGGCAGGAGGATCACCCGGTAGCCAGCACGGCTGAGGACGATGTGCCATTTGTTCACCGCCAGAAGCAGGGCGGCATAGACGCCTGTCTCTCGGTCAAAGCACTCTTTGGCCAGTAGGTAGAGCGCGGGGATGGTGGCGATGCCGATAGCCGCAGAAGTGAGCCGCATGCTGTAGGGGCTCAGCCTGCCAAGCTTGGCCAGGGCGGCGGCCAGGTAAAAGAACATCCCCTCTCGCCCAAAGTTATCGGGGAAAAAGATAAGGTATTCCCCTGAGAGGATGCGGCGGATGTCCATATAGTTGTAGGGGAGGTCCCAGCCAAGGTCGGCGGGGAGCTCGGCGAGTTGGTAGAGCCGGTAAAAGGCCCCGATGAGGAGGGCCCCGATGAGCCCCCAAG
>JAGGYI010000282.1 GCA_021162655.1 Anaerolineae bacterium
TATAAGTGGGAATCCAAAAGACGATCCCCGGGATCATCATAGAGCTCAACAGATAAAGAAAGGCCGCATCCCGACCAGGAAATTGAAGTTTGGCAAAGACATATCCAGCCAACACAGCAACCGTCCCCGGCACCAGGATATACCAAGTAATGCGCACCAGAGTGTTGGCCACCCAACGCCAGAGTTGTACTTTGGCTCCAAAAGCAGGGGTGAACATGATCGTATAGTTTTCCAAATAAAGCTTACGGGGGATGGGAAACCAGGGACTGGCGTAAAAATCCTCCAGATCACAAAAGGAGCCTGCCAGTCCATAAACAAGGGGGAATCCCATCGCTAGGCTCCCCGTGATGAGAACAAAATAGAGTAACACTCGGCTTGGACGAACCTTTCTCCCTCGCATCTTTACCTCTCCACCTGTCCCCGGCTCATGATGCGCATATTCATCATGCTGAACCAAAGCAAGATCACAGCCATAATAACCGAACCCGCACTGGCCAAACCCAAATTCTGGTTGACGAAAGCGTCATTATAGATTTGCAGAAGCATAACGTTCGTTTTATTCTCCGGTCCCCCAGCAGAGATCAGAAGCACCGACTCAAAGATCTGAAAGCCTCCGATCATCCCGGTGATCAACACGAAAATGATCATCGGCCGCAAAAGTGGAATTGTGATGTGCCACAAGAGGCTCCAGCGTCCTGCCCCATCTACCATTGCCGCTTCATAGATCTCCCGATGGATCCCCTGTAATGCAGCCAAAAAGAGAACTATTGGCCCTCCCACCCCTCTCCAGATAGAATAGAGAATGATAAAAGTACGCATCCAGAAAGGGCTAATGGTCCAAATAACTATGGGCCTTCCCAGGGCCTTGAGGATAGCATTGAAAACTCCATCAAATGGAGAGATGAAAGCGAAAAAGACCTGCGCCATGATGGCCGAAGAGGTCAGTGTGGGGATATAGAAAAGGGAACGATAAAGCCCCAGCCCCACTACCTTTTGATTGAGGAGAATAGCTATGAAAAAGGCCACAACTGTCTGTACGATGAGAATGATAACCGCGAAAATGGCTGTGTTCAAGATGATTAGCGGGTAAGGATAACTCAAGTAGCGCTTATAGTTAGCTAGCCCGACCCAGCGAGGCTTGTCGTAAACTCCTGTCCAGCGAGTAAAGCTGACAAAGAAATTGGCAAAAACAGGGAATAGAAAGAACAAAGAATAATAATCAAGATAGGAGCAAGAATTAACCAGCCCTCCACGGCCTGACGATGTCGATGGCGCCAACGAGAGAAGCGGGCCCAGAGAGAACCATCCTCAGCCTGCACTTTGGTAACCACAGAGACGCTCCTTGTTCAAAGTACAAACTGGGCCGGCAGTTGAACGGATTCCATTCAGCTGCCGGCCTCCACGATCCTACCCTTCCATCACCTTTTCAGCCGCTGCCTGTGCTTCATCCATCAACTGCTTCACGGGTATATCAGTGGTCAGGAGCTTTGTCATCATGTCGTTGTACACGCTCCAAAGCTTCTGAGGATCTTTGCGCCACTGGGGAAGCACACCCAAATCCG
Source organism: Anaerolineae bacterium (assembly GCA_021162655.1). GTDB lineage: Bacteria > Chloroflexota > Anaerolineae > UBA1429 > UBA1429 > JAGGYI01. The sequence continues at coordinate 1,563 of JAGGYI010000282.1, forward strand.
CCGTCAGCAGGAGATCGATGAACATCTGGTTTGCCGGCTCCGTCTTGGGACGCAGAGCCTTGAGAGCACTGCGGGTCGAGGGCAACCGCCCCATGATGGGATAGACCAAATTCTGCACCTCATCCTCTACGAAGCAACGGCAAAAGTAAAGGGCCTCTGCCGGATATTTAGTGCCCGAGAGCACTGAGAGGATCACATTGCCCACCACACCGGTTGCCTGAATGCCGTCTTCATCAGGGATGGGAATGAAAGAGTATTTGGCGTTTTCCAAACCGGAATCCTTTGCCCAACGCACGTGCCAAGAGCCACAGATCTGATATGCCGACTTGCCTTTGAAGAGCTGGCTATAGACCTCTCCCTCGTTCGGGTTAAAACTCAAGCCCGGCGGGGTATACTTGTGGATCTCTCGCAAAAAGGTGAGCACCTTTTCCGCTTTAGGGTCATTGTACCATGGATAGGTGCAATCGTTTTTGCACATAGAAGCCCCTGCTGTCTTGTAGTAGACAGCAAAGCGCAAGATGCCACCAATAAGGAACCCTACTGGCCCTTGCAGGGTATAGCCATAATATTCGCCCTTGCCAGCCTTGGTGATGGCAGCAGCTTGTTCGAGTAGCTCGCTCCAATACTTGGGGGGATTATCCGGGTCCAAGCCTGCCTTTTCGATGACGTTGGGATTCCGCTCAAAGCCAAAACATCCCGTAATCTGCGAGACGCCATAGATCTTGCCCTTGAGCGTAGCCGCCGCATAGGTCCCTTCGACGAGGTTGTCTTTGATGTCCTGGATCGTGTCGTTCATCGGCAAAAAGGCCCCGATCTCGGCATAAGGCTGGATAAAATTCTCTCCAACGATAATATCCGGGGCAGTGCCACCCAGTAGAGCCGTTACCAAATTCTGACGCAGCTTCTCGTCCCAGCCCATATCCATATATTTAAACGTAGCATAGGGA
>JAGGYI010000101.1 GCA_021162655.1 Anaerolineae bacterium
AACCCCGAGCGTATCTTTTACATTGTGCCGGCTCTGGATGCAGGCATGACGATCGAAGAAGTTGCCGAGCTCACCCATATGGATCCTTGGTTCCTTCGTGAGATTGATGAGGCTCGTCGCCTGCGCGATGCAATAGCTGGCAAGCGACTGGAGGAGCTCGACCAAGAACTACTTCGCGAGGCCAAACGAGCGGGCATGGCTGATTCTCTGATTGCCCGCCTGGTCTCTCCTCAGGTGGATGAGCTGGATGTTCGTGCATGGCGGAAGAAGCTAGGTATTGTTCCTGTTTACTCACGAGTAGATACCTGTGCCGCCGAGTTCCCAGCCCATACACCCTATCTCTACAGTAACTATGAATCGATCTGTGAGGCAAATCCGACGAAGCGGAAAAAGATCGTCGTCCTCGGTAGTGGGCCGAACCGTATTGGCCAAGGTATCGAGTTCGATTATTGCTGCACTCATGCCTCCTTCGCTTTCCAGGAGATGGGCTATGAGACCATCATGGTGAACTGCAACCCAGAAACCGTCTCGACCGATTATGATGTGAGCGATCGGCTCTACTTTGAGCCGCTCACTCTGGAACACATCCTGAACATCTGCGATTTGGAGAAACCGGATGGGGTCATTGTCCAATTTGGTGGGCAGACACCTCTCAAATTGGTGCGCAGATTGGCTGAGCAGGGGGTGCCCATCTTGGGTACTTCACCTGATGCAATCGACCTTGCTGAAGATCGGGAGCGCTTTGGTGCTTTTATGGAGGAGCTGGGCATCCCTATGCCGGAGCATGGTATTGCTCGTTCCGCTGAGGAGGCTTTTGCTGTCGCGGAGGAGATTGGCTATCCGGTGATTGTACGGCCCTCCTATGTGCTGGGAGGGCGGGCGATGGCCATCGTTTACAATAAGGAGGAGCTAGAGCACTATATTCGTTCGGCCGTTAAGGTGGCTGAGGATACCCCTGTCCTGATCGATCGCTTTCTCGAAGATGCTTTTGAGATGGATGTGGACTGTGTGAGCGATGGTGAGGATGTGCGCATTGCGGCCATCATGGAGCAGATCGAGTTAACGGGAGTGCATTCTGGTGATAGTGCCTGCGTCATTCCCACCATTATGGTGAGCGAAAAGGCCTTGGAGACGATTCGCCAATACACCCGGCGGTTGGCGCGAGCCCTCAAAACGGTGGGGTGTCTGAATATCCAATATGCCATGAAGGACGATGTCGTCTATGTTATCGAGGCAAACCCACGGGCTTCGCGTACGGTGCCCTACGTGAGCAAATCTACCGGGGTTCCCTGGGTGCGCGTGGCTTGCCAGGTTATTGCTGGGCACAAGCTTGCCGAGCTGGATGTGCCTGATGAGCCTCGTTTGAAGGGGCACTTTTGCAAAGAGGTGGTGTTGCCCTTTATCAAGTTCCCCCATGAGCCAGCTATTCTGGGCCCTGAGATGCGGAGCACAGGCGAAGTTATGGGCATGGATGAGAGCTTTGGGCTTGCTTTCGCCAAGGCGCAGATAGCTGCCGGCAATGCTCTTCCTACTTCGGGCACGGTCTTTCTCAGCGTGAATGATAGGGATAAGCCTAACCTTGTCCCCATTGCTAAGGAGCTGGCGGCAATGGGTTTTTCGCTGATCGCCACTCAAGGCACTGCAGCCTATCTGCGTCAAGCTGGTTTGGAAAATGTGCGCACTGTGCTCAAGGTGAGTGAAGGGCGCCCCAATGGGGTGGATCTCATCATCAACGGCGAGATTGACCTGGTTATCAATACCCCGTTGGGGGGGCGTTCCTTTAGTGATGAGCACGTCCTGCGCCAGGTGGCTATTGCTCACGGAGTGCCGGTTCTGACCACTCTTTCTGCGGCCAAGGCAGCGACTCAGGCGATCGCTGAACTCCGCAAGGGGGAGCTCCGTGTTAAGAGCCTCCAAGAGCATTGGCAAGATCGGATAACGGCTCCATGTTCCCCCGCCAAGATCTCCACACGGTAAAAGAGATATGGCAGCTAGCCCTCCCCATAGGGACGCACCTCATTGGGGGGGGCAGCGGCCTGAGTAAGCCCGTCACTTGGGTAACGCCAACGCGAGCTACTTATCCTCTCTTCGGACGACTTGAGAGCGGCTATATGGTCCTTGCCCATCTCGAGTTCGTCCGTCAGTTGGATCCCCCTTTAAGCGTTGCTCAGCTCATTCGTGAGCTTGGCCGGGCTGAAGCTGCCGCTTTGGTAGTGGATGAGCCCGTCTCCTCTGAAGCCACCTCTTTGGCAGATGAGTTGGCTATGCCTCTCTTTGTCTTGCCTCCGGGTGTCAGCTTGGGCACTGTAGAGCGCGAAGTCTTGCGAACGTTGGTGGATATAGAGGGGCAGCTTGCATGGCGAGAGAGGGAGATCCGCCAGCTTTTGCAGCAGGCCTATTCCCACGCGGGGCTGGAAGGGGTACTGAGAGAGCTGGCTCATTTTGTACAGGGCCAAGCCTGTGTGGAAGATGAACAAGGGCTTTCCTTGGGATGTGCGGGGGCAGCTGCATCGCCACTTCAAGAGTGGGTTTATCCCATTCGGGTGGTTGGCCGTTCTTTGGGCAAGCTTCTTTTGCGTTTGCCAAAGGGACGCCGACATTTACTTGATCCCCTCTATGCTGAGCAAGCGGCCGAGATCTGTGGTCTGGAGCTGCTCCAGCGGCGTACTCGCCAGGAGGCCGAAGAGCGCTTGGGCATGGAGTTGGTGGAGCAGCTTCTTGATGAGAGGCAGGACCCCGAGCTACTCCAAAGCCGTCTTCTACGGCTGGGTTATGAATTGAAGGAGGATATCCATCACTTGGTGGCTGTCTGCTTGGAGGGGCAAAATCAGTTTGTGCAGCGCCTAAGATGGGCCGCTCAGCAAGGTGGTGGGCAGATGCTCTCGTTGCCTTATGGAGGGCAGTTGGTTCATCTGCTCGGCGGTGCTTCTGATGAGAAGGAGATGCGCCGTTGGATAGAGGATGCTGCCCAGGGTTTGGATCTGCTTGTAGGTGTGAGTCGCTTGGTGCAAGGCATTGAGGGTTTGCGGCTGGGTATACAGCAAGCTTTGGAGGCCTGGGACCTGGGCGCGCACATGGGTAGGCCCTCTATTTGCTATTATGGGGAGATGGGGCTTCTCCGTCTTCTTGTGAGCCTGCGCGATCGTGCTGAGCTGAAACGCTTTGCCCAGGAGGTCTTGGGGGTCATCCAAGAATATGATGCCGCACACGGGACGGATCTTCTCCAAACCTTGGAGGCCTTTTTCTCAGAGAATGCCAATGCCTCTCGCACTGCCCAAGTTCTCTATATTCACCGTAACACATTGAACTATCGGCTACAGCGCATTGCCGAGATTTCGGGCTTGAACCTTGATGACCCGGAGAACCGTCTAGCTTTACAGTTGGCCCTCAAGATTTATCGTCTTCTTGGAAAGTAGCGCTTTGTGCAAGCTGCACAAAGAACAGTCCTCTCACTCTGTTTCTCTTGCCTATTGTCCTTCCCCATCTCTTTTTCTATACTGAGCACGGAATTGAACGCCGGCTACACTGCGAGTGGCCAGATCAGCACTGGTGCGTGGGAAGGTTGCAGTTGGCCGGCGTGATTATTTTTCTGGGAGGAAGTGGTGATGCCCAAATACACAAAGGAAGAGATCCTGCGTATTGCTCATGATGAAAAGGTGCTCTTTATCAACTTGCAATTTACTGACATCATGGGAGTGGTGAAGAGTATCACCGTCCCAGTGAGCCAGTTGGATGGCGTGCTGGATCATGGCGTTTGGTTTGATGGTTCCTCTATTGAGGGTTTTGCTCGTATCAGCGAGAGTGATATGTTTCTCTTTCCCGATCCAAATACTTTTGCCATTATCCCCTGGGAGGCAGACGCCCACAAGACAGCTCGCCTGATCTGTAACGTCTTTACCCCGAATGGGGAGCGTTTCATGGGGGCGCCACGTACGGTGTTGGCCAAGGCTCTAGAAGAAGCGGAAGAGATGGGCTTCAAATATCTTGTAGGGCCTGAGCTCGAGTTCTTTCTTTTTGAAACGGATGAGAGCGGCGATCCCATCCCCGGGGCCACATACGATGAAGCAGGCTACTTTGATGCGACGGCGGATAGGGCTACCCTTGTGCGTCAGGACATGATCTCTGCTCTAGAGGCTTTTGGTATTGAGGTAGAGGCAGGGCACCATGAGGTGGCGGCTAGCCAGCACGAGATCGATTTCCGCTACGGCGATGCTTTGGTAACAGCGGATAATGCCACTACGCTCAAGTATGTGCTCAAGGCCATTGCACGTAAACATGGTCTCTATGCCACTTTTATGCCCAAGCCCATTCGAGGGATCAATGGCTCGGGCATGCACGTCCATCAAAGCTTGGCCGATGTGCGCACGGGCAAGAACGTCTTTGCTGATGAGAACGATCCCTACGGCCTCTCAGAGATCGCCAAGAAGTTCATCGCGGGGCAGCTTCACCATGCACGAGCGATGAGCGCCATTTTGGCCCCGTTAGTGAACTCGTACAAGCGTTTAGTGCCGGGCTATGAGGCGCCCGTCTATATTAGCTGGGCGCGCATTAATCGCTCGGCTTTGATTCGGGTGCCAAGGACGATGACTCCTGAGGCGACTCGGCTGGAGCTGCGCTTCCCCGACCCAAGCTGTAACCCCTACCTAGCTTTTGCTGTCATGCTCAAGTGCGGCCTGGATGGAATCAAAAATGATCTGCCTCTGCCAGAGCCAACAGAGGAAAATCTCTTTGAGTCTAAACTGGCTCGTGAGGGGCTGCCCACTTTGCCTAGCTCTCTAAAGGAGGCACTGGACGAGCTGGAGAAGGACCCTGTAGTGCAGGAGGCCCTCGGCCCACATGTATATGAGCGTTTCGTCGATGCTAAACTGCAGGAATGGGATGACTACCGGCTCCACGTAAGCTCCTGGGAGTTGGAACGATACCTTTATGTCTTCTAATGCTAACTTACCTGCCCCGCTCGTAGCGAGGCACCCCCCGATTATCCGGGGGGTGCCTCGCCTTTCATCCCTATGGTCCCTGAAAGAACTATTTCTTTTCCTTTTTGCTGCTACTACGCCATTTGTCGATCATCTCTTTAGGAGTGATCGAGGCGAGGCGTTCTTCGTAAGCTTTTTGGGCAGCTACTTCTTGGGGGTCTGGCTGGCTGGGGCCATGTACGGCAAAGGAGGAGACCACCCGCACGGTGTCGGTGCTGTGGCATCGAGGGCACGGAGGTGCAATGCCCTCGTCGGAACTGTGCATCGTGCGGAAAAACTCGGAAAAGCGGTATCCACAGGCTCGGCATTTAAATTCGTAGATTGGCATGGCCTTCCCTCCTTTCCTCGAGCTGCCCCGAAGCTTTCTCTATTATCATACTGGTTTGTAGTAGATTGGGCAAAAGCCCCTCTTGGTTGGGGCGTTTTGACAAACTGTTCCCCCTCGTTTACATTTTGCTCATCTGGCGAGGAGGGAGAGCGATGCAGGTCATTGAAACCAAGCTTCCTGGCGTGCTCATCATAGAGCCCCGCGTTTTCGAGGATCGGCGAGGCTTTTTCTATGAGAGCTATAACTATCGCGAGTATGCGCAACGGGGCATCCGCGATGTTTTTGTGCAGGACAATCATTCTCGCTCGGTGAAAGGAGTTCTCCGAGGGTTGCACTATCAGGCGCCGCCGGGGCAGGCCAAATTGGTGCGGGTAGTGGTAGGCGAGGTGTTTGACGTGGTGGTGGATATTCGCTGGGGGTCGCCCACTTATGGGCAGTGGTTAGGTGTGTGGCTCTCTGCAGAAAATCGGCGCCAGCTCTATATCCCCGTAGGTTTTGCCCACGGCTTTTGTGTCACCAGCGAGGTGGCCGAGTTTCTCTACAAGGTCTCTAATTATTACTCTCCCCCTGATGAACGGGGCATCGCTTGGGATGATCCCGATTTGGGCATCGAGTGGCCCATCACTGAGCCTATTCTTTCAGATCGGGATCAGCATCACCCACGGCTCAAAGATGCTCCGCGCGAGTTCTTTTATGCAGAAGAGTAGCAGAGAGCTGGCCCCTTTCATCAGAAGGGGGCCAGCTTTTCATTAGGGAAGAGGAAGCTGATGGGGAGGGTGAACCCCTTTGGGGGTAATGAACCCTGTGATGTAGCGGGCAGGGGTAATATCAAAGGCTGGGTTGCGTGCGTGGGCGTCTCGGTGGGCGAGGCGCACACGACTGAGGTTTCCACTGTCGTCGAGCCCAAAAGCATAGAGCACTTCGTCTTCTTCCCGCTCTTCGATAGGGATGGCATCTCCGTTGGGGCAATCGTGGTCGATGGTGCTAAGGGGGGCAGCGACATAAAAGGGAATCCCATTTTCAGCGGCACAGACGGCTTTTTCGTATGTGCCGATTTTGTTGGCAACATCCCCATTCGCTGCGATACGGTCCGCTCCAACGATCACTAGGTCGATCTCACCACGGCGCATGAAATAGCCGGCGGCGTTATCGGCGATGATGGCATGTTCGATGCCCTCCCCCTGGAGTTCCCAGGCAGTCAGGCGAGCTCCTTGGCAGCGAGGGCGTGTCTCATCAACGAAGACGAAGACTTTTTTCCCTTGACGGGCCGCCATGTAAACCGGCGCAAGGGCACTGCCCCAATCGACAAAGGCTAACCAACCTGCATTGCAATGGGTGAGCACACGGCCTCCATCTGGGATGAGAGCTGCCCCGTGATGACCGATGGCTTCTCCAGCAGCGGCATTCTCGTCGGCGAGTTTTTGGGCTGTCTCTACTGCGGCCTGGCGGGCAGCGGCTACGCTCGGTGCTTCTTGGGCGGCCTGGAGTACGCGTTCAATGGCATAGAAGAGATCTTGGGCAGTAGGGCGTGTCTGACGCAGGGTTTCGGCCCCCTGGAGGACATAGTCCATGAAACCAGGTCCGTCAGGGGCTTCAAGGACGACCTGGGCCATCCCATAACCAGCGGCAGCTCCTATGGCTCCAGCCCCTCGCACGATCATCGTTTTGATAGCCTGAGCTGTGTCTTTGTGAGTGGGTAGGTCGATGATCTCAAAGCGGTGGGGGATGAGAGGTTGGTTGATCATTCTGATAGTATTCCCCTCCATCCATACGGTACGGTAGGGCTTGCCATCCACTTTCATTGGCTTTGCACCTCCATTTTGTTTAGGGCTTTTCTCGTTCTTTTCAATAGCTCTATTGAGGAGTAGGTGAGGGGGAGGGATGAGTCTCGCGGAGAAAGGCGAGCAACCCATTGGCGATGCCGACAGCGACGCGATCCTGCTCGTGCGTGAGAAGATAGCGATCCCCTCCCATGTAGCCACACTCGATGATTGCCCCAGGGGTTTCTGGGGCGATTTGACGGAAAGCATGGTATTGCTGCATGTCTTCGGTGATGGTGTTAAGATCTGGTTTGAGGCCTGTTGCCTCGGCATAGGTCTGATAGAGAAGTTGAACGAGGCGGTCCTCCAGGGCTGGAACGGAAGAGTGGGTCATGCGAGCAACTTTGAACCCTGAGCGATCCTCGATACAAGAGTCGCAATGAATTGAGAGGAACACGGCTCCTTGGAAACCGTTGAGTTTTGGGGAGAACTCGGGAAGTACCTCCACGCGATATCCTTGGCGACGGAGAATATGGGCCACGCGACGGGCGATTTGAAGGTTCAATTCTACTTCTTCTAACCCATCGGGGCAGACGGCGCCAGAATCGCTCTGCCAGTGCCCTGCAACAATACCAATGAGGGGACTCTGGGGAGGGGAGCCTGCCAACCAATTGGCGATGGGGGAAGTCTCTGTAAGGCCAAGGATGAAGACAGTGCCTACCATCAAAGCGAGGAGGATCCCCACAACGAGGGCGATGGCCCGCAGGGGCGATCTTTTTTGAGAAGCACGTGTAGGCATAAGCGATTATACTCCAACCTCCTTAAAAGCGCTTTCAGTGTACACTAGGCTCCGAGGGAGCGTCAAGAAGCAGAAACATCTTTTTGCCGGGGACGTATAGGGGAAAGAGTTGGTTGCGAGTTGGCTTCGCCTAAATGCTAGACCTATGCTATAATCAATTTTGTTTGAGATGGAAGAAAAGGAGTTTGTGGCGATGAGAAAGAAAAAGATCACGTTTCGAGTGCTCGGTATCGTCCTCTTGATTATCATTGGCGTGGTAATCGTCTTTTCGAGTTATACGATCATCAGGCCTGGGCATCGAGGCGTGGTGATTATGCTGGGCAGAGTGGAGAGGAATGTCCTGGGCGAAGGCTTTCACCTGATCATTCCGCCCATCGTGCGGAGAGTGGTTGAAGTGGATGTGCGGACGAAGAAGCTTGAAGTGGTTACTGAGGCAGCCTCTTCAGACTTGCAGGCAATTCAGGTGACAGGAGTGTTGAATTATCATCTTGATCCACAGAATGTAGGCAAGCTCTACCAGGAAGTAGGGCTTGATTATGAGAGTATAATCATTGTTCCTGCTCTTCAGGAGGCTATCAAGGCAGCGACGGCTCAGTTCCGCATCGAACGTATCCTCATCGAGCGTGCTAGGATCAAGAAGCTCATTCAGGATACTCTGACGGAGCGATTGGCTGTTAACCACATTATCGTCGACGAGTTCTCTTTGGCAAACGTCGAGTTTTCAGAAGAGTTCAACAAGGCCATTGAGCGCAAGCAGGTTGCGGAGCAGGCCGCTTTACAGAAGCAGTACGAGCTTCAGGCTGCTCAGAAGGAGGTCGAGATCTCTTTGGCGCGTGCTGAGGGACAAAAGAAAGCAGCCGTCATTGCAGCCCAGGGGCGAGCAGAGGCCCGCAAGATCGAGGCCCAGGCTGAAGCAGAGGCTCTACGGATGATTGCGGAGCAGTTGCGCAGTAACCCGGCTTTGATTCAGTACGAGTGGGCAACCAAGTTGGCGCCTTCAGTTACGACGGTGCTGTTGCCTTCAAATCAAGGTATTATCTTGAATGCGGATACCTTGCTCAAGGCCGGTGGCAGTGTGGGCACAAGTGGTGCTGGCAGTGAGGTGGAAACCAGTAGCACTGGCAGTACCGAGTCGGGAGGCGAGTAGGCGGAGGGTACTTTTGAGCGAGCTGCTTGTTGATTATTGGCTCGTTGGAGAAGGAGCGCAGTCTCCAGAGCGACAGAAAGGAGCCGCTTTAGATCTCAAAGCTCGCCTTCCTCGGAGGGGATGGCGAATCGTTTGGGGATTTGCCAAGATCCCTACGGGGGTCGCGCTCCGCATTCCCTCGAACGTCGTCGTACGAGTGACGGGGCGCAGCGGCAATTTTTTGCGGGGTATCATAGTGCACGATGGCTTGGTGGAAGCAGAATTTAATGGCCAGGAGCTCCAGGTGCTTGTTTACTGCCCTTGGCCTCGGATCATTCGTCATGGGCAGCGCATTGCTCAGATGTGGGCTTTGCCCATAGAGCGTCAGAGTTTCCGTTTCCTTTCAGTTCCTCCGGTGGGGGTAAGGTCTGAAAAGGAAGGCTTTGGTTCTACAGGGCGTTAAGGGATGAAATTGCGGCGGATTAATCTATCCAACTTGGGTATCTTGAGAAAGTATTACTGGCTTCTCGCGTTAGTGGCGGCTGTTCTAACGATAACGATCGCCTTTGCCTGGCTTGTACATCTGAGTTCCCTGCCCACTCGCCGGGTAAGCCCCACGGTTTCTTTGGAGGGATATGGGATCCCCGGAGTTGAGCTAAAGGTTGTCTACCCCGTGCGCTTGAGCCCTGCCCAGGATGTTACTCATCCGGCTGTTATCACTGTGCTGGTTCGGGCATACCGCAAAGATGCGGTGCGTCCTCTGGAGCTGGCTTTTAGCCTCTCTGATGGAGCGATTTCCTTTGTAGATACGCAAGGGAAGCACATCCCTGGGCGATTAAAGATCGTTGCTGGCTATCCTGATGCTCTTCCCTATGATCTGCGTATAGCCCACGAGAATACCCAGCTCCGAGGTGGCTTTTGGGGTGCCCATCGGGTGGAGGTGCTCCCCGTACTGCGCGAGGGTGATAGGGTGATGCCCATAGAAGAGCTTGGGTTTCAAGTTCGGCTGGAGGGTCCTTGGGCACGGGCATATCGGGCTTGGGCAGTCTCCATCATCGGCCTGGGAGTGCCAGTTCTCTTTTTAGGTGGGGTGGCCTTGTTTGCAGTTTGGGGTTGGCGGCGTTGGCGAGAGCGGCAGCAGCTCCTCCGGGAAAAGCAACTTGTGCAGATGTATATGCGTCTGCGCGAGCAGATCAAGCTGGAGCGCTGGGCTGAGGCTCGGGCCGAGATCGAACGCATCCGCAAATTACAGCCTCACTATCGGGACGTGGATCGCTTGGAGACCCTTGTTAGCACGGCAGAGATGGCGGCCTGGCGACGTGAGCAGCTCTATCAGATGGGTATTCGGGCTTATAAGAGGCGTGACTGGCCCGCTGCTGTGCAAGCCTTTCGGGCGATTGAAGAAGAAGCTCCTTACTATCGAGATGTGCGTTTCTTGCGGCGCACGGCGGCCCTTTATGCGGATCTTCAAAGTCGAGATCGTTCTTTGCGCATCGCGGCAGCCAAGGGGTTGGGTGAAGTAGCAGATTTGGTGGATATGGAACCACTCTTGCAAGCTCTTGGTGATCATAGTGACGAGGTGGCCGATGCGGCTGAAGAGGCTTTTCGGCGTATAGGGTTAGCCGCATTCGAGACTCTCCTTGGAGGTTTGCGCCACGAGTCTTTGGCAGCGCGGAAGCGGGCTTATCGTTTGCTGGAAGGTTTAGGGCAAAGTGTACGCGAGCAACTGTTAGCCGCTTTGCACAGCCCTGATCCACAGATTACCCGGCCAGTTGCGCGGCTTCTGGCCAGCCTGGGCGCTCGCGAGGAGCTGGCCAAGGCTTTGCTCTGGGCAGCACCTGAGCATCAAGAGGGAATCGTCGAGGCCCTTTTGCGGGAGGGAGTGGCTGCCTGCAACGTCTTGCTTGAGGCTTTGCTTCAGGCTCCTGCCGAGAGGCAGCAAGTAGTGATCAATGCGTTGGCCGCTTTAAAGGAGAAGGTAGAGATCGATCGTCGTATAGAAAAGCTCCTTCGTGCAAGCAAAGACCCGGCGCGCAAAGAACTCCTTCAGCGAGCCTTGAACGCACCTCCTGCGCCTTTCCGAGTAGGAGGGCAAGCCCCGGCGCCCAAAGTCTTTTCAGAAGTTCCCAAAGTTTCCTCTTCGAAAAAGCCTCGCCGATTTCATTTGCTTGACAGGCGCCGTTCTTAGGTTTTATAATTCTCGAAACTTGAGGGAGCCTCTTATTTTGCTTGGGTGGTGGGAGGATCATGGCGCGGATACTCCTAGTGGATGATGATGCCTATGTGTTGGAGGTGGTTGAGCGGGCGCTTCGTAGGCAGGGGCACATCATTTTAGTTGCGCACAATGGCAAAGAGGCACTCGAGATTTTACGCAACCAAACCCCCGATCTCGCTATTTTGGATATTGTTATGCCTCACCTGAATGGCATAGAGGTCTGCAAGTTTATCCGTACTCATCCTTCCTTGGCTTCCATCCCCATTCTTTTCCTCACCCAGAAAGAGCGTATCGAAGACAAAATCGAAGGGTTTGAGGCAGGGGCAGACGATTATCTGACCAAGCCTTTTAGCTTGGCTGAGCTCGAGGTACGTGTGAAAGCATTGTTGCGTTACTCTAGCCACGTTGTTCCTACAGGGCCTTTGGCAGTAGGCAAGATCTGTGTAGATCCCCATACGGGCAAGGTGGAGATTGATGGCAGCTCGGTAGAGCTGACGCCTGTAGAATTTGAGCTGCTCTATTTTTTGGTCTCTCATGCGGGGGAGGTGCTTTCTACAGAGCGCCTTTTGCAAGAAGTTTGGGGGTATCCACCAGGCGCAGGGAATCCTAGCTTGGTGCGTATGCACGTGTTGAACCTACGCCGTAAAATTGAGCCAGATCCGCGCCATCCCATCTATATTCGGACGATCCCTCGCCACGGTTACACCATTCCCTTGGCCATGGAATAACGATAGGGGAAAGTTGACTCTGAACGGGGCGTAGTGAGCTCCGTTCTTTTTCGGAGCTACGAAGGGGTGGCTCCGGTTTTTGTTTTCTACGTTGTTCTTAACGCCTTGTTTATGGTGCTTTTACGGAGCTTTCACAGGTGGGGGCGGGGTAGGCTGCTATACTGGGGGTGAAGGTAGTTCCCGAGTGAGTGGTTATGGCGCCGCACTCGGGTTTTAGGCTTTTGGTAAGGGTCGTAACTTGCGAAAGAGAGGTTTGAGATGGCCAAGCGTGTTCTAATAGCGGATGACGAGCCCGCGATTCTCGCTCTTTGTAGTAGAGCGGTGCGTTCCTGGGGGTATGAGGTAGCAAAGGCTTCTTCTGGAGAGGAGGCCTTGGCCTTGGTGAAGCGGGAGCACTTTGATGTCCTGATTGCTGACATTGTGATGCCGGGCATATCGGGGATTGAGCTTTTACAAAAAGCGCGCGAGGTCATCCCTGAACTGGCTGTCGTGGTGATCACTGGGTTCAGTTCTGTAGAGTCGGCCATCAAGGCTCTGCGGGCAGGAGCCCATGATTTCATTACCAAGCCTTTTCACATCGAGGAATTGCGTGAAGCGATAGAGCATGCCCTCCAAGAGGTGCGTGCTGCTGAAGAGCATGCTCAGTTGCGAGCTCTTTGGCCGCTCTGGGAGCTAGGACAGCGGGCACTGCGTCAGAGCGATGAGGGCAAGTTAAGCGCCGAGATGCTGGACATTGCACTCTCGGCAAGCGAGGCCGAGGGGGCAGCTCTCTTGCTCAAAGTAGAGGAAGCGGAAACGCTGACCCTTGGGGCACAGACAGGCAAAGTACCAGAGCCTTTGCCTGATCTTTCAGAGGCCCTAGAGCAGTGGAAAGAGCAGCCTCAGGCACTTAATCCCTTTGAGGAGGGAGATAAGAACCTCGAAGCCCTCTCGGTGATAGAGGAGGGTCGTGCTTTGTGCGTGCCACTGGTTGGCTCTACGGGGCTAGTGGGTGTGTTGCTTCTCTACTATGAGGAGGAGGCGCTACCTCTTCGGCGGGGTGATCGACGAATGGCCGTCATCTTGGCTAATCAGATGGCAATCATTCTGGAAAACGTTCGTCTGGTTCGCCAGTTGAAAGAGTGGAGTCGTGAGCTAGAAAAGAGGGTAGAAGAGAGGACCCGCGAGCTCCGAGAAGCACATGAGCGGCTGATTCGGGCAGAGAGGCTGGCCACAGTAGGCAAGTTCGGTGCGGGCATTGCCCATGAGTTGCGCAATCCTTTGGGGGTCATCAGTAACTCGGTGTATTACCTCAAGAATCGTCTGGGTGATGCGGACCCCAAGGTCGTGAAACATTTGAACATCATCAGCAGGGAGGTGGAACGAGCCAACAATATCATTACAGATCTGATGAACTTTGTCCGGGTGAGTGAACTACGTACCGAGTTGACGGATCCGAACGAGTTGGTGCGGACCACTCTTGAACGCGCACTGATCCCCGATGGGCTTACAGTGCGTACTGAGCTTGCCGAGGGATTGCCCAAGATAGATGTAGACAGCGAGAAGCTTGAACAGGTCTTTTTGAACCTTATCAATAATGCCGTGCAGGCGATGCCAGATGGCGGGGAACTGTGCATCCGCACTGGTGCGGAGAATGGAGAGGTCTCCTTCGATTTTAAAGATACAGGGGAGGGCATTCCTCCGGAGAATATGGACAAGATATTTGAACCGCTCTTTACAACCAAGACTCGCGGCATAGGTCTGGGGCTGGCTCTGGCCAAGCTGCTTGTTGATGCCCATGAGGGCGAGATCGATGTCGCTAGTCAAGTGGGAGAAGGAACGTGTTTCACTGTCCGCTTGCCACATCAGAGCAAAGGAGAGTGAGATGCTTATGGTGCAGGAAAAGAGGGTCTCCATCCTCATAGTAGATGACGAGGAAGGAATGCGTGAGACCCTGGTGGATATTTTGGAAGACTTGTATCAGGTTGAGGAGGCAAGCAACGGGCAGGAAGCTTTGTGTAAGGTGGGTGAGAGATGTTATACCCTCATTCTCATGGATATCAAGATGCCAGTGATGGATGGCGTTGAGGCTCTGGAGCGCATCAAGAGTAGCCATCCGGAGCTTCCTGTGATCATGATGACGGCCTATGCCGATTCATCGGCTGTGGAGAAAGCCCGTCAGAGGGGAGCCGAGGCCGTCGTCTTTAAGCCCCTCGATATGCCCAAGGTGCTCTCTTTGATCGAGAGAGTTATCCGCCGGACGGCGACGGTGAGGTGAGAGATGTCAGCTTGGCATGAAGAGACAGAGGTACGGCCAGAGGTGGGCCGGCTCGTGCGTTTGGTAGGCCACGATATCCGTGGCAAGTTGGGGATTATCAAGAACTCGGTCTACTACTTGGGCATGAAGGTAGATCGAGAGAATCCCAAGATTGCCAAGCATCTGGGCATCCTTGAGCGCGAAATCAAAGCTTGCAACGATTTGGTTGTTCTCTTGATGGATTGGCTTGCTCCCAAGCAACCCCAAAAAACTCCGGTGGATGTGAATGCGCTCCTTCAAGAGATACTAGGGGACTATGCTCCTTCTGGAGTGCAGGTGACATTGGCTCTGAAGCCAGGCTTGCCCCAGGCTGTGGTGGACGCATTCCATCTGCGCGAGGTGTTGGAAAGCATTTTGCGTTATCGCCTGGCGGTGCTTGGTGAAGGAGACAGTCTGCAGATCATCTCCCGGGGGGATGGCCCGGTGTATATAGATTTCATCGATTCGGGAGACGGTTTCCAAAGGGAAGAACTGGACGACTTGCTGGCTGTCGAGCAGCGAGACGAACTCTTTCCTTTTCGGCTAGGCTTGGCAGTTGCTCAGCGCTTGCTTCGGTTGAATGGAGGAGTATTGGAGGGCGAAAGCAAAAAAGGGATAGGTACCAGGCTAAGTGTGGCGTTGCCGACGAGTTAATCGGACTTTTACCTTGTGAAGGCTTTGTCTGAGAGGTAAAGAGGGCTTGGTTGATGTTTTGTTTACGCCACGAGAGGTTGTGAGGGCTATGATGGAAAGGGGGAGTAGAGCCTTCGTCATCCTCTATACCCTTGATCTCGAGGTGAGGGAACGATGGCTGTGACTGAGCAAGTGGCGGTCAAGAAAAAAAGAATTCTCATCGTCGATGATGATCCAGGCATGTGCGAAACGTTGGCCGATGTCCTCGAAGATAAGGGCTATATTGTGGGGACAGCCCAGGATGGCCGCACAGCCATCGAAAAGATGAAAGAGGGCCAATACGATATCATCTTTATCGATATTATGATGCCTGGAATGAACGGGGTTGAGACCCTTCAGGGGATCAAAGCAGTCAACCCTGATGCGACGACGATCATTATGACGGGCCATAGCCAGCTAGAGGGCCTCGTTTCCGAGGCGCTCTGGGCTGGGGTAGATGGCGTGCTTTACAAACCTTTCGATGTAGAAGCTGTCCTCAAGATCATCGAGAGCCAGCAAAAAGACGTTTCTATGCCCGTCATTGACCTCAAACGCTATGAGGTTGATCCGGAGGCTTTGCGCCTCGTTCCCGAAGAGATGGCCCGCAAGTATAGCCTTCTCCCCTTAAGGGTGGAGAATGGTTATCTCATTGTAGCGATGGCAGATCCGACGAACATTTACGCGATTGAGGATCTGCGAGCACGGACCTCATTGGAGATCAAACCCCTCAAGGCTTCACGGGCGGACATCGAGGCGGCTCTCTCTGTGCACTATCAGAATACTATTGAAATTGAGCGACAGATCGAGCGCATCTCTCCTGTGGCTAAGGAGCGGGAGGGCGAAGTAAGTCGGCGGCTGACGGCAGAGATTGTTGCGCAAACACCTATTGCTCGGGCAGTAGAATTGATGATCCGTCAGGCGGTGATGGATCGTGCTTCTGATATTCATCTGGAGCCTCAGGAGACCCATCTTCGGGTGCGCTATCGTATTGATGGGGTCTTGCATGATGCCATGACGTTGCCCTTGAGAGTGCATGCTTCTTTGCTTTCCCGTATAAAGGTGCTAGCGAACCTGAACATCGCTGAGCGGCGACGTCCACAAGACGGGCAGTTTTCTGTCAAAGTGGATAATCGGACGGTTGATATCCGGGTGGCGACCATCAACACCGTCCATGGGGAGATGGCCGTCTTGCGGGTGCTCGATAAATCTATGTCGGTGCTCAGCTTGGATGAGCTGGGCTTTCTTCCCGAGATGCAAGAGCTCTATGAACAGATCATTCACTCCCCTTGGGGAATCATCTTGCTGGCTGGTCCTACGGGCTCTGGCAAGACGAGCACGATGTATGCAAGTATCAACCGGCTGGATCGGGATGAAAAAAAGATCATTACCATCGAAGATCCGGTAGAGTACCGCTTTGAAGGCATCAGCCAGGTGCAAGTGAACCGCCAAGCAGGGATCACCTTCGCAAGCGGACTGCGCGCGGCCATGCGACTAGACCCGGACATTATCTTGGTAGGCGAGATTCGCGATCAAGAGACGGCACGGACCGCAGTACAGGCTTCGTTAACCGGGCACTTGGTTTTTTCCTCCATCCATGCCAACGATACAGTTGGCTCGATTTTGCGGCTGATTGATTTGGGAGTGGAACCTTTCTTGGTGACATCGTCCCTCCTGGCCGTTGTTTCTCAGCGGCTCGTTCGTCGAGTTTGTCCTCATTGTCGCACGACCAGGGAAGGGACCGAAGCTGAGCAGCTTGCCTATGAGCAAGCTCTGGGAGAAAAGCGCACTCATTTTGAATATGGCGCTGGCTGTAACTTTTGTGCAGGGACAGGCTACCGAGGCAGGATCGCGGTTTTTGAGATGCTGGTGATGAACGATCAGATCAGGCGGCTCATCTTGCGGAATGCTAATTCGGATGAGATCCGTGAGGCAGCCATCGCTTCAGGTATGCGTACGATGCTCTACGACGGCATGATGAAAGTCAAACAAGGAATCACTACGCCTTCTGAAGTGCTTAGGAACGTCTTTGCCTTACACTGACGAAAGGAGGAGGTGCGATGGCCTATCGGTACATCGCTTATACTCCCCAAGGACAGAAAATTCAAGGGCGCATAGAAGCTGACTCGGAAGAGGCAGCTGAGGAGCTTCTTTGGAAGCAAAACTATACAGTTGTCTCTCTTCGAGAGGTGCGTGACAAGGAGACGTTTACCCTCTTTCGCGGCAAGATCAAGACGCGGGAGCTGATCGTTTTTTCGCGCCAATTGGCGACCCTGATCGAATCGGGTATCCCGATTGTGCGTGCCTTGCAACTTTTACAGGAACAGGTGAGTGGCAAGCGCCTACGAGAGGTTTTGGGGGAGATCATCATCGAGGTGCAACAAGGGCGCTTTTTCTCGGAGGCTATTTTGCGCCATGAAAAGGACTTTCCCGCTTTCTATGGGCGCTTGCTCGAAGTAGGAGAGCAATCTGGTAACCTTGAGATGGTCTTGCGCCAGTTGGCCCTCTATCTGGAAAAGGAGGAGGCCCTGGTGCGCAAGATCCGTGGGGCAGTAGCCTATCCTCTCTT
>JAGGYI010000003.1 GCA_021162655.1 Anaerolineae bacterium
AGAACTTCGACGAGGTCGTCAACGGTGATAACTCCGACCAGACGGTCATCGTCGTCTACCACGGGGACGGCAACTAGGTCGTAGTGCGCCATGAGACGTGCTGCCGTTTCCTGATCGTCGTTGACGTGGACTTTGATGACCTCTCGATCCATAAGGGCAGAGAGGGGCTGATGTGGATCTGCTCGAAGCACCTGGAAGATGCTCGCCGTTCCGACGAGATGCCCTTCTCGATCTACGATAAAAAGATAGGGGGATTCGGTCCCTTTGGGCTGCCATCTGCGAATGGCGGCCAGAGCCTGGCCAGCGCGCATGTTTTGAGGAAACGCCAGGTACTCCGAGGTCATCAAGCCACCGGCCGTCTGGTCTGGGTGAAGGAGCAATGGCTTGACCTCATCGGCATCTTTCATGCGGGCCAAAGTGATGGTGCTGATGGAAGGGTCTAGGTCACCCAGGAGGTCTGCCGCCTCGTCGGGGGCCATCTCGTCGACAATGGGGGCGAGGGTATCTGTGTCCATCCGAGAAGCGAGCTCGGCAGCCTCTTCGTCTTCCAGCTCTTCCAGAATGTCTGCTGCGTCCTCGGCGTCTAGGCGCGGGAGAAGAGCCTCCTGATGTTCAAGGGGAAGCTCTTCAAAGACGTCAGCTTGGTCGGCGGGCTGCAGAGACTCGATGAGATGGATTGCCCCCTCTACGTCATTTTGCTCCAGCAGCTCGCGTACTTGGAGGAGGATGCGATCAACAACGTTGGCCTCCATGATACCTCCTTTCGCGCGCTTGGGACCAGGGCTCTCCTACCGCCCCGGCCCTGGCAAAGCTCTAGAGGAGGTGAAAGGAGGCCGGGGAATTAGAAAGGGTCCTCGGTAGGAGAGGAGAGGCCTCGGCGATCTTTTTCTGGTTTTCTTCGTTGGCTATATGACGATGTTTCGTCCACGCCTTCTTTCTCTCTCATGTCTTGAACGGCTCAGGGACGCAAAAAAGGGCCAGAAGCGATCCCGGCCCTTTGGACACAAAAAAACAATAAAGCGGGTTTCGCTTCTTAGAAGCAAAGAAGTGTTCTTTTTTCTACCGAACGGGTACTGGGAGGTTGACTGCTACTCTCCATTTTTAGAACTCCCCGCCACCACAACTATTCCGTATTCTAGTCGGAGAGTTTCTTCCTGTCAAGCCCCGTCAGCGCTTGGTTCGAGGGACGCTAGATGGCAAGTATCGTTCACTCTTATCAATGTGGCGTATGGCCCTTGAAAGTGGAATTCGCTGAGGGAAGCGGTATCCATGTGAAAGCGCCAGAAGTAACTGTTAGGCACTCCCAAGAGAGCACAAAGGAAAACTCTGCAGACAACTATATGTCCTACCAGTACCACTTCTCTTTCTGCAAAGTGGTCTCGGACGAAGGAAAGCAATCCCTCGACTCGCTTGCGAACAGTTTCAAGCGACTCTCCTTCAGGAAAATGAACAAGATGAGGATTCTGCCGCCAGGCCTGAAGGAGGGCTGGAAAGCTTCTCTCTGCTTCTTCCAAAGTTAGGCCAGCGAGCTGGCCGTAATTGATGTCCAGTAGCCCCTGATGGATCTGCACTTGGAGATCGCAAGCACGAGCAATGGGTTCGGCTGTTTGCCGAGCGCGTTTGAGAGGGCTGGAAAGGACCGCGGCTGGATGGTATTCCAAGGCGATTCTCTGAGCCACGGCTTCGGCCTGTTGCTGCCCAAAGGAATCAAGCGGAATATCCTGTTGCCCGCGGAAACGTTCGATTTTGTTCCAGGCAGTGCGCCCATGGCGTACAAGTAGAAGGGTTGTGCCCATCTTCCCTCCAAGGGTAGGCTGGGGATATTTGGCATTTAGCAAGCTCCGAGATCGCTCCCATTATGCTGGTTTGAGAACCTCGTGTCAACGTTTTGGGCTACTTGACAAAAAGGGTAGGGTTGCATATAATGTATATGCAAAATACATATAGTATGATGAGACACATAGTTGGCTTGTTAAGAAGCCGCTAATGTTCATCAGGAGGTGTGATATGCCACGAGGAGATGGAACTGGACCGTGGGGACTTGGCCCAATGACGGGACGTGCTGCTGGTTATTGTGCTGGCTATAATGTTCCAGGGTTTGCCAACCCCTACGGCGGTCGTGGGTTGGGCTTCGGCCGTGGTTGGTGGGGCCGAGGCGGTGGAGGCTATGGATGGCGGCACATGTACTATGCCACCGGGCTTCCGGGTTGGGCTAGGTATGGCCAAGTGACCCCGGTTGGAACAGCTTGGGCTGCTGCCCCCCAACCCGTTCAGGAAGTTGAAGCTTTGAAAGCTCAAGCCGAGTATCTTCAAAGGACGCTAGAAGCGATCAATAAGCGCCTGGAAGAGTTGGAGAAAGAATAGATTTTAGCACCTTGAGCGGGTGGTAGGGTGGAAATGCCACCTGCTCAGGGTGTGTTTGTCTTTATCGATAGTATAATGGGGACAAGATGGACAACAAAGTGATTTTGACCGTTGATGAAGCGCTGTGTCGAGGTTGTGGGGTGTGCATGCGCGTTTGCCCCACGGGAGCTATTCAGCTTGTAAACGGCGTCGCCCGTATTGATGCGGCCAAGTGTGAAGGCTGCAAGAACTGTATGGCAGCTTGTCCCTTTGGGGCAATTCGTGTCCTTGAAGGGGAGGAGCAACCTAGCTCTTTTGCTGCTCCCGAGTATGAGGGGCCAGCATGGGGCTTTGGCCGTGGCTGGGGTCGTGGGCGAGGGGGTGGCTTTGGCCGTGGCGGAGGATATGGGCGGCGCTGGTGGGCCTATTCGGAACAGCGCCCAGAGGTAGGAAGCCGTCCTGTGGCGGCATCTCCGCAGCCTTCTGGAGGAACACAGGGGAGCCAGGCAGAACTGGATGCTTTGAAGGAGCAGTTGCGGACCCTCTAGGAGGCACTTTTGGAGATCAATAAGCGGTTGGAGAAGCTCACTGGTAAAAAGTGAGGGATTTGCATAGGGGGCGTGTGATGGGCGCCAAAGTGCGTATAGACCCAAGGCTGTGCCGTGGATGTGGAGAGTGCGTCTCTATTTGCCCAGAAGGGGCTATTCAGTTGAGAGAAGGGATAGCTGTCGTCGACGAAACCCTCTGTACGGGTTGTGAGGCCTGCGTCGAGGCTTGCCCTTTCCAGGCGATTTATCCTGTGGTTGAGGGCGAGGTTGTACCCTATCCGGAAAACAAGCCTGCAAATTCTACGGTCTCTCGGGGGCTTATCAGCCGAGTGGAGCGTTTGATGCGCTCTCCAGCGCTTTATGCGGTGGCCGCCTTTATCGGTCGTGAGCTTGTTCCACGGGCCCTCGATGCCTTTCTGAGCCGGCGGGAAGGGCAGGTGACCAAAAGCTCGGCGGGAGAGGTG
>JAGGYI010000169.1 GCA_021162655.1 Anaerolineae bacterium
GAAAAAACCCTCCAGTTTTTTGCTGTACCTTTTGTTCACTGGCCCGAGACGATGGTCACCTACGAAAAGACCCAGCGGGTGCTTTTTTCTTGCGATGCCTTTGGTGGGTATGGCGCCCTACGCGGCACCATTTTCGATGATCAGTGCCCAGACATGGACTTTTACCTCCAAGAGTCACTGCGCTACTATGTGAACATCGTCGCTCGCTTCAGCGGCCCCGTACTAAAGGCCATCGCCAAACTAGGCGGGCTCTCCATCGATGTCATCGCTCCCTCCCACGGGCTTGTTTGGCGCACGAACCCCGGCAGGATCGTCGAGCTCTACCAAAAGTGGGCTCAGTACGCTACGCAACCCGCCGAGCCAGGAGTCACTCTCATCTACGGCTCGATGTATGGCAATACCGAAGCGATGATGAACGCGGTAGCCGAGGGAGTGGCCCAAACGGGCTTCCCTCTGCAGATATTCGACGCCGCCCGAACCCACGCCAGCTACATCCTTCCTTCCCTTTGGGTTTATTCTGGGGTCATCGTTGGAGCCCCCACCTATGAGGTCTCTCTTTTCCCACCAGTGGAGCAGGTGCTCCAAATGGCCGTGCACAAGCGCATCCGCAACAAAAAAGCCGCCTACTTTGGGAGCTTTGGCTGGAGCGGGGGCGCAAAACGCGAGTGCCAACGGATCACTGAAAGCCTTGGCTGGGAATGGGTAGATGCCCTCGAGTTCAAGGGAGCCCCCACTCAAGAGGATCTGCGCAAGGGAGAGGCCTTTGGCAAACGCTTCGCTGAGGAGCTCTCTCAACAGTAGGCAATAAAGGGGAAGCCTAGCTCGTTTCCCCGCCCTACCCCCAACAAGGCTGCCATGGCAGGAGAAAAGGGGAATGAACCTTTACGAACGGGTTGGCAACATTCACATCCATACCACCTACTCCGATGGCACCGGCACCTTTGAAGAGATCGCCCAAGCAGCCAATGAAGTGGGTCTGGATTATCTTATCATTACCGATCACAATGTTTATGCCGGCCAACACGCGGGCTGGTATAGGCACACCCTTGTTCTCGTCGGAGAGGAGGTCCACCCCAACAACATTAACCACTACTTGGTAATAAATGCCCAAGATGAGATGGCTCCCTATGCTCAGAACGCCCAAGCGCTCATCAATGCGGTGCGCGCCCGCGGAGGGCTAGGATTTCTCGCCCATCCCTTTGAGCACAGTGGCGCCTACGCTCGCGAACCTGAGATCAATTGGCTGGCCTGGGATGTTCACGGCTACACCGGGCTAGAGCTTTGGAATTACATGTCCGAGTTCAAATCTTACATCTCGGACCCCCTCCACGCTCTCCTCTACGCTCTCTTTCCCAAATTGGCGATTCGGGGGCCTTATCCCGAAACGCTGGCCAAGTGGGATGAGCTCCTTGGGCAAAGACCCACCTTCGCCATTGGAGGAACAGACGCCCATGCCATCACCTACCGGATGGGACCTCTCAAGCGCCAGGTCTTTAGCTATCGGCACCTCTTTCGAACGGTGAACACCCACCTCCTAGTATCCGAGCCATGGAACGGGAACTTTGACCACGACGCTCAGTTGATTTACGAGGCCCTGGCCAAAGGGAGAGCTTTCATCGGCTATGAAGCACTCGGGGAAACGAGAGGATTCTCTTTTACTGCCGAGCAGGGAGGGGAGCTCTATACCCTAGGCGATACCTTCCTCGCGAGAGGGCCTTTTACCCTCCATGTTCGCCTGCCCAAAAAAGGGCACATCCGTCTCATTCTCAACGGCTTTTGCGTCGCCGAAGCCAAAAGCAACGAACTTTACTACCAGGCCAAGGCACCGGGAGCTTATCGGGTCGAAGTCTATCGCTCCTTTGCCGGTAAGCTAAGGGGGTGGATCTTTGCCAATCCAATCTTCGTGCATACTCGCAGGCGAGGCAAAGGGAACTAAGAGGAGGAACAACGATGAGTGATGATCGCCGACTGGAGCCGGGCACCGGCAACGCACCCGCTTCTCCAGAAAGAGAATGGACCTTTATGGTCTATTTAGCCGGAGACAACAACCTTGAGCACTTTGGGCGTGAAGACCTCCAGGAGATGAAGGAGGTCGGCTCCACTTCCGAGGTAGCTATCGTCGCCCAGTTTGATCGCATGCAAGAGGGAGCCACTCGGCGCTACTACCTACGACAAGGCACCACTCTAGAGGAAGACGAGGTTGGTCCCCCGTTAGGAGAGACGAATACAGGCGACCCCGGAGAGCTGGTGCACTTTTTAGCGTGGGCCACCGCCACTTATCCAGCCAAGCGCTATGCTCTGGTGCTTTGGAACCATGGAACAGGCTGGAAAGAAGACGACGTTTATAAAGTAAGCCAGCGCCTGAAGATACAAGCAAGCCAGCTCCAGGAACGTCGCCTTCGAGACATTGCAGAGAGCATCAGCCAAGCGAAGCGGCCACCGCTCTTTCTCACCCCGGTACATGCCATCTTTGCCCGGGGCATTGCCTACGACGACACCTCGCAAGATTTTCTGGATAACGCTGAACTCAAACGCGCTCTCAGCTGCTCTCTGCTTCTTGCTGGTATCCCACAACTTGATCTCCTCGGTTTTGATGCTTGCCTGATGAACATGATCGAGGTCGCCTACCAGGTAAAAGATTTCGTTTCCTATCTGGTAGGCTCCGAAGAGACCGAGCCCGGAGGAGGATGGCCCTACACTGCCATCCTTCAGGAACTAGTCAACCGGCCTCAGATGCAGGGAGATGAGCTGGCCCATACCATCGTGCAAAAGTTCCTCGAGGCTTACTCCGAAGAGGAAACCCTTACCCAATCAGCCTTGGACCTCTCTCAAATCCCCCTGGTGGCTGAGGCAATTAACGCCCTCTGTGCCTACGTACTCGAAAACCCCGATGAATGTGAGCTCATCATCGGCCGCGCAGCCCGGCGCGCCCAAAAGTTCTCTGACCCGGACTATAGAGACCTCTATGACTTTTGCCGCCTGGTCTATCAATATGCCGACAAGGTGCCCGCCCTGCAAGAGCGCGCCCAAGCCGTTATGGAAACGCTCTGGCCTCCAGAAGAAGGGCGTCTCGTCATCGCAGAGGGACACAAGGGCTATCGCATGCGCCAAGTGTACGGCGTCTCTATCTATTTCCCCCAATATGAGATGTCTCCCTTTTACAAGCGGCTCGACTTTGCCAGCGAGACTCTCTGGGACGACATGCTCCATCAGCTCTTTGGCATCTAACGAAAAAGAAAGCCTTTGGCCTGCCCATTGCTTCCGTGTACAATAACGTCATCATTCCCCGCTCATTCTTATCATTCGAGAGGAGAGACGAAATGCCCAAAACGATCGATCCCAAGCTCCGAGAACTGGCTATCAATACCATCAAAATGCTCACCATCGACGCTGTAGAAAAAGCCAAATCAGGGCACCCGGGTATGCCCATGGGTGCTGCCCACTATGCGTTCACCCTCTGGATGCACTATCTGCGCTTCAACCCAGAGGACCCTTCTTGGCCCAACCGTGACCGTTTCATCCTCTCTGCTGGGCATGGTTCCATGTTGCTCTACGCCCTCCTACACCTCTCAGGGTACGATCTCTCACTGGAAGAAATCAAAAACTTTCGCCAATGGGGGAGCAAAACGCCTGGCCACCCCGAGTACGGCCTCACTCCCGGCGTAGAGACAACCACTGGTCCCCTGGGGCAAGGGTTCGCCAATGGGGTAGGCATGGCCATTGCGGCAAAGATGGCCGCTGCCCGTTATAACACGGCAGAGCATAAAATCGTCGATCACTACATTTACGGCATCGTCAGCGATGGGGACCTCATGGAGGGCGTCTCTGCTGAGGCGGCCTCTCTGGCCGGCCACCTGGGCTTGGGGAACATCATCTACTTTTACGACGACAACTCGATCAGCATCGAGGGGTCAACAGAGCTGGCCTTCACCGAGGATCGCGGCAAGCGCTTTGAGGCCTATGGGTGGCAAGTCCTTTACATTGACGGGCACGACTGCGAGGCTGCCAAGCAGGCCATCGAAGAGGCTCAGGCAGACCCCACCCGCCCCGCACTCATCGTTGCTCGCACACACATCGGCATGGGCAGCCCAAACAAGGTAGACACTGCCGCCGTCCACGGCGCCCCTCTTGGCCCGGAGGAGGTCGAAGCAACGAAAAAGAACCTCGGCTGGCCTCTCGAGCCTACCTTCTATGTACCTGAAAAAGTGCGCCAGCTCTTTGCCGAGCGCGTCGCCGAGCTCAAAAAAACCTATAACGAATGGCAGAGAACCTATGCCGCCTGGGCAAAAGCCAATCCCGAGCTCGCCGCTGCGCGCGAGGCCGCGATGAAAAAGTCTCTTCCCGATGACCTGGAAGAACAGCTCCTGAATAGCCTCTCTGGCACACCCAACGCCACCCGCCGGCTGAGTGGCGAGGTTATCCAAAAGATCGCTGATCTCGTACCTTATTTCGTCGGTGGCTCAGCGGACCTAGCCCCCTCCACTTCCACACTGATGAAAAAATATGGCGACATCGCGCCCAACTCTTTTACCGGGCGCAACTTTCACTTTGGCGTCCGCGAGCACGCCATGGGCTCTATTCTCAATGGTATCGCCCTCTATGGCGGGTTCATCCCCTTTGGGGCCACCTTCCTCGTCTTTGCGGACTATATGCGGCCTCCTATTCGCCTGGCCAACCTGATGAACCAGCAGGTCATCTACGTCTTTACCCACGATAGCATCTTTGTTGGCGAGGACGGCCCCACCCATCAGCCCGTAGAGCAGATTGCCTCACTGCGGCTCATCCCACGAATGACGGTGATCCGCCCGGCAGATGGTCCCGAAGTAGCTGCAGCTTGGGCCTGGGCACTGCGCCATCAGGATGGCCCCACTGCCCTCATTCTCACCCGGCAGAAGGTGCCTGCCATCGAGCGCGAGGAGCCCTTCTCCTTTGAAGCCTTTAACCGAGGGGCCTATGTCGTCGCCGAGACGGCCAATGCGGAGCCCGATGTTGTCATCGTCGCCACTGGCTCGGAGCTGCAGTTCGGCCTGGCTGCCAAAACCGCCCTGGAAGAGGCCGGCTACGCCGTGCGCGTCATCTCGATGCCCTCGCGGGAGATCTTTTTCCGACAGGAAGAAAGTTACCGCCGGGAGCTCATCCCAGCCACAGCGAAAAAGGTCGTCATCGAGGCGGGGGTGCGCTTCGGCTGGGGAGACGTCGTCGGGGCGGATGCCCTCTTTATCACCCAAGACGACTTTGGCCACTCTGCACCCTATACCGTATTGATGGAGAAATGTGGCTTTACCGCCGAGCAGATCTCGGCTCGGACACTCGCTTGGCTTAAAGGAGAGGGATAACCAAAGGACCGACAACACCAAAAAAAGGGGGGGCCATGGCCACCCCCCCTTTGCATCTCGTGGAGGTTCAGGATTCCCGATCTGTACCCACCCCCAAACGCCAGAAAAAGAGCCCTCCTACAAAGCGAACCGCCGCCGCGATGACCAGCGCGATCCTAATGCCCAGGAGATCAGCGAGAAGGGTGCCAATCATCGGCGAGACGAACGCCGTCATGTTGGCCAAAAAGCTATTCATCGCCACAAAGGCTGGCCGCTGATCCTCAGGGGAGACGCGAATGAGCGTATCGGTGAGAAAGATGTTCATCCCAGGGGCGATGAGCCCTCCCACCACGGCAGGGATGAGGAGCATCGTCGTGTTGGTGGCCAAGGCCGTCGTCAGAGGAAAGAGCGCCATCCCCAGAGCTGCCAGCCAAAGCCGGTTGCGAAAGCCCGGCTTGGCCAGGAGCCGGCCAAGGGTAAAGTAGGTCCCCACACTGAGCACCCGCTGCACAGTAAAAAGCACGCCGATCCAGGCATCCGTTGCCCCCAACACGCGCACCCGATAGATGGGGAAAAGAGCCATCGGCATCGACATGCCAAAGCGAAAGATAAAGGCCGCAATGGCAAAATTCCGAAAAGCCGGCACGCTGCGGATGAGGGGCAGAACATCGCGCACGCCCACCCGCTTTTGCCCTGCAATCTCCTCATCCGAGACCTCGGGGAGCTTGAGCCGTGAAAGGGTTAGAACACTTCCCACCCCGGCGAAAAAGGCCGTCAAAAAGAGCAGCTGGTAGTTTAACGGGTAGGGAGCGAAATCCAACCACTGGCCCGCCAAAAAGCCCAGGATCGCTGTAAAGATGCCCATCACCGCCATGCGGGTGCTGAGCATACGCGGGCGCCGCTCAGGGGTGGTGGCCTTGCCCCAGATGGTAGTGACGGCGATGTTCACCGCCGAGCCAGGGATAGAGATGAGGCTACGCGCGGCCACCATGATATAAGGGGCCACAGTCGGGGGCAAAAGGGGCAGGAGAGCAAAAGCCCCTATAACGGTGCGAAAGATCATCCTTCCCCAGTTCGCCGTGGCCACCAAGTTCTTCTGCCGCTGGACAAAAGTCCCCACCGGCAACACGGCCAGGATCATCACCAGTGAGGGCAGAGAAGTATAGAGCCCCACCAACCAGCTGGGAGCTCCTAAGCGCACCAAAAAGATCGAGAGGTACGACATAGCCCCCGCCGTGGCGACGGCCTGAAAGATGGCCTCTGTATAGATGATGCGCTCGTTATAGACTTCCCGTGAAGACACACGAAGATGCCTCTGCATCCGCCGGGAAAGGCGCCTCACGGCCCGGCCGAGGGAAAGACGACGGGATTGAAGAGAGATTCTATTGGCAGCGGCTTTGCGAGGAGGCAAGGTCGCTCGCTCCTTTCTCTCGAGGGTTCTGGGCCTAGTTCCCCAGGGCAAGGAGTTTCTGACGGATGGCCTCACCCATCTGCTGAGTGGTGGCCCGGCCGCCAAGGTCAGGGGTGAGCACCTGGCCCTCTTCGGTGACGGCCTCGATAGCTCGAAGGATGAGGGCGGCCAGATCGGCATGGCCCAGATGCTCGAGCATCATCGCCCCTGCCCAGATGGCCGCGATGGGGTTGGCAACGCCCTTGCCAGCGATATCCGGAGCAGAGCCATGTACGGGCTCAAACATGGAGGGATAGCGCCGCTCGGGGTTGATGTTCCCGCTGGGAGGAATGCCCAGGCTTCCCTGTAGGGCCCCTCCTAGGTCGGTGAGGATATCCCCAAAGAGGTTCGAGGCCACCACTACATCCAGGCTCTCGGGAGCAGTGATAAAGCGGGCCGCCAGAGCATCGACGTGGTACCTGCGACAGGAGACGTCCGGATACTCGCGCTGAAGCTCTGCAAAGACCTCATCCCAAAAGACCATGCTATACTGCAGCGCGTTCGACTTGGTCGCACTGACCAGCTCGCGGCGCGGGCGACGCCGGGCCAGCTCAAAAGCATAACGCAGCACCCGCTCTACGCCAGAGCGGGTAAAGATGGCCGTCTGCACGGCGACCTCATCGTCCGTGCCCTGGTGCACGCGCCCCCCTACGCCGCTGTACTCCCCTTCGGTGTTCTCGCGAACGCAGATGAAATCGACCTCTTCTGGGCCCTTGCCGCGCAGAGGGCTGGGAATGCCCCGCAGCAATTTGACCGGGCGTAGATTGATGTACTGATCGAAGCCCTGGCGGATGGGTAAAAGAAGCCCCCAGAGGGAGATGTGGTCGGGCACGGTGGGGAACCCCGCCGCCCCAAAGAGGATGCTCTCAAACCCCTCCAGGATGCGCAGGCCATCCGAGGGCATCATCTCCCCGTGCTCTAAATAGTACTGGCACCCCCAGGGAAAGCGCTCAAAGGTAAGGCTCACACCCCCATGCACCTCACAGGCCACCTGCAGGGTGCGAATGGCCTCCTCCACCGTCTCGATGCCAATAC
>JAGGYI010000237.1 GCA_021162655.1 Anaerolineae bacterium
CCGAGCAACTGCACCTGTAAAATCCTCCTGGGCAAAGTTCACCAGAGCAGGTTGAGTATAAGGGTTGATTGCCGCAACGCTCATCTCCGTCTCCTGCAGTTTTTGCCTCGCTTCTTCGAGTTGAGAGTCAAGAGGTTCCCCCGTGCGAATGTGCGCCTGCGGTCCACAAACGATCTCGATCGCATCATAACCAATCCCAGCCAAGTGATCGATTACCCAAGACAGAGGACGATCAACAAAACCACCAGAGTGAAAAGAAATGCCTATCACTTATTTTGCTCCTTAAGTAGTACCCTATTTACAATCCCAATTCGCGCAAGCGTTCTTTATCACCCAAATAAGCCCCCTGCTCCAACAAAGTGCGTTGCAGAGAGCGCACATCCAACTTGCGAGGGGGGACTCCCTTCTTGGCAGCCAGCGCTGCTGCTACCCCCGCCGCCTGCCCAAGGACCATACATGTGCTCATCCCGCGGATCAACTCTTGCGGCTGGCAGGAAACACTCTTACCACTACCTACAAGAAGCCCCTCTACCTCTCGGGGGAGGAGAACCCCATAGGGAATATCAAACGTATGTCCCCAGAGGAACTCGCCTGTACGCGAGTAATCAGCAACAGCTGGACGGCACCCTATCACATCATCGAAAAAGACTGGCTGGCTCTCACGCGCGCTCTCCCCTGTCAATGTGGCCTCACCCTCGATCCCCCTGGTTACCCGGATACCAAGATCCGAAGCCATCTGAACAATATAAGCATCTTCAAAACCAGGAACGTGCTTTTTCATAAAATCCGCCACATAATAACATGCCTCCTGAGCTTCCATCTGGACGCGCGAAACTCGCTCGGGGGCTAGAGTCTCCACCCGCCAAAAGTTCGAGTTCACAATGACGGAATCAAGCCAACGCAACCCATAGAGCCCGACAGCATCCAAACGCCAAAGCTCCCCACGTCGAGGGATGAAAACGCCATCGGCAATGGCCTGTTGAAAGATATCCCACTTGGTCCCACCACCGTGGGGGAAGAAAAATATCCCACGTTCTAGCCAATTGCGCTCAAACTCAGCAAACCCTTTGACCATGTCCATCCCCACGGGGAACGTCTCGGGATGCTCCTTGAAATGATTATACAACTCTTCGAGATGCACTCTCCCCATTTTGAACTCTAGGCTAGCCGTCCCCGAGGTCCAGCGCATGGGACAACCCGCCCGAGCAGCAAGATCAGCTTCTCCCGTTGCATCCACTACCACACTTGCTAGGATCGCACGACGACCCTCTTTTGTTTCTACAAAAGCCCCCCGCACCCAGGAACCCTCCATAATTGGGCGGGCAGCCCAAGTATAGTTGAGTACCCGCACTCCGGCTTCGCGGAGCATCCTGGCAAGGACAAGCTTTAACTGCTCGGAATCCACCACGATTCCTGGCACCTCACGGGAAGCCCACTGCGCGCTTGCAGCTCCCCGGACCACAAGCCGGTCAATCACTTCTTTAGTGATTCCACGGATCACCAATCGCCCATTACGGTCAAGCAAGAGATTGCCAATATTCGCCATCAGGCCAGCTGTTGCCACGCCCCCTAATACGCCATTCCGCTCAACCAAAACCGTCTCGGCTCCCGCCCGAGCAGCTGCAACAGCGGCTGCACAGCCAGAGACTCCACCCCCAGCTACCAACACATCTATAGTGGCCAAAAGCTCTATCTCGCGGCCAGGTTCATAAACGGTCATCCCCTTCCCTCCTCGCCCAAAGGGCACCCTCCAAAGAAGGATGGGCGGCTCTTACACCGCCCATCTCCCACCTTCTAGCTACAGAAATACCTCCTAGAGCTTGACTCGCGAACGGAATTCCGGCACCCCCCGAATACCTAAATTAATTCGGAAGAGTGCCCCAGCACCAGGTCCGTTCGCCTCCTTATTATTGCCCCCAGCAGTGGTTACATAGATGTCTGTATAATCCTCCCCCCCAAAGATCACACTAGAGACTTTTTTAGCAGGGAACTGTATGCGCATATCCTCCGTACCATCGGGAGCATACCGCACCAAGCAGCCACCATCCCATCGAGCAGACCATACATATCCTTCAGCATCTACTGTCAACCCATCGGGAACGCCTTCTCCCTCTGGGGTACGCACAAAGAGGCGCCGATTTGTCAAGTTACCCGTCTCCTCATCATAATCGAAAATATAGATCTCTCGCCTTCCAGAGTCCGTATAGTACATCTGCTTTCGATCAGGGGTAAAGCCCATGCCGTTTGATACCTTAACCCCTTCCAGGACCACCTCGATCGTACCATCCAAATTTAGGCGATAAAGGCGGCCAAGGCGCTCTTTTGTGGCCATCGTACCACAGAAAACTCGGCCTCGAGGGTCCGCTATTACATCGTTGAAGCGAGAGTCCCTCTCTTCAGGAATCTCGGGCAGGATCGTCCCGAGAAAGCCATCTCGCCAAACCTTAATGGCCCCTCTATTCATAAAAAGAAGCAGTGTCCCATCTGCTTGCACAGTAAGGCCACCCACAGACTCTCCTTGATAGCACTGTTCATGCTTCCCAGTAGTGGGGTCATAGCGGAACATCTTTCCCATAGGAATATCCAGCCAATAAACCCGGCCTTCATCCGGATGCCAGATAGGACCTTCCCCTGTAACACACTGATAATCAGCAATCAGTTCAGGCTTAACCATGAAAAAACCTCCTTTTTAGGATATCGAAACCTCGAGGCTAATCCAGCTGAATGGGATAAAGACCATACTTTTGCACCGCTTCCGCAAGGGCGAGCACATTCTCCGGAAGCAGATATCCCGCCAAGCTATTTCCGCTCGTCACAATATACCCTCCACCAGGTGCCAAATCCCGAATCAGATCCCGGACCTCACGATCGACTTCAGCTGGAGTGCCCATACCTAAAAGGTTCAAATCCACATTGCCCAATAAGCAAAGACGATCGCCATACTTTTGCTTCATCGCTCTGATATCCATAGCCCCCTTTTCATTAGGATGCAACCCCGCTATCCCCAGATCCAATAAATCATCCACAAAGGGCGATATGTTGCCATCGCTGTGCAGCACCCAGGGGATAGTGATTTTGGAAGCTATCCGTTTATAGCGGGGGAGAACCAGCTCACAAAATACCTCCCGTGAAAAAAAGGGGGAACTTTTGAAAGCCATGTCATCTGTGGAGACAAAAACATCAAAATCTAGTTGACAGATACGCTCCGCTACTACCTCTATCCAGCTACAATAGGCATCTAACACCTGCTCAACAAAAGAGCGATTTTCATAAAGAGCAATGCTAAAATTCTCCATCCCCATACTCAACATGGTAGGAAAGATACCCAAGCGAGTGACGAACCAGAGAGAGTATTCTCCTTTGCAAGCCGCAAAGAACTCCGCCTCCTCATATAAAGCATCGTCGTAAGGATCAGGGAACTCTAGGCGAGCCAAGTCTTTCTCGGTACGAATTAGCCCTTCTCCGTAAAAGAGACGACCATCTTGGCCAGGAAGCTTTTCTGCATAGACAGGAGCTCTTAACACATAGCAGATATTATCCAATTTGAGCCGCGCTGCTATCGCCTTGGCCTCCTCCAGAGTGTAGGTATTCTTTTCCAGATCTGCTGCCTGATCCGTCTCTTCCCACCCCAACAACTTGGCAGCTAGGGCACGATCTACCCCTAATTCACAATAAGGCACTCGATCAGGCTCCTCCAAACGCAAGGCAGCTTCTACCCTCTCTCGTGAGTTCATTCTCCCTTCCTCCCACCCAACCGCTGTTCCGGCTAATTGTCACACACACTTTTGAAAGGCCACAATTTGAGAGCCGTCTTTCCTAGGATCCACTCTTTGTCCTCAGGAGTGAAAAAATCCATCTCGTCCCGAACGACAGAAAGCGTCTGCTCATATTTTGCCTTGCGCAGGCACATAGGCCAATCCGTCGCCCACATTAACCGCTGAGCTCCAAAAGCATCATATACCCGATGGACTAGATCGTGTGTATCCCTCCATGGATAATCTTCCTTGGAAAGAAGCCATGTATGACTTATCTTTACATAGACCCGCGGATACCTGGCCAGATCCAAAAGCTTGCGAATGCCTTCCTCATCATCTGGCGGGCAATCCGCCATATGGTCAATGACAACGTCGAGATCCGGGTGACGTTCCAGAATACGTGCCAAATCTGGCAGGCGATTCGGCCCCGTTAAGATGAGCATTGGCACACCCAAGTCGGCCGCCCGTTGAAACAAGGGGTCCATCAAAGGTCCACAAAACCAATCATCCGAAGCTTCCGGAGAAGGACTCAGACGAACCCCATGGAAACCCCTCTCTTCCGTCCAATAGCTCAAGTGATCAGGAGCAGCAGGATCCTCGGGGTTCACTCGACAGACCCCCATAAATTTATCCGGGTAATCTTCCAAGGCCTTTGCCGTATAACTATTGTCCCAGCGGTAGAAAATTACTTGAACCAAAACCGTTTTCTCCACCCCATGGGCATCCATGGCTTCCAGAAGCATCTCGGGGGGCGCATCCTCTTTGGGAGGAGTGCGCAACTCGGGGGCCCAAGGAAAAGCAGGATCGTTTTTCCAAATATGCACATGAGGATCTATAATTCTCACTTTTTCCCTCCTCACTTGCGCCTCAAGTAATTTGAGACCATTCTAAGATAAAGCTCTTTAGTCCGTCAAGACTGTCACTTGCAGAGAGCTGGCATGGGCAGCATAATATGCAAGCAACGAAACCGTCTATTATCCAACGTCCCTTTGAAAGGAGCCAACATGCTTTATGAATCTCGCCAAGACATTCCCTCACGTTATAAATGGGACCTTTCAACCATTTTCCCCAGCGATCAAGATTGGGAAGACGAAATCAAACGGGTAACCGCCTTGATAGAAAAGCTTCCCTCTTTCCAAGGGCAATTGAGTGAACCCAACACCCTCCTCCGCTGGCTAAAGACTTGGGAAGAGCTATTTCGTACTTTGGGCAAAATTCGTATCTATGCCCACTGCCATTATAGCGTAAACAAGGCAGATACTGCTGCAACAGTCAAGATGAACCGAGCGATGAGCCTGATGGCAAAGGCACAGGCTGCAGCCGCTTTTGCAGAACCAGAGATACTCACCATAGGATTAAACACTCTACGCGAATGGGAAAAGAGCCTTCCGGAACTCGCTGTTTACGATCACTACTTTGAAAACCTCTATCGCCTCAAAAAGCATGTTCGGACCGCCGAAGTAGAAGAGCTTCTTGGCCAGCTCCTCGACCCCTTTCGCACTTCGACGAATACACACAACATCCTAGCTGACACAGAGCTTACCTTCCAAGACGCCGTCTCAAGCCAAGGGGAACATTTCCCCGTCGCCCAAGGAACAATTGGCGCCTTGAGAGTTCACCCCGACAGAAAAGTCCGTCGTACTGCTTGGCAAAGCTATGCGGACGCCCACCTCAGCTATAAAAACACCATGGCCAACTGCCTCAGTGCAGGAGTAAAACAGAACGTCTTCCTTGCACGCACCAGGCGGTACGATTCAGCTCTAGAGGCTGCCCTCAGTCCCAGCAACATCCCTACGCAGGTCTTTCATAACGTGATCAACACTTTTCAGCGCAATCTCCCCGTCTGGCACCGTTATTGGCGCCTTCGCCGACGTGCTCTCGGTTATGAAAAGCTCCACCCCTATGATATTAAGGCCCCTCTCCTCCAATCCACCCCCAAGATCCCCTTTGAACAAGCAGTTGAGTGGATCTGCCAAGGGCTGGAACCCATGGGCAAAGAGTACGTCGAGATCATCCGCCGAGGCATTTGGAATGAGAACTGGGTGGACGTCTATCCAAACAAAGGAAAAGCCTCCGGGGCTTTTTCAACAGGCTCTCCAGGGACTCCGCCGCTCATCCTGATGAGCTATAACGACGATATCTACAGCTTAAGTACCCTAGCCCACGAGTTAGGGCACTCGATCCATTCCTATTATACCTGGCAAACCCAACCTTTCGTCTACTCGCACTATTCTCTTTTCGTGGCCGAGGTAGCTTCCAACTTTCACCAAGCTCTAGTGAGAGACTACCTCTTTCGAACCCAAAGTGAACGCAATTTTCAGATAGCCCTCCTAGAAGAAGCTTTCAGCAACTTTCACCGCTACTTTTTCATTATGCCCACATTGGCACGCTTCGAGCTAGAAATCCACCGCCGTACTGAACAGGGCATTCCCCTGACAGCCGAAAGCCTCATCGAATGCATGGCGGAACTTTTCCAAGAGGGCTTTGGGCAAGAGGTAGAGATGGACAAAGATCGCGTCGGCATCACTTGGGCGCAGTTCCACACCCATCTCTACGC
>JAGGYI010000157.1 GCA_021162655.1 Anaerolineae bacterium
AGGACGCTGGGCAAGTTCTCCGCCTCGTTATGGGCCGGCATAATCACTATAACCCGCTCTGCAGGCATCACTTCTTTTTACCTCTATTAAGCCACATCTGAGCTATGCCCAGGGGCGCCTTTAATTCGCCGGCGGTAGAAAGCAAGGAGCCGCTCCCAGGGGAGCCAGGAAAAGCGCAGCCGCAGAATGGTATAGACCGATTTGATGATCTCCACCCGCGAGATCTTGGAACGCCCCAAACGGCGATTATCAAAGATGATGGGCAGCTCGCCAATGGCGTAGCCTCGGCGTTCGCAGCGAGTGACCATCTCTACTAGAAAGGAGTAACCACTGGAAAAAATGGTGTCCAACTCGATGGCTCGGAGGACCTCTGCCTTGTAGCAACGAAAGCCCGCTGTACAGTCGTGGGTTTTGAGCCCTAACATGAAACGGGCAAAAGCATTCGCTCCTCGGCTGAGGAAAATACGCGCCCAGGAACACCCCGTACTCCCGCCACCAGGCACGTAGCGCGAACCAATTGCTACGTCGTAATCCTTCATCAAAGCCAAAAGCCCCGGCAGATAGCGAGGATTATGCGAAAAGTCTGCATCCATGGTGATGGCATAGCCGTATCCCTTTTCCAAGGCCAATTTAAAGCCCGCAATATAGGCCGTGCCCAATCCCAGCTTGGCAGGTCGGTGGATTACCTGAACCCGCTCATGCTCAGCCGCTAGAGCGTCGGCGATCTCCCCCGTACCATCGGGCGAATTATCATCAACAATGACCACGTGTAAAGGAGCTGGCTGGGCGAGGATCTCTTGAACCAGTCGCTCGATATTCTCTGCCTCATTGTAGGTTGGCACGATCACCAGCGCTGTCTGTTTTAACGAACCTTGAGCTACCATCAACGATCCTCCCTCAGCGGATTCCCAAACGCACCTTGAGCGCCGTCAAGGTATAATGGTAAAGCATGTGGAAAAAACGGGATTTGCTCTCCCCGTACGTCCGCGCTCGATAGAACGCTGGAATCTCCAGCATAGTATAGTTCTTCTTCCAGGCCAAAAAGAGCAAGTGCATAAAATACTCGCCATAGCCCTGGAAGATGCGCTCCAAGTCCAGGCTGAGGAGCTTTTCGCGACGCATAGAGAAAAAGCCGCAGAGATTATCTTGCACCTGAGTACGCAGAACCACACGGATAAAGAAATTAAAGAAAAAGCTGGCCAGATAACGCCAACGCTCCTCCATGCCTCCGCCCATAGTGAACCGCGAGCCGATGATGATATCGTAATACTCGAGAAACTTGACCATCTGCGGCAGGAGAGCAGGGTCATGGTTGAAATCTGTATCCATTACAGCCACGGCATCCCCTCGTGCCTGGCGAATGCCATAAGCAATGGCCGAAGCCAACCCTCGCTCTTTGGTGCGCACAAAAAGGCGAACGCGCTCATCACCTCCAAAGCGCTCACGAACCGCCTGGGCTGTACCATCAGGCGAGTTATCATCAACCACAATCACCTCATGGCTGATCCCCGCCTCTCCGAGATGCTGTTGAATGGCCTCGATCAGAGGAACGATGTTGCCACGCTCATTGTAGGTTGGCAAAATGACAGAGACCTCCACACCTACCTCCCTCTATTCCAGAATGGGCTCAGCCACCAAGAGGAGTGAGCATCCCTCCGGAGCCTCCTCTTCGTAGATTCTCCGTAGCAAAGCCGCCCACAGGGGAGCAATGATAACTCTCCGCACTCCTGGGAAAGCCACCCAGCGCCCCGAGAACCGCTTGAGTAAAAAATTGGGCAGGCTCAAGGGCATCGTCAGATCATGCAGATGGAAGACCATCGGAGAGGCATAGGTACGATGGTAAACCAAACGCAGGCCTCCCTGAGCCAATAGCTCCTCCCACTCCTCCAGCGTGTGGATATTCACCTGGCCAAAGACGCGGTTATACCCTTCCGCATAGCGTTCTGCCCAACGCTCAAGCCCAAGCCGACGGAGGAGCACTGCCCCAAAAAGCTGCCGCTCGTCCTCCATCGTGGGCACGGTAAAGATCAACCGCCCCCCCGGCCGAAGCACTCGGGCGATCTCGCGCAAGCCAGAAGTCAACCCGTGAACATGCTCAAGCACTCCATTAGCGAAAACCGTTGCAAAGGACCGGTCTGCAAAAGGGAGATCCGCAATATCCGCACACATCAAAGCGCGATAGGCCTCCCGACGAGCTGCCATACGCAGCTCCCAGAGCGTGTGATCCAACCCTACCTCTGGCTTGTGTTCAAAAAAGATCTGCCCAAAGAGTCCATCTCCACATCCTAGATCAAGCACCGGAGGCTCAAAGCGCATCGGTGCCAGTACCCGGCATTCGATGGCCCGAAGCAAGGCCAAAGCTGCCGGCGCATGCACAAGATATTCTTGCAGAAAATCTTTCCCCTGCCGGGGCCAAGTGCCTGTATCAAACGGATTCCTTATCATCTTGCTCTGGATACCCTTGGACAAAGACCTTGGGCTGACCCACCAGCCTGCTCAGATACCATGTCCACCAAAGCAGCAAGGCCACAAATGTAAGCAAAGAAACCAAATACCCTACATAGACGTACCAGGGACGCTGACAGTGAAAAGAGATCCGATGCGACCCCGCTGGCAACCAAACGCCCAACAGAGCCCAATTTACCCGCAGCACGCGGGCTGGCTGCTCATCGATCCGAACACGCCAATTTGGATACCACGATTCAGCAATGGTCAGCACTCCTGCACTGGGTACATGCACCTCCATATAGATATCTTCAAAGCTAAGCCGCTCTACCCAGGCAGAGACATGGCCTGCCTTGGCTGCAGGCAAAGCGGCCAGGTCATCCACCTCCACTTCTTCAGCGGATGGGGAAAGTTCCCCCTTTTGTTCTACCAAAAGATAACGATAGCGCTTTAGCTCGTCTTCACTCACCTGTCCTTCAGGAGAGACCATCGCCACGTTACGCCAGACGAACTGCGGCAGGGCACGAAAGGAGTAATGAAAATCATGGGTGAGATCCAGGGCAGCCAGCGGATAGAAACGCACATACTGCCCGTTAGCAGGGTTC
Organism: Anaerolineae bacterium; assembly: GCA_021162655.1. Taxonomy (GTDB): domain Bacteria; phylum Chloroflexota; class Anaerolineae; order UBA1429; family UBA1429; genus JAGGYI01. Next base: position 3,051 of record JAGGYI010000157.1, read on the forward strand.
TCCCAGATGCGTACACCCCCCTTTAAGAAGGCAAGCCGATATCCCGCTTTGCGCAGTTGCTCCTCGACTTGGGCGACATCCTGTTCCCCCTGATGGGTAAGCACATAGCGCACCTGATGAAGGTGGAGCACCGTCTGGAGATCAGTCCAAGCCGCCTGCTCCCAGGTGTGTAATGGAGCGCCATTATCGTAATAGCCCACATGCCGAGGTGTAGGGAGCAAGGAAAGCGCATAAGAGCGAAGATATTGATCGCGCGGGAGAGCTGCTACCTCCCAAAGCCGGCCCTCGTTCCCCACCATGTGCCGGGCTAGCCAAGCGTAAGCCTCTTGCTCCTCCTCACTGAAATACGCTGGAACCGTTTGATAGGCTCGCGCAGAAGGCCAAAAATCTACTCCGACAAGCAGGACAAGCCCTGAGACAACTCCCACTACTAACCAGCGTCCTTTTATCCGTCGAAGCACCTCCTCCACGCCAAAAGCTGCCAACACCGCCAGCGCCGCCACTAACAGCATCATCCCCCGAAAAGGGGAAAGCCGCCCCATAACAGGCAACCTAGAGAAAAAGTTCAAGGGACAGGTAGGCCCCATGACGAACAAGGCCATAACGAGCGTCCCCACGAGGGCCACGAAAGCCGCAAAGCGCCGACGTGCGGCTCGCACGCCCAAGATAGCCAGGGCGAGAACGACAATCCCAGGATACCAGGCGATGCTCCAGAAAGAACGGACGATGCCCGGCAAAGCCTCAACCCGAGGGTGAAAAGGCAGGCGAAACCGACGGGCCACCGCATACCAAACAAGCCCAGGCGTCACCGAATAATCGCGGATGAGCTTATTGGTAAAGGTGGTACCCATCCCATGCTTGGCGTGGATACCCACATAAGGCACCTCTTTGATCGCCGGCAGTACAAAAAAGGTCGCCACCCCCAGAGCTACTACCCCTGCCAAGGCCAGCTCGCCAACTGCCTGCCCAAGGTTTCTCCGTTGCCGCCACACCCCGCTCAGCTCTCGCAGGATGAAATAAGCCACTACAAAAGGCCCCGCCAAGATGGCATACTCGCTGCTGATGATGGGGAACCACCCCAATGCCACCCCTATTAAAAGGAGATAATGTATCCTCCTGGCCCCTCTGGCACGCTGAGCTCGCTCAATGGCCCACAAGGGCAGGGGCAGAAGCGCCCAAAAAGCTGCGTGAATCCAGGTCTCTACGCCCACGTGGTTATGAAAGGGCGAGAGCTCATAAATAGCGGCCCCCACCAAGGCAGGGCGCCAATCATCCAAAAGGGCATAGAGGTAGGCGAACATGGTTAGCCCCGAGGCCCAGAGCACCAGAAGATAAAAGAGGACCAGGATGCGCTCCAGGGCTAGCCCGCTCATCAGTGAGAGCCCTGCCAGCCCATAATAAAGGGGGTAGGAGAGGAAACGCAGCCAGGGGAAACCGGAGAACCAAAAAGGATTCCACTCGCTGAGCATGCGCCCCTGACGCAATTCCTCACGGAACATCCAAACGATGGTCAGCTCTGTAAGCACTTCACGACGGGGAGAAATGGGCAGCCCCTGAGTAAAGAGCCAGCCTCGCAACAAAAAGACCGCCACCCCCAAGAGAACCAGGCTAGCAACCGCCCAGCCCAATCCTCTCCTGAAGAGAAATCCCTTGCGAAAGACAACTTCTTGGGCACTCATCGCTCATCTCCCAGGGGCAGGGTGTACCAAGTCATCGCCCGGCCGTAAAGGGTAAAAGTATGCACAGGAGTCATCCCCCAGCGGCGATAGAAACGCTTGGCCACCTGGTTGCTCTCATCAACCGTCAAGCCAACGGCTCGGGCCCCGCGCTCACGCAGAACCTCAATCATCCTGCCAAAAAGAGCCCGTCCTATTCCTTCCCCGCGACGGTCGGCACGCACCCCAAAATAGAGCACCTCCGCTTCTCCTGGGCCAGCGTGGGCCTGGCCCGGATAAAGGGCGGTCTGCAGAACTCGGGGAATAAGGCGGGGGTGCCTAAAGAGCGCTCCCAGGGTGGAAAGGATCAACCCCGGGCCCTCACCCAAAAGAAGTTCCTTGAAGACACTGCCTGGGGTGAGGGTCCCCACAACGATCCCGATCACCTCACCCTTCTCTACAGCCACAAACCCCAGGCAAGAAGGTGAAGAAGCCATCGCCGTATAGAGAGCCCGAAGAAAAGGCATCCCCAGGCTGGTCAAAAAGGTGCCTGGCTGGCCCTCTGCATGGATGGCCGCAACCGCCTCAGCATGCTCTGGCCGGAGGGGCACAATCTCCCAAGACACCGTCACCCTCCTTGCTGACCCAATTCGATGATCTGTTGGCAGATATAGTCGATCTGCTCTTCCGTCAACTTGACCGAACTGGGCAAGTTAATGCCCCGCGCCGCCAGGTTCTCGGCCACAGGAAGGGAACGCTCGCGATAATGGCAAGGCATAGTATGAATCGCTCTGAAGAAGGGACGTGTATCCACCCCCCGCTCGCGGAGGGCAGCCATTAGCTCATCCCGTGAGAGGGGGTAAGCGTCTTCCACGAGGATGGAATACATCCAATACACATTCTGAGCCCACTCAGCCTCGGGGGCCAAGGTGATGCCAGGCACCCCTTGGAGACGCTGGGCGTAGAGAGCTGCATTGCGTCGTTTGATGCGCACAAACTCGTCCAGCCGCTCCAATTGAGCTAAACCAAGAGCCGCCTGGATATTGGTTAAACGGTAATTGAAACCGATCTCCGGATGATAGTACCGCTCAGTGGCCGACATGGCATGATCTCGCAGAAAGCAAGCCCGCTGATACCACTCCTCATCATCCATCAGGAGCATTCCCCCCTCACCGGTGGTGATGACCTTGTTGCCATAGAAGCTAAAGCAGGAGATATCTCCCAAAGAGCCACAGGGGCGCCCCTTATAAAGCGCACCATGGGCCTCGGCGGCATCTTCGATAACATAAAGGTTATGGCGTCGAGCGATCTCGAGGATGGCATCCATATCCACCGGATGACCATAAAGGTCCACTGGGATGATAGCCTTGGTCCGCTCAGTAATCAGCTCCTCCAGGAGGGAAGGATCCATCTGCCAATATTCGGGCTCCGAGTCAACAAAAACGGGACGTGCGCCTGTGTAACTCACCGCGTTGGCCGTGGCGACAAAGGTAAGCGAGGGAACGATAACCTCGTCGCCCGGCCCAACCCCCAAGACCGCCAAAGCCAGGTGCAGGGCAGCGGTCCCGTTGCAGACAGAAACTCCATAGCGCCGGCCACACTTGGCCGCCATGCTTGTCTCAAACTCCTGAACATAGCGCCCCAGCGATGAGACCCACTCGGTCTTGACGCACTCGCTGACATAGGCGAGCTCATTACCGCTCAGGTCCGGCTCGGCCACAGGTATCCTCATATTTGTACTCCTCTCCCGATACTCGCCAGCAAAGGCAAGGGTCACTTCAGCATATATACATAAACCCGATCCGCCAAATAAGCCCATTGAGGCCCATTAACCAGCTCCGTCACAGGAACTTGAGGACTGGGGGGCACTAGATGAAGAAGCCGGTCCCCCCGATAGAGGGGCCGATCTTCAAAGACGGCCACCTGCTGAAGCCCTGGGATGGCCGCCATTTCCTTTTGGAGGGCCGGCCAACGGGTTCCATAGCTCCGTGCTCCAACGAGCACATAACGCACTCCCCACCGACGCAACAAGTCCACCGCCTCCGCCGCTGGCCAACGAGCCAGGGTACGGGCAGCTTGGCGATAGGCCTTGGGCGTAAAGGTGCCATAGCCATAGGCTATCGGTTGGCCATGAATCCTGGTGGGATAGAGCATCCAACCAAACCAAGTCTTCTCCAAAGGGTAATGAATGACGGGGCTAGGATGAGCTTGGCGCGCAAGCCATTCATCCACGGGCTGCCCCCGCACCAGCGTATAGCCATAGGGATAGGGCAGAACGGCAAAATCTATCAAGACAAAGCCGAGAAGAGCCAACACCCAGGAGCGTCCTTTCCTTGCGAGAATCCTTTCCACCCCCCAGCCTGCCAACACGGCCACGCTAAACATAACCATGATGCCAAAGCGCGCCCAGACGCGCATAGCCCGCATCGGAGGCACAAAAAGGTAAAGGAACAACGTAGGCAAGGGAAGGATAATGGCTCCCTCACGTCGAAGAGGGCTGAAATCCACCTTGTTCAAAGCCAGCTTTCCCGTGAGCACGTACATCATCCGAGCGAACTGGTACTCTACCTTTGGGGGCACGCGAAGGTAGATCGGCCTTCCCGCAAAATGCAGTGATGTGCCCAGGGCCAGAATGAAAGCGAGGCCCCCAAGCCAGGCAAAAGCGCGGGGCAAGCGTTCCCGCCGATGCCAGAACAGGCCTACCCCTGCCAAGGCCAACACACTCCAGCCCAAATAGAGAAGGTTTTCATGGATGTTTTGATAATAGTGGCGTGTTAGCCCTGCTCCCCAAAGGGAATGCATAGCATTGGGATAAAGGAAATCCACCGGGCTAGCCGACCATTGATCGATGTAGCCCAAAGAAAAGTCATAGGCCAATTCTCCCTGGGCGTAGAGCTGCAGCGTAGGCCAAGCAGCAGGGGCAAGGAGAATCCCCATCAGCACCAACGCCAGACCAAGCCCCGGAAGAGCCTGGCGCCACCACGCCCTACTGCGCCAGGGCCACCCCCTAAGGAACGGATAAAGCCCCACAAATGGGAAAACCATAAAGGCATAATACCAGGAGGAAAGAGCAAGGAGTGCCCCCAAGCCCCCCAGTGGGATGCCACGCCGCCAAGATGGGGAAGCAAGGAAGCGCTCTAGCGCCCAAAAGAGAAGGGGGATCCACCCCGTCCCCAACAGAGGGAGATGCCCCGCTCCCACATGGGCCATCCGATAGGGGCAAAAGGCAAAAGCCACCCCGCCCAGAAAAGCTCCTGCCATCCCCACGCGCAGTTCGCGCAAAAGGAGATAGAGCCCATACCCGCTCAGGATAAAGGAAAAAAGGACTACCAGATTGTAGGCCGCCACTTCGCCAAAGAGCCAGGTAAGAGGCAAGCCCAAGAGGGTATAGGTGAGGGTTGTCTCTGAAAGGGCCAACGGATAACCAAAAGGATAGAAAACATCGGGATTGAAAAAGGGGGAAACCCTTTTATCCAACAAAGCATGCTTGAACCACCACATCTTCCAGACATATTCGAGGTTATCTCCAGGTGGCCCCAATACTGCTTCTGTCCAATGGGCCGCCAGAGGCCAGGTGAGCACAATAGAGAGCACCCCGTACCCCAATAGCACGGCAAGCTCTCCCTGCCAACGAGGCACCCTTTTAGGATTCACCCCAGGCCCTTTATGACGCCCATTCATAAATGTAGAGCCTCACTCCCACGAAATCGATCTTTTGTACCCGGCGAAGGTGCGGAAGGGCATCCAAACGCTGGACGAGACCCTGCTCGTTCGTATGGCTTGCCACTACCCAGAGCTTTTCGCCCTGGCGTTTTTGAAGGGCCTCCTGCACCGCGTCATCCAAGGCCGAAGCATCGGCGAAGCGGCTCACCTCCACTCGAGGCCCTCTATCCTTGTAGTAATACTCCAAGGGCACACAGCATTCTGCATCCATCAGCAACAGGAGCTCTCCCGGAGCCCTATGTGTTTCCAAATAAGCCGCCACACCACGCCAGTCCTCCTTTTGGGGTTGGGTGTACATCCCAAGCAACCCTAGGGAATAGCCCCCCAAAAGCAAGATCACGGCACCAAGTCGCCAACGACCGGGCAGCAGCCCCACGCCCACCGCCACGAGGAGGAGGAACGCAGGCAAAAGGAGCAAAAGGTAGCGCGGCACCCACACCGTAAAGAACTGACCAACTATAAAAAGTGCCCCCAATGGCAGAACAAGGAGCAGCAAGGCAAAGACTTCCCCCTTCAGCCAGGCCGGCCTTTTCTGCCAGACAGCCACCGCCCCCCAAACAACCAACGCCCCAAAGATCCCTGCCGTGAGCCACCGCAGAACCCCTGGCCCAGGGAAGACCTGCCCCGTCGTAAAGAAGAAAAAGAGCTGGACTAACTCACCCAGACCAGGGGAACCATACCGCTCTGCTAGCCAACCCCACTGGTTAAATACCCTCACCTTGGTCATAAAGACGGCAAAAGCGGGCAAGGCCAGCAAAAGAACCCCCAGCTGTGCCCAAATCCATGGCTTTAGCCCTCGCCAGAACGAGTTCGCCGCACCCTTTACTAACATCCAGAGGTAATAGAGATTCTCCACCAAGACGAGCCAAGCGATATAGTAGTGAAGATGGAAGGTGAGCCCCGTCAAAAGAACATAGCCTACCCACCATCCCCAGCCGGCTCCTCTTACGAGGCGCCAAAAAGCCCAAAGAGAAGCAACCGCAAAAAGCAAGGCCCAAGCATACATACGTACCTCTTGGGAGTACCAGAGATGGTAGGGGTTCATCGCCAAGAGGAATGCCCCCAGAAGCCCCACCCGCGAATCAAAGAGCGCCTTTCCCCAAAAGTAAAAGGGAAGCACCGTCAACGTCCCGGCGAGGGCGCCAAAGGCCCGTACGGCGAACTCACCTGTGCCAAACAGCTTCATCCAGTAATGCAAAAGGAGATAATAAAGAGGGAACTCGATCTGCCAGCGCCAGAGGGTCCGCAGAGAAGCGATGTCCATCTGGCTCGTCCAAACGCTGTAAGCCTCATCGTACCAAAGGCTCTGCCTCGTCAGCCCACAAAAGCGCATCCCTCCCGCCAGCAAGAGCACTCCCATAAGCCAAGCCCATTCCCGCCAGCGCCCTTGCGTGGGTTTGCTCTCAACCATTGCTCCCTCCCCCCAACGCCTGAGAGCTCACAAAGAGAATGATCTTGCCTCCACGGAGTGCTGGGATGGGGATCACCTTTTCCTGACGATAATGGGCTTTTAGATAGGCATAGACCCTGCCTTGAGGATCGGTGTAGTGTCCTTCCTCCCAAACAAACCAGACGCGCGGATGCCCTCTAACGGCCCGCTCCACCGCCGCCAACGCCTGGGCGCCATAACGCTCAACAGGGATGGGCACATCGCTATAGAGCGCCAACCTTCCCCGGGCATAATAATCAAAGGGCTTAGCATGCCAGCCTGGCATAAAGAGCACCAGGTCTCCTGGATGGCTTTGGGCAATCAGCTCCTCCGCCAAAGCCCTCCAAGGGGGCTTATCAAGCTTTTGCACTTGGGCCCACACTCCAAAACCCAATACCACCAGAAGGCTTATCAACAACAACGCCCGGCCCAAAGCCCAGGGCACCCGGGTCACTCCCCGCGCCACGAGCAAAAGGAAGGGGATCAAAAAGGGGAGCATATAGCGTGCCGAGTACATTGGCTTGAAAACCTGAGAAGCTCCCCAAGCCAAGCCCAAAGGCAGGGCAAAATATCCCAAGGTAAAGAGCACCGCCTCCCATTCGGAATAGGGAGCTTGGCTCTGCTGCGCTTTTCGTTCCTTTGCCCAGGGGCAAATCCCCCAAAGCAAAAGCCCCATAGCCAAGCCATAACCCAGGCGCCGCAAAAGGGGCGGATAGAGCTCCCTCCCAGTGCCCACAAGGTAGAGCACCAGTGTCTGCACTAGTGCAGACACTCCAGGGCGCCCCAAACCCAAGGCCACCCATCCTCCACCTCCCACAGTGATGGGCAGGAGGAAAATGGGGAACCAAGGCAAAAAGAGCACAAAGACCGCCCCTTGAGCTGCCAGCCAGCGCCAGAGATGCCCCCTACCCACTCGCCGACGACACAGGAGATAAAGGAAAAAGAGGTTCTCCACCAAGATCGCAAAAATAGCGTAATAGTGGGTATAGAGGCCCGCTGCTGTTGCCAGTACATAGGCCAGCCAAGTTCCCCAGTGCCCCTTTTGCCAAACCTTCAGGGCCAAGAGCACCGAGAGCGAGCTCCAAAGGGTCACCCATGCGTACATGCGCGTCTCTTGGGAATACCAAACGTGCAAAGGGGCCAGGGCCAGGAGAGCCGCGGCAAAAAGACCTGTGCGCCGATCAAAGAGCTCTCGGCCCAGAGCATAGATCACCAGTACATTCAGCACCCCGGCCAATACCGAGAGCCCCCGCAAAACGGCCTCACTCTCACCCAGAGAAACCCAAAAGTGGAGTAAAATATAGTAAAGAGGCGGATGAATATCCAGAGCCGTCCAGTGGACGAGTGTAGGGATATCCATACGCGCTAGCATCAAGCTGGTGGCCTCATCTAACCAGAGAGATTCTCTCCCCAGGCCATAGAGGCGCACTCCCACAGCGAAAATCAGGCTCGCCACCAGGGCGAGCCCATCGATCGCTTTCCAGTTCTTTGCCACAGCCCTGGGCTCCTGGTCCATCGCTACCTCACCGCTGCTCTAAGGGGGCATTGCCCTGAGCAGTAGTCCAGCTTGGCTTCCACCAGGCCCACTCGACGCATTTGCCACAAGAGGGCACGTCATCCAGATCATGGTTGATA
>JAGGYI010000238.1 GCA_021162655.1 Anaerolineae bacterium
ATCCCATTGGGCTTTCGATCCTGCGCCTGGAGAGGGTGGAGGGGAACATCCTCTATGTCTGCAACATCGATATCGTCGATGGCACGCCCTTGCTCGATGTCAAGCCCTATGTGCCCGAGTTCGATATCCACCCTGTCGAGCGTGTGGGGTGGTTAGAAAGGAATGTGCATAAACTGCCCTCGGCCAGGGATGATGGGCGGTTTGTGCATTGAGCTTTCAAGCTGCCCGCTTCTGGGCAGCTGTTTGTTTAGCGATTGCAAAGGAGGAAGGTTCGTTGGCTAGGAGATCAAAGCGTTTTATCGAGCTTGCCAAGCGGCCTATTAACCGGGATTCCTTTGTTCACGAATGGCCCGAGGTGGGTCTGATCGTTATCGATAGTCCTTATGACCCCAAGCCCAGCTTGCGTATCGAAAGGGGCAAGGTGGTCGAGATGGATGGTATCCCTCGTGAAAAGTGGGATATGATCGACCGTTTCATCGCCGATCATGCCCTTAATCTGGAGGTTGCTCCGGAGGCCATGTCTACCCCTTCGGAGACGATTGCCCGCATGCTGGTGGATATCAATGTCCCACGTGGGGAGATCGTTCGCCTGGTGAGCGGCTGTACGGCGGCCAAGCTGGTGGATATCGTCCGCCAGATGAACGTGCTTGAGATGATGATGGCCTTGGGCAAGATGCGCGTGCGCCGCACGCCGGCAAACCAGGCTCATGTGACGAACCGCAAGGAGCACCCTGCCCTGCTCGCGGCGGATGCAGCCGAGGCCGCTCTGCGGGGCTTTGCCGAGAACGAGACCACTGTGGGGGTGGCGCGCTATGCGCCGCTGAATGCCCTCTCTATCCTCGTGGGTTCGCAGGTGGGCCGGGGAGGGGTGCTCACCCAGTGCGCTGTGGAAGAGGCAGTGAACCTGCGTTTGGGGTTCAAGGGGCTCACCACCTATGCCGAGACCCTCTCCGTCTATGGCACCGAGGGGGCCTTTATCGACGGTGACGATACTCCCTGGTCCAAGGCTTTCCTTGCTTCGGCCTATGCCTCGCGGGGGGTCAAGATCCGTTTTACCTCGGGGACGGGGTCTGAGGCCTTGATGGGGCATTCTGAGGGGCGTTCGATGCTCTATTTGGAGGCACGTTGCCTGCTGGTGACCAAGGGCGCGGGGAGCCAGGGGGTGCAGAATGGTTCCATTAGCTGTGTGGCCCTGCCCGAGTCGCTTCCTGGCGGGGTGCGCGTCATCCTGGCAGAGAACCTCTTGGCAGCCATGTTAAACCTGGAGGTCGCTTCGGGCAACGACGCGCTGGCCAGCCATTCGGACATTCGCAAGACGGCCAAGCTGATGTGTCAATTCATTCCGGGCACCGATTTCGTACATTCCGGCTATAGTTCGGTGCCCCGTTATGATAACATGTTCGGCGGGGGCTGCTTTGATGCCACCGAGTTCGACGATTACAACGTCATCCAGCGCGATATGCAGATCGATACCGGCCTCCATCCAGTGCGCGAGGAGGAGGTGTTGGCCATCCGAGAGAAGGCCGCCCGCGCTATCCAGGCCGTTTTCGAGGGGTTGGGCTTTCCGCCTATTACAGAGGAGGAGGTGCAGGCAGCCATCACTGCCTTTGATAGCCGCGATATGCCCGATCGTGACATGGCCCAGGATATCGCCACCGCCGACGAGTTCCTGGCTGGTGAGCGCACCGTTTTGGATGTTATCCGGGCTTTGGATGAGCGGGGCTTTGGCGATGTGGCCGAGCGCCTTCTTGAGATGACCCGCCAGCGGGTGCTGGGGGACTATCTCCAGCCCTCGGCTATCTTCGATGAGCATTTTCACGTGCTCAGTGCGATCAATGACCCCAACGACTACCGTGGCCCAGGTACAGGCTACCGCCTGGAGGGAGAACGTTGGCGTCGTGTGCAGGATATCCCCCAGGCTCTTCCGCCAGAGAGCTATTTGGAAGGCCAGGGCGAGCACCCTAGCAAGCTCCTCTCAGAGATCGGGCCGGCCAAAAAAGGCAGTGGCCCCGAGGTTATTGTGGCGGTTGGGCCGGCCTTTGGCCGTGAGCTTGACCAGACGATCAATGGCATTCCCCACGATGAGGTGCTCAAGCAGATCCTCACGGGCATTGCCGAGGAGGGGCTGAGCGCGCGCATCGTCAAGGTCTATCATACGGCCGATTGCGCCTTCATTGGCTATACAGGGGCCCAGCTCAGCGGTTCGGGGGTGGCCATTGGCATTCAGTCCCGCGGGACGACGGTGATCCACCGGGCTGACCTGGCTCCGCTGAATAATCTGGAGCTCTTTTCCCAGTCGCCCAACCTTACTCCCGAGTCTTTCCGTCAGATTGGGCGGAATGCGGCCCGCTATGCCAAGGGAGAGAAGGTACAGCCTGTGCCGGTGAAGGTGGATAATTGGGTGCGGCTCCGCCTGATCGTCAAGACGATGCTTCTCCATCGCCGTGAGCTGGAGCAGGTGGATCCTGACAAGCCACCGACGGAGCTCAAGTTCGATTGGGAGCCGGACGTGTAGGAGGAGATGGATGGGCAAGCGACGTTACCCTTTGGGGGAGTACGAACGAGATAAGATCGTCTCGCAGACGGGGCGTTCCCTTGAGGAGTTGACTTTAGAGAACCTGCGGGCTGGCAAGCTTGGCCCAGAAGATTTCATCATTCACCAGGAAACCCTGCGTGCCCAGGCCGAGATCGCCGAGGAAGCGGGGTTCCCGCAATTGGCAGCCAATTTGCGTCGCGCTGCCGAGCTGACGGTGATCCCTCATGAGAAGGTGCTGAGCGTCTATGAGGCGTTGCGGCCTTATCGCGTCACCTATGAGCAGCTTCTGGCCCTAGCCGATGAGCTGGAGCGCGAGTACGGTGCCGTGGAGAACGCTCGCTTCATCCGCGAGGCAGCCGAGGCCTATAAGGAGCGGGGCCTCTTTTAGCTGTTCTCCCTTTCTGCAGGGGCCAATGCCTCGATGGCAGCGCAGAGGGCGGCGATGTCGCCGATGCGTTCTCCCAAGGCTGCTGGCACTACTCGGCAGATCCGGTACGTGCCGGGGAGGGCTTCTGCTTCCATGGCCCGCCGCGCGGGGGCGAGGAGCGTCTCCCCTAGGCGTACGGCCATGCTGCCGATGACGATGATCTCGGGGTTGAGGATGTCGGCCAGGATGGCTAACCCCTGCCCCAGATAGTAGGCTACGCGCTCTACTACGGCGAGGGCGTCTGCGTCTCCTTCGAGGGCCAGGCGAGTGATCTCAGGAGTGCTTATCCCTTGGCCCCAGCGCTGGGGGAACATCTCTTGGGCTAGGGCGGCAAAGGCAGGCCCAGCGCAGTATCCTTCCCAAGAGCCCCGTTTGCCATAGGCTAGGGGGCCATCAGGGGCGATGCGGATGTGCCCAACTTCGCCGGCGAGGTCGCTGGTGCCTCGGTAGAGCTGCCCGTTGAGAATGATCCCCGCGCCCAGCCCCGTGCCCATGGTGAGAAAGATGAGGTTACGCGCCCCTTTGCCAGCGCCAAAGTGCCATTCGGCGAGGGCGCCGGCATTGCCATCATGCTCCACATAGACGGGCAGATGGAAGCGTTCGTGGAGAAGGTCTTTCAGGGGGATGGCATCCCAGCCGGGGAGGTTTGGTGGGGAGTAGATGATCCCCCGTTCGATGTCCAAGGGCCCTCCAATAGAGACGCTGAGGGCTCTCACCTGTCGCCCCTCTTCATGGGCAGCGGCGAGCGTCTCTTCTATGGCGGCGCAAAGGCGCTGGAAGGTGTCTTCAAAGCCGCGTTCGGGCATGGTGGGGTGTTGACTGCGTGCCAGCACCTGCCCTGCAAGTGTCCCCTCGATGACGGCAAACTTGGTCCCGCCAATGTCTAGCCCTATGATTGTCCCTTCCATCGTCCTCCTCCTCAGGCGTTCCAGGCCAGGTGGCCGTAGGTTTCGCGCAGGTAAAGAATGTAGCGTTCGCGGGGGATGCCAGCCAAGGCTTGGCCGAGCAGCTCTTCGCTGGCCCCATAGTTTGGAGAGGTATCAAAGAGGGTGATGCCCAGCTCTAAGGTAAGGCGAATGAGCCGCACCGTTTCTTTGGCACTGCGCCCACTCCTTTGGCCCACACGCGATGGCCCGCCTGTGCCCAGCCTTGCCAACGAGGTACGCAGGCCCGTGCGCCCCAGTTCGCGGTAGATCATGGTCTCCTCTCTTTGTTTTGAGTGCTGGCTACCCCCTTGACAAAGAGTCCTTTTTGGCCTATACTATAAATACCCATAGGGGGTATTAGGCATAGGTGGTGAAATGGAGGAGATTGGGACTCCGATCAAGGTGACGATCTTGGGCCATGGTGAAAGCGAGATGTTTTGTAGTGGTGGTTGAAGCCCGTGGCAGTCTTCGTCGGAGACAGCGAAAATCACTCGGGCTTATTTGAAGCATTTCTATGGTGACCAAGTCGTTCTCGAGTATCATGATATAGGGGCCCCAGAGGCTTATGAGCGTTTTCAAAGCTGGCTAGAGAGAGTGCCTGAAGGGTTTTTAGAATACCCTCTGGTCTTTATCAATGGTGAGTTCAAACTTGCCGGCAATGCTGAATATTACGAGATCCTAGTGCTCGTTCAAGACTTTATCGACGCCCAACCATTTGCCAGTTAGCTTCACTCCTGCTCCTATAGTGTGGTCTAGGGGGAAGGCTCCTGAGAAGGACCTTCCCCCTAGATCTTCTATTTCCCTTCTGTTGGTGGTTCGGGTTCGTCTTCCTCTGGAGAAGGTTCTTCGTCGCCGGGGTTATCCCTTTCTTCCTCTTCGGCCCCGCCTTCTTCTTTTTTCATCCGCTCGGCGTACTCTTGGAGCTTGGCCTGCACGCGGGCATAGACGGTCCCCTCGGGGTAGTTTCCCTCCTCATCGGGCTCACCTGCGGGCATGCCGGTGAGCAGTTCGATCCCTTCCTCCACCCGCGAGATGGCATAGATGTGGAATTTGCCCTCACGCACGGCCTCGACGACGTCATCGCGCAGCATGAGGTGCTGTATATTCGCTACGGGGATGAGTACACCTTGGTCGCCGGTGAGGCCACGGGCTTTGCAGACGTCGAAAAAGCCCTCGATCTTGGCATTCACCCCGCCGATGGCCTGTATCTGGCCGAACTGGTTCACCGATCCCGTTACTGCCAGGTTCTGTTTGATGGGCACCTCTGCCAGGCTAGAGATGAGGGCGTAGAGCTCAGTGGAAGAGGCGCTATCGCCCTCAACCCCTGAGTAGAGCTGCTCAAAGGTGAGGCTGGCCGACATAGTGAGGGGATGCTTCTGGGCAAAGCGGCTGGCCAAATAGGAGGCGAGGATGAGCTGGCCCTTGTCGTGGATGGGGCCGCTCATTTTGACCTCGCGCTCGATGCTCACCACGCCCGCTCGCCCCACATAGGTTCTGGCGGTGATGCGCGAGGGCAGGCCAAACTCAAAGTTGCCCAGCTCGATCACCGAGATTCCGTTCACCTGCCCGACGACGGCCCCCTCAGTGTCGATGAGGATGACGCCATCCTGCACCGTTTCAACATAGCGCTCGGCGGCATAGTTCAGCCGGTAGGTGCGTTCTTGGACGGCGGCGCGTACATCTTCCTCGGTCACTAGCTCTCGGCCGTTGCGCTCGGCCCAGAAAGAGGCCTCGCGCACCAGGTCGGCGACGTCGGCAAAGTGAGTGGTTACCTTCTTTTGGCTATCGGCCAGGCGTGCTGCTTCGTCGATCAGGCGGGCCACGGCGGTGGGATCGAAATGGCGCAGCCCCTCCCGGCGGCAGAGATCCCCGATGAACCGCGCATAGTCGTCGGCCGCCTCATCGCGGGGCAGGTCCACCGCGAATTGCGCTTTGACCTTAAAGAGCTCGCGAAAATCTTCGTCATGAATGTAAAGGAGCTGGTAGACCAGCTCGTCGCCAATGATGACGACCTTGACGTCCAGGGGGATGGGTTCGGGCTCAAGGGTCGTTGTGGCTAGTAGCCCATAGTACTGGGTCATTTCCTCTATCTTGATCTGGTGGCTGCGTAGGGCCCGCTTGAGACCCATCCAAGCCAAGGGATTAAGGAGCAGGTCCTTGGCTTCTACCACCAAATAACCCCCGTTGGCCCGATGCAGTGCCCCTGCGCGGATTTGGGTAAAGTCCGTCACCATCGTGCCCAGCTCTGCGCGGTGCTCAATGCGCCCGATGAGGTTGTGATATGTGGGGTTATCCTCGATGATTACGGGCGCATGGGGGCCAGAGTTCTCTGCGAGCACGTTGATGGTGTAGCGTTCGAACCATTGCTCGCGCACCCGTGGAATAAAGGGCAGGGGAGAGCTCTCTCCCTCGGTCCCAGAGAGAAAGTTCTGTAGGTTCTGCAGCACGTCGCCACGCACGGCATCGAGGTATTCGATGGCCTTGGGGCAGTCGGCAAACTCCTCGCGCAAGTCGGCCATCAGGTGATCGACGACAAAGCCGGCAAGCTCGTTGTTCAGGTTCTCCATAGCCTGGCGCGCTTGGCGGTCTAGCTCGCGGGCCTGGCGCATTGTCTTATCGAATTGCTCCTGCAGTTCTGGGCGGCGATCCTCAAAGCGCTTGCGGATTTCGGGGTCGAGCTTTTGGTAGGCTTCGCTGGAGAGGATCTCGCCATTGAGCATGGGGGCGATGGTCAGGCCCATCTGGGTGCGGAGCAGGGCAAAGCCTCGCTCATTGAGGTACTGCTCGAGGTTGCGGAAAAGCTCCTGCTGCTTCTGTTGAATCTCGAGCATGATCTCCCGGCGGCGCTGCTCATAGTGTTCGCCCTCAAAGGCGCGGGGTAGCTCCTGGCGAAGCTGTTGGATAAGCTCCTTCATCCCCTTGCGAAAGCGTGTCGCCCGCCCCGCAGGGAAGCTGAGCGCTTTGGGGCGGCGGGGGTCCTCAAAGTTATAGACGTAGCACCACTCTGGGGGAACAGGTCGCTTTTCAGCCTGGCGGGTGAGGAACTGGCGCACGACCGTCGTCCTCCCGGAGCCTGGGCGACCCACGGCAAAGATGTTATAGCCGTCGCTGGTGATGTTGATGCCGAAATCGATGGCCCGTACAGCTCGTTCCTGCCCGATGATCTTTTGCAGAGGGGGCAGTTCCTCGGTCGAGTGGAAACTAAAGATCGCCGGGTCTGTCCGGCGGCGTAGTCGCTCTGCAGAGAGCTCCCATTTGTTGGTGCCCATCTTTCACCTCGCCATAGGGGTTTGCCCATCCATTATAGCCATACCCCCTGGGGGGTCAAGGTCCGTAGTCCAGCCTGTTGCCCAGGCTTTGAGGGTACAGCCTAAAGGCCGTGGTACGTAGCTCAGGCTTTAGCCTGGAGGAGTGCGGCCTAAAGGCCGTGGCACGTGTAGCGCAGGCTTCAGCCTGGGAGGATGCAGCCTAAAGGCTGTGGCACGCGTAGCACAGGCTTCAGCCTGGGAGGGTACAGCCCAAAGGCCGTGGCACGTGTAGCGCAGGCTTTAGCCTGAGGGTGTTCACAGCCTAAAGGCTGTGGCACGCGTAGCGCAGGCTTCAGCCTGGGAGGGTACAGCCCAAAGGCCGTGGCACGTGTAGCGCAGGCTTCAGCCTGAGGGTGTTCACAGCCTAAAGGCTGTGGCACCCGTAGCTCAGGCTTCAGCCTGGGAGGATGCAGCCTAAAGGCCGTGGTACGTGTAGACCAGGCTTTAGCCTGGAAGGGTACAGCCTGAAGGCTGTGGTACGTGGGTGCGGCCTAAAGGCCACACTACTCTGGTGTGCGGCCTTTAGGCCGCGCTACTCTGCGGGGTGCAGGGAGGTCTACAGACTTGGAAGAGGGAGGAGGATGTATATCCCCAGTACGTCGGGAGGAAGGTGGGGTTCAACGGAAAGCTGCTTTTTGCGAGTAATGCGACGCACTTGGCGGTGCGCTCTGGCGAGCTTGCGTGCGCGCTCTTGGGCAAGCTCATTCAGTCGAGGGAGAATCTCTGGCTTTGAGAGGCGCTGGAGGATATCTTCCAATCGGCGGCGCCGCTCCTGGGGGCTAACGTTCGCCTTGGGATGTGCTTTCTCCAAAAGAGAGAGTGCTTCGGCGTGGTCTAGCCAGCGGGGTTGGCGGTCAGGGTGCCCTTGGAATCCACAAAATATACATTCTTCTGCTAGGGTTTGTTTGCTTTTCTTTTCTTCTCGGAGGAGGAAGCGGATGCGCAAGAGGAACAGGATTGTGTACCGCTCTACTGCATCGGTGCGGATGACTGCACTGCGGGCTGCTGGGGGGTCTTTCTCCACAAAGGCGGCGTCCAGGAGATATTCGGCAAGTGCTGTGGTAAGAAGGTGGTTTCGCTCAACGAATTCGGTTCCCTCTGCCGTTGGCTGGGTGAAGGAAATGGCCCATTTCTCCCTCCCCAGGCGCTCTCTCAATGCTCTGGGCAGTCCCTCGGCATCGAGCTCGTATCCTCCCCCGCGGTGGCGGGGCTGGACGGTTCCCCCCAGGCGCTTCCAAGCGGAGAGGACAAAGTTCTTTACCGCTTCCTGGTCTCCCAGAGCAGCGTCTACTTCCTCGAGCTCGCGTTTCACCTCCTCGGGCCTGATGGCATGCTGGGCAAAGCGGGTTCGGCTTTCCTGCTCCCAGCGCACGGCTTCGCTCCAGCGTTGGAGATGGGTAAAGACCCCTCCGATGTTTACCAAGTACTCTGGGCCAAGGGTCAACTGCTTGGCGGGCACATCCCCTTGATGCAAGAGGAGGGAAAAGAGCACGGCCTCTATCACAGTGGCGCTGTTGATAGGTATGGGGAGGCTTATGCCCAGGGTCCTGCGGATATCAACCGCTTTGCGCAGGAGGACATCGAGCACGGCCCCATCTACGGGGTTATTCTTTCCATAGATGAGTATGGTCTTGACGATGGGGGAACGCTGGCCAAAACGGTCTACTCGACCTTCGCGTTGCTCCAGGCGGTTGGGGTTCCATGGCAAGTCGTAGTGAATGACCGCGTTAAAGGCTTCCTGAAGGTTGATCCCTTCGCTGAGGCAATCGGTGGCGACGAGGACACGCAGGGGGTGCTTGCTCAGCTCTGCGACGCGTCGTTGGCGCTCGTCCTCGGGGAGGGTCCCCGTGATGGAGGTGATCTCTAGCTTGGGCCAGCGGGAGCTCAGCCGTTCGCGAAGCTCCCTGGCCACATAGTCGGCCGTGGCGATATAGCGGCAGTAGATGATAGGGTGAAATCCCTCTTTGAGCAGTTGCTCGAGTTGTTCCGCCGTCGTGGCGAGCTTGGCATCCTCTTCTCCGCGGAGCTTGGCTGCCCGCCGGGCAAAGGCCCGGAGCTTGCGTTGTTCGCTTCGCTTCAACTCTTGGTCTCCCAAGGCCAGCTCCTGGTCTCCGCGCTCGATGACCGGGGTAGGCGAAGCATCGACGACCGCTTCTTGGTCTAGGTCTTCGTGGATATAGGAGGCCAAGGCGACCTCTTCCTCCTCGGCGGGGGGGTTTGCTCCTTGGAGAAAGGTGGCTCTCTTTTCCAGGGTAGTGCGGGCTGCAGCAGGGCTAGACATCACGCAGCGTAGGAGGGCCAGCGCTGTCCAGTGGCGTATGCGGCGCCTGTAGCCCTGGAGTTTCTCCCCTGTGCGGACGATCTCTCGGGCAAAGGCGAGCACGTCCAAAAAGAAGCGTTGGTACTCTTTGGAGAGCTCGTAGGGCACCTCGGAGGACTCTCTTTTGGGGAAGGGGGTCTCGGTGATCCAAGAGGCCACGTCGGCGCGCCGCCGCTGGATAAAGTGCCGCGCAAGGATCCTCTGCCGGCCTTCGGAAAGGTTGGCCAGGTCCCAACTGGCGAACTTGGAATCGAGCAGCCCCAAAAGGGAGCGAAAGGATTCCTCGATACCTGAATGAGGGGTGGCTGTGAGGAGGAGGAGATGCTTTTGGGGATCTTGGGCGATCTTGCTCACCAGGGCATGGCGCTGTTGTTGCGCCGATTGCTCGCTCCGCTGGGTGCAGGCATGGGCTTCGTCGACGATGACCAAGTCTGGACAGTAGGTGAGGAGGGAAGGTTTCCAACGGGGCGTTTTGGCGTAATCGATGCTGACGATCAGATGGGGGTAATATTCAAAAACGCTCTTCCCGCTGGGGGTCTCTCGCAGCAGGCGGGCCATTGTGCCCGAGCGGACCACGACCGCCTCGATGTGGAATTTCTCCTGGAGCTCGCGTTGCCACTGATCGCAGAGGTAGGGCGGGCAGAGCACCAAGACGCGCTGAGCTTCGCCTCGGTCGAGGAGCTCTCGGGCGATGAGCCCGGCCTCGATGGTTTTGCCTATCCCCACGTCATCGGCGATGAGTAGGCGGACGGGGTCCAGGCGTAGGGCCATGAGAAGGGGCACAAACTGGTAGGGCCTAGGGCGCACTGAAAGACGCCCCAGGCAACGAAAGGGCCCTGCCCCACTGCGCAGTGAGAGACGGGCAGCGTTCCAGAGGAGCTGGGCCGTCTCAAAGTTCCCTGCACAAGAGGGATCAGGCGGCATAAAGGCTGCCGATTGAGGCTCTTCGAGTTTCAAAGGGAGGTAGATGCCGATGGTCTCCTGCTCGCTGCCGTTCAGTGGGCGCAGGAGGAGCAGCTCCTCTGCCTCGGAGGGAAGGACGATCCATTCTCGCCCGCGGAGCTTGACCAGGGAACCCGGAGAAAAGCGAGTCTCGAGAGCTTTGTTCATGGTGATTCTCTCTCCTCATCCTCTGGAGGAGCTTCCCGCTCTTGGGGCTGGCCAAAGACGTCCGGATACTCTTCTAATTGCTCCTCCAGGTCGTGGTCGTAGCGGATCGTAATCACCTGATACCCATCCTCCTCCAGCCTGTCCCGGATGCGCCGATCGCGCTCGCGCGCCTCGGGGGTATCGTGGGCGCTGCCATCACAAAAGACAAAAGTTGCCCAGCCTTCGTGGTCATAGGTAAAGTCGGGGCGTGTTTGGTATTCGGCGAGGAGCTCCTGGGCCCGGTCTGGCAGGCGGCGCCCTGTGCGGTAGAGATGGCGGAGGAAGCGCTGCTCCAGCTCGGAGGCGGGGTCGATCTGGGTGAGAAGCCAGCGGTATTGCTCTTCGTAGGAGCGCTTTCTATAGCGGGCCTGCACGCTTCCTTTGCTCAGGGCAAGGAGAAGATCGCGCACTTGATGACGGTTGAGCCATGAGTGATCGCGCTGGTTGCGGTAGGAAAGGAGGCACTGATAACAGGCCCGGGCACAGCCTTCGATCTGCGTGCCATCTGCGCTCTCCCGGGCTGGCGCCAAGTCCTCCCCGCTGGGAGAAAAGTGGCAGATGCTCAGGGCCTCACGGGCTACCCGCGCCAGGGCCTCTTTATCCTTGAGAAGGTGGGCCAATACGCCCAGGCCGCCCTCGGCGGCTTCCCAAAAGAGGATGCTGCGATGCTCTCCATTGCCCACGCGGGTGGAGGCGAGCTCGTCCTCGTCCACTTGAAAGACGGCCTCGATGCCCCGCTGCAGTGCTGCCTGCAGGCTGGCCAAGAGGCCTTCATCCCCCGCCTCGCTCTCCCCCTCGGGGTGAAGCTGCACGAGGAGGATATTGCGCGTATCCCGCACAAAGAGGCGCACGCCGTGTTCGATTTGGGCCTCTTCCTCTGGTGGGATGCTCTTTCTTTCCTGTTCACTTTTCACCCACTCTCCGCGGGAGCGGTGTAAGGCAAAGCCTTTTTTGCCTTGGCGCTTCCAGCCGTGGTTGATCTGCCAGAGGGTGGCCGCTGGGCCGTAGCTCAAGCGCAGGAGGGGTTGCCCTTGGGCATCCAATGCGTCTGCCTCCCAGCGGCGGATCCCCTCTGGAGAGCGGGCAAAGCGAAAGTAGAGGGTCGTTGTATAGCCCTCGCGTCGGCGCTCCTCTTCATCACAGGTGATCCGTTCGCGCCGACGAGTGACCACGTCAGTCATCTCAAAGAAGCGGGAGCTATAGTCGCTGTTCGAGGCGTCGAATTCGCTGCCGCAGATCTCGCAGATATCCTGTTCAGCCTCTTGGCCCTCCCAAAAGGTGCCGCACGTGCGGCAGAGCCTGGCGGTGGCAAAGCGCTTGGTGACGTCCCCTTCGGGGAGCTGATTGCGTGTGACTTGGTATTTGTTCCCTTCGTGGTAGATGAGGTTCCTTGGGCCAAACTCAGAGAGGGCGAGGAAGCGCGACCGAGCGATGAACTCGCCCTCTGCTCCGTGAGGGACGTAAGCACGGATGGGCAGCCGCGGAAAGTTGTACCCGGGCAAAAAGCCTTCGCTGGCTAGGTAGCGGTAGGGGTAAAAGTCGCTTTCCCCGGCCCTGCTCTGGTTGCAGAGGATATCTTTGCGCCTGAGGGCCTCGTCGCGGAGGCGCTCGTACTCTTGGCGCTCCCTGCGAGAGAGCCCCTGCGAATGGGCACTGCTGATCTTGTTTTCCGCCTCTCTGTATTGGCGGTCGGCCGCTTGGTAGAGGGCCCGCCAGCGGTCAAAGGCCCGGTCAAAGGCCTCTGGGGCGCCCCGAAGGACGCGCTGGAGCCATTCCTCAGAGTACCAATCTGTCTGGGCAAGCTCCTCACCGCAGGCGGCCAACACGTGGCGGCATTCCTCCAGGCATTCCTGGAACTTGGGCGCGGAGAGATGGGCATAAAAGGCGACGCTTTCGCGGAGGGGATAGCCCTCCCGCTCGATATCCAGGATGTCGAGCACCGAGTGTTCGAGGGAGAGACCCGTTTTGGCCAACCAGATGGCCTGCACGTGGGCACGGATCAGCTCTTCGTTCGCTAGCTCCAGCCGAGGGGGTGAGACGGTCCCTGAAACCATCTGCTCCGGATTGCGGAAAAAGTACTGATCGTGTCCACTGCCCACGGCGCAATAGGTCAGGATGAGGGCGGGCTGCCCGTTGCGCCCGGCACGCCCGCTGCGCTGGGCATAGTTTGCTGGCGAGGGGGGCACGTTGCGCAGGTGCACGACGTTCAGGTCGGCGATATCGATGCCCAGCTCCATCGTCGGTGAGCAAAAGAGGCAGGCCAGCTCCCCTTTGCGGAACCTTTCCTCTCTCCTGATGCGGGCCTCGCTGGAGACCTGCCCTGTGTGCTCGCGCCCCTCCACTCGCCCCAGTTCGGCGGCCGTCTGGGCGTAGAACCTGGAAAAGAAGGGATTCGCCCTGCGCTCAAAGGACGGTTCCCTCTCCATGTTCATCCAGCGGGTGCGGATGGGGTCAGGTTCGGGGGGCGTGCCATCGCCCAGGCACCAGAGGAGAGCAGCGGCGCTCAGCTGAACAGCACCGTCCTTCTCCCGCTTGTGGAGGAAGCCGCCCCTCCATAGGGCATCCAGCCAGGCTTCCAGGAACGCTCTGTACTCTTGGCCCTTGAGCGGCTCTCGCAGCTGAGACCAGGTCTTTGGCGAGCGCAGATAGCGCCCCAGGGCGCTATAGCTCGAGAGGGAGAGATCGTATCGTTGCCCGTTCTGCCTGCCTTCGGGCAAAGCCCAGCTCGCCTCGCGGAGCCTCTCGCCCTCGTCCAGAGCCCAGGGCTCGCGGAGGTTCTGGGCCACCTTTGCGGTGAGCCTTCTTTGGTATTCGCGCGTGAGGCAGCGGGCATCGATCGCGAGCTGGCGGCGGAGGTGATCCAAAAAGACGCGGGCCGCCCGCAAGCGTTCCTCGGGTGTGGCCTGGGCCAGTAGCGGGTGCCCCTGCCAGGGGTGCGGATCCTGGCAGAGCTCGGCGAGGCCATAGTACTCGATGCGCAAGAGGCCGCACTGCTCCAGGTTGGGCTGCACCACCCGCCAGCCGCGGCGCAGGTCCTCATAGACGCGGTATTCGATCAGCTCGATAAAGGCCTCCTGCACGCGCTGGGCAGCCCGGCCGTACAGGCTGATGCCCTCTTTGGCATAGGCCTCCAGGGGAAGGCCCAAGGCCTCCACGACCTTGTCAGCGATAACCGAGTAATCCAGTGGGCCTTTGGCCTGCTGGAGGGCCCGGTAGATGGCCGAGCGTAGGAGGGCCACCTGCACAAAGTCGTTCAAGTGCCCCGCCTGAAGGGAAGCATCTTGGCGGTTATCGGTGAAGCTGAGCACCTTGCGGGCGCTCTCTTCCAAGTCCTTCTGGCGGCGCAGGGCGAGCACGGTGGAGAGGGTCAAGAGCGTGGTGGCTGTGCTGCGCCCCTCACTGGAGAGGCGGGCCAGCTTGCGGAACTCGCCCTCCCTCTTGGTATAGGCGACTCCGCAGTTCAGGCAGGTGAGAAAGGGCTTGGGGATGAACCAGGCCGGCGTCCCCTCTCCCTCTTGGGCCTCCTGGCCGTCCGCTCGGAGCCAGAGCCGCTGGGGAACGTGCTTGGCAAAGTCTTTTTTCAGGCGGCGGCCGCTTTTCGTCTCGCGGAACCAAGAATCGGGCAGCCATTCCTCGTACGTCTCGTCCCAGATGGGCACCTCGGGGTCTTCGACCAAGAGGTATCCCTCATGCTGGGAGGTCTCTTCGATCTCCTCAAAGAGCTCGCCCATGATGGGGGTGACGCGTCGTTCTTTGGTATCCCAATAGACGGGATAGTACTCTTGGCCGCATTCGCGGCAAAAGAGCAGCGGGAAGAGCAGTCGCGTTTCTCCCTCGGCGCTGGGGGCATAGAACTGCCCCTCGAGGGTGAGGAGCCGCTGCTTGGGGGGCTCGAGGGTGGCATAGACGGTTCCTCCTTGGGAGATGAACTGATGCAGTTTGAAGGCAAAGGCGGGCTCCCCTGTGGGCGTGCGCAGGCGGCTGCCCAGGGAAAAGACCTGGGTCAGGTAGCTTTGGCAGTGCTCCAGAGGCTGGCCAGTGATCTCGGCCAGCTTTGCGGCCCCCTGGCGCAGGCTGATCGGCGTGCGCCGACGCAGGTGGCCGTCTTCCTCTTGCAGGCCAAAGGTCCGCTCGATCCAGATGACCAGCGGGTGCCGGCAAAAGTCCTCGTAGGAGAGCTCTGTTGGCGGATCCCCTGCCAGGGCCTGCCGCAGGGCGGCCTCGTCCACCTTGCCTTGGGTGGTGGGCCGCAACGTCTCGCCGATGATGTTTTCGGGCGCAACGGGGACCCCAAAAATGCGGCTGGCCACCTGGGCCACGGCCTCTTGTTGTTCCTGGTAGCTGCCCCCGGCGACCATCGTCGCGCTGGTGCCGATGCAGAGGAGGTTGGGGTTGCCACAGCGCTCGCGCAGGCGGCGCACGAGCAGGGCCACGTCGGCCCCCTGGCGGCCGCTGTAGGTGTGTAGTTCGTCGAGCACGAGGAAGGCCAGCTCGGCGGTGGCCTTTTCCACAAAGGCGCGCTCTTCGGGGCGGGTGAGGATGAGTTCGAGCATCATATAGTTCGTCAGGATCACGTGGGGCGGATCCTGGCGGATCGCCTCCTTTTCCTCCAGGCTCTCCTGCCCCGTATAGCGCTCCACGCGGATGGGAGAGTTGGGAAGGTGGCCGAGGAGGCGGCGGATGGCCTC
>JAGGYI010000013.1 GCA_021162655.1 Anaerolineae bacterium
ACTTTGCCGCTATGAATGGCGTGCCGATGGATGTGGAGGAGGCCTGTGCCTTTTTGGCCAGTCGGGAGCGGCGCGTGGTGGATATAGGGCAGATCATCATCGATGGGCGCATCAGGCGTTATTTCGATAACACGGTGGGGATCGGCTTTGATGGGCTTGTCGTCAAAGAGACGCGCCGCTACAAGCGGCTGCGCGGGATGGCCCTTTATCTGCCCGTTGTGCTCAGGACGATTTTCCTGACTTTGGAGCCTGTGCGGGCCAGGATCGTTCTCGATGGTCGAGAGTTCTGGGAGGAGCTCTTGATGATTATCGTCTCCAATGGCCCGCGGGAGGGGAGGACTTTTCTAGTGGCCCCCAACGCGCGCTGTGATGATGGCCAGTTTGATCTCATCACCGTTGGAGACATGCCGCGCTTGGAGATGCTCGCCATGGTTCCCCGTTTCATCAAAGGGAGCCATCTGAGCCATCGGCTTGTCAATGAGCGACGAGGAAGGCATATCATCATCGAGTCGGAGGATCCTCTGCACGTTCACGTGGATGGGGAGATCCTCTGTGAAGAGGCTCACCGCATAGAGGTAAAGGTGTTGCCTTCTTCGTTGGTGATGGTCGGCCGGGGCAATCACAGTGGGGGATAGGAGGCTTTCCCAGAGGGATGCTGGGCCAGGGGTTCACTTGAGCTCCCTGGCCTTTTCGATGTACTCCCAGGATTGATGGCGAAAATACGTGTTGTAGAGCTCGGCGTAATGTCCCCCTCGTTTGAGGAGCGTCTGGTGGTCCCCCTCTTCGATGATGCGCCCGTGATCCATCACGATGATGCGGTGTACCTGGCGCACGGTAGAGAGCCGATGGGCGATGATGATCGAGGTGCGCCCTTGCATAGCGGTTTCAAGCCCCTCTTGGATCTGCGCTTCAGTAAAGGGGTCCACGCTGGCCGTTGCTTCATCGAGGATAAAGATTGCAGGGTCCATGAGGATCACGCGGGCCAGGGCGACGAGTTGACGTTGCCCCATAGAGAGGCGTGAACCCCTCTCCCCCACGTCGGTTTGCAGCCCTTCTGGGAGGGCTTCGACCCACTCGCCCCCGGCCACCTTGCGGGCAGCCGCCTCCACTTCTTCCGGGGTGGCTTCGGGGCGCCCGTAGCGGATGTTTTCCTCCACCGTGCCAGAGAAGAGAAAGGGCACCTGAGGAATAAAGCCCAGCTGTCGCCGATAGGTGGCTAGGTCAAAGGTGCGGATGTCGTGGCCATCTACAAGGATCTCGCCGCCTTGGAACTCGTAGAGGCGGGCGAGGAGCCTGGCCACACTGGTCTTCCCTGCTCCAGTGTGCCCTACCAAGGCTACCGATTCCCCCGCTTCGATGGTCAGGCTGAAATCGGGCAAGACGACCTCATCCCCAGTGTAGCTGAGATGCACATGGCGGAACTCGATCTTGCCCTTTAATTTGGGCGCAGGGCGGTTGTCCCTCTGTACCACGCGGGGCTCGGCATCGATGAGGGCAAAGACCCGCTCAGCTGCCGAGAGGCCGTCTTGGAATTGGCTCCAGAAGGAGGCGATGCTCGTCATGGGGAACCAAAAGTAGCCCATGGCCTGCATAAAGAGGTACCACTCTCCAATGCTGATCCCCGCTTTGCTTGCCTCCGGGGCCGTCATCCCGAGGAGGGCGCTACGTCCTCCATAGTAGAGTACTAGAGCCAGGGCGATGCCAAAGGTCCCAGAGAGGATGGGAAAGATTGAGGTGAGAGTGATCCCACGGAGGAAGCCGATGCGATAGGCCTGTTGGTTGAGGTCGGAGAACTCGTGGTAGAGGGACTTTTCTTGGCGGAAGGCCTTGGCCACAGCGATGCCTGCCACCGTCTCTTGGATGTTCGCGTTGACCCGTGCCAACACTCGCCGAGCGTTCAGAGTGACCTTGCGGGCAATCTTGCGAAAGCTCAGGGCGATGGCAAAGACAACAGGCGTCATGGCCAAAAGGAGCAGGGTCAGGCGTACGTTGATCTTAAAGGCCACCAGGGCAATGATGGCCACCGAAAGCACTTGGCTGATTAGGTTCATCGTCAGGTCCACCGTGTTGGCAAAGTCACGTGTGTCGGAGGTTACTCTGCTGACGATCTTGCCCGTTGGTTGCTCATCATAGAAGGAAAGGTCATGCCGAATCACCGCGCGAAAGACGTCTTGGCGCAGTTTGAGCACCACGTCTCCGATGGCTCTGGCGGAATGGGTCTGGCGGACATAGTTCAAAAGCCAAGTGCCTGAAAGAAGCACAAAGACGGCTAGAACAAAGCCGGCCATCTTGATGGCTGTGGGGTTGCTCGCGAGGGCATCGATCCCCCGGGAGATGATCACCGGCACGCCTGCATCGAGGGCAGAGCGCAAAAGGATCGCTCCTGCGGCAATCAGCATAGAGTGCTTGCGCAGGCTAAAATATCGGAGGATCCTGCGGATCAGCTCCCAGTCGCTGTATTGGCGGTCATATGGTTCGCTCTCTAGGCCGTCAAGGATGAACCCCAAAGGGACTTACCTCCCGCTCTTATTTTTCTTCATAGAGGGCAAAGATGCGCCGATAGGCCGGGCAGCGGGCCATCAATTCCTCGTGGGAGCCCTGGTCTACTAGTCTGCCGCGTTGGAGCACGAGGATGCGATCTGCCCAGCGGATCTGTGAGAGGCGATGGGTGATGAGAAAGGTGGCGCGCCCCTTTTGCACTCGGTACGTCGCCCGCTGGATCTCGTCTTCGGTGGCACTGTCGATAGCACTGGTCGAGTCATCGAGGATGAGGATGCGGGGGTTGGTGAGAAAGGCTCGAGCGATGGCGATACGTTGTCGTTGCCCTCCAGAGAGGGTCACCCCCCGCTCCCCCAGGATCGTCTCATAGCCCTCTGCAAAGCTCATGATAAAGTCGTGGGCCTGCGCCTGGCGGGCGCAGCGCTCGATCTCCTCGCGGGTGGCTCGCTGTCCTACCCCAAAAGCAATGTTCTCTGCTATTGAACGCGAGAAGAGAAAGATGTCTTGCTCGATGACCGAGATCTGCGAACGCAAGCTCTGTAGGTTCCACTCCCGAACGTCGATGCCATCGATGAGTACTCTCCCCTGGTTGACGTCATAGATGCGGCTGATGAGACGGGTGAGGGTCGTCTTCCCAGAGCCAGTCTCCCCGACGATGGCGATCGTTTCTCCTGGGGCGGCGCGAAAGGTGATGTCTTGAAGCACGGGGGAGCCCTCTTCGTAGCCAAAGGTCACGTGGTCAAAGACGACCTCCCCCTCGATAGGCTTGCTCACGCCGCCCTCGTTCTCATCCAGCTCGGTTTCAGTGTTGATGATCTTTAGGATGCGCTCGGCCCCCGAGATGCCCATTTGGATGAGGGTAAAGGTGAAAAGCGAGAGA
>JAGGYI010000033.1 GCA_021162655.1 Anaerolineae bacterium
CCTGGCCAAGGATGGAGCTCTGGCTAAGAGTGTGGGAAAGTTTCTTGGGACTGGCCCCGGAAGAGGGATTGCTTTTTTTCTACATTCTTCTGAGGGTCTATCTTTGGCTGGTAGCGCTAGCGGGAGGGCTCTATCGTCCTTTGCGCCGAGTAGAAGTTGGGCTGCCCGATGCAGTAGGGTAAGAAAACCATCACACCACCCAAGAAATCTCTTGACAAAACCTTTTGCTTCTTCTATAATGTTTAGGCATCTAAATATTAGGTACCTAAACAAATGGTTGGGGGCGGCCCATGGGCGAGGTGGAGGAGCTGGTTCAGTCCATCGTGCAGCGGCTGTTGACCTTGATGCGCTATCAGCATCGCTACAGCCACCGTGTGCGCGATGAGTTGCATATGTCGGGGAGGCAGCTCTCCATTCTGCGCTATCTCGTCGAGATGGGCCCTCGCTCTGTGGGGGAAATTAGCCGCCGTTTTCATATTCGTGATGGGACCACTTCACCTCTCCTCGATCGTTTGGAGGAGCAGGGTTATATTCAGCGTCGTCGCTGTAGCCACGATAACCGCCGCGTGCTAGTGGAAGCCACAGAGAAAGGTCGAGAGATCATTGGCCATGCCCCCCTGGGCGCTATCGATCAGCTCCGTGCACAGCTGCCCGATCTACCTTTGGAGGAGCTTCAGATTATCGACCAAGCTCTCCAGAGGTTGAGCGAGATCGCTCTCGTTGATGAAACACTTCTCACTTAAGGAGAGACCCAACGCCATGAAGGCTATTCTGCGCGTTCTGAGCTACATGCGTTCCTTCTGGTTGAGTGAGGTCGTTGCTTATCTCTGTATGTTAGGGATCAATGGGATCCGCCTGCTTGTTCCTCAAATCATCCGCCGCATTGTGGACCAGGGCATTGATGCTCACCGGCTCGATGTATTGAGCACTTCGGTCTTTTTGCTTTTGGGGACCACTGCTGCTTTGGGAATCCTCCGTTTTGGTGAAAGCTATCTTACGGAAAAAGTTTCTCAAGGCATCGCTTATGTGATGCGGAATCAGGTTTACCGGAAACTACAGCGTCTTTCTTTCAGTTACCATGATAGGGCGCAGGGTGGGCAGCTCCTTTCGCGGGCGACGAGCGACGTAGAGCGCTTACGACGCATCACGGGCCGCGGCATTCTGCGGATTGTCGATGCCACCGTCTTGCTCATTGGCACGGCGGTGGTCCTTTTTCGTATGCAACCACTCCTGGCTGGGCTCTCTTTGGCGGTAGTTCCCTTTGTGCTCATAGTCGTGCGTCGCTATATGGTGCGCATGCATCCTCTTTGGCATGGGCGGCAGGATCGCATAGCTGTTCTCACCTCTAGGCTAGAGCAGAACCTTTTGGGAATGAGCGTGGTGCGGGGGTTCGCGCAAGAGTCTGCCGAGATCAGGCGTTTTGATGCCGAGAATGCTAAAGTCTACGAGATCTCGATGAAGCTGGCGCGCGCGGGAGCCTTTACCATGCCTTTTATCGTGCTCTTGGCCAGTGCAGGCACAGTGTTGATCCTTTGGCTGGGCGGGCGGATGGTTATCGCCGGTGTACTCACTTTGGGAGAACTGATCGCCTTCAATAGTTATCTTTTGCAGTTGATTAATCCTATCCGCCGCTTGGGTTTTATCGCTACCTTGCTGGGTGAATCCCGTGCCTCTGCAGAGCGTGTCTTTGAGATCTTGGATGCCAAGTCGGAGGTAGAGGATGCGCCTGATGCCGTCGAGCTTGGCCCCATCAAGGGGGCAGTGACCTTTGATCACGTTTCCTTTTCCTATTTTGGCCGGCACAAGGTGCTTGATGACGTCTCCTTTCATGTGGAGCCTGGTGAGGTGGTGGCCTTGCTTGGGCCGACTGGCTCAGGCAAGAGCACCATCATCAACCTGATCCCTCGCTTTTATGAGGTGACTGAGGGGGCCATTTACATCGATGGGATCGATATCCGCACAGTAACTCTCGAGTCTCTTCGTCGGCAGATAGGGATCGTTCTTCAAGAGACCGTCTTGTTTGGTAGCACCATTCGCGAGAACCTCACCTTTGGCCGGCCTGATGCTACCCAAGAGGAGATCGAGCGTGCGGCCAAGGCTGCAGCGGCCCATGACTTTATTATGAACTTCCCTCAAGGGTATGATACCCCTGTGGGTGAACGGGGAGTTACCCTCTCGGGAGGGCAACGCCAGCGCATTGCCATTGCTCGGGCCCTTTTGCTTGATCCACGTATCCTTATTCTCGATGACGCCACCTCGAGTGTGGATACAGAGACAGAACAAGAGATCCAAGCGGCGTTGGCGAATCTGATGAAAGGGCGTACCAGCTTTATCATTGCTCAGCGTGTCTCTACTGTACGCAATGCTGACCGCATTCTCATCATCGACCGGGGCAGATTGGTAGCCCAGGGCACCCATGAAGAACTGATCCGAGAATCGGGCATCTATGCCGATATTTATTATCGTCAGCTCAGGTCCGAAGAGAGGCCTCAGGAAGCCAGCTTGCTGAGGAGGAAAGCATGAGTTTCAGTTTCAATCCATCGACTTTTTGGGGCGGTCATGCCCATTTCCGTCATTATCGTGAGGTCACTGGCAAGGTCTTTGATTGGCGGATCACCCGTCGGCTTTTGCAATACCTTGCTCCCTATAAGCTGAAAATGGCTGAGGGAGTGTTGTTGATGCTTGTGAGCTCTGGATTAGCTCTCTTGGCTCCTTATCTCATTAAGCGGATGATCGATAACTATATTGCGAGCAAGGATGTAGTTGGCTTGGGCTGGATGGCCTTGCTGATCCTGGGGGCTTATGGGCTGGACTTTGTTGTGGCTTGGCGGCGCAGATTGGTGCTGAACACAGTAGGGAACAACGTCCTTCGCACCATGCGAGGGCAACTTTTCCGCAAGTACCAGGAACTTACCCCCAGTTATTTTGATCAGCACAGTGTAGGGTCACTCATCTCCCGGCTGCTCAGCGATGTGGGGATTATCAACGAGCTGCTTTCCTTTGGCATCATCACCATGATGAGCGATTTCGTCCTCCTCCTAAGCATCGGGACGGTGATGTTCCTTCTGAATGCCAAGTTGGCTGCTCTTACGTTGGCAGTGCTCCCCCCGATGGCTTTGGCGACGGCACTTTTTGGTGCTCGCGCTCGTGAGGCTTACCGTCGCACTCGGGAGAAGGTGAGTGCTCTCACTGGGCGGCTGGCAGAGGATATCAATGCAATGCGTATCATTCAAGCCTTTGCCGAGGAGGAGCGTACTAGCCGAGAATTCGATCAAGTGAACCGTGAGAACCGCGATGCCAACGTCCATGCTGTGGCTCTGGCCTCCACCTTTACCCCTGTGATGGAGATCCTCAGCACGCTGGCTACCTGCATCATCCTCTGGTTCGGCGGGCGGGCGGTTATCTCGGGGGAACTTACTCTGGGGTTGATCGTCGCTTTCCTCAGCTATACGGCTCGCCTTTTCCAGCCTGTTTTGGATCTGAGCATGCTTTTTAATACTTGGCAGGCTGCCATGGCCGGTGGTGAACGCGTCCTTGAGGTTCTCTCGATCGAGCCCGAGATCAAGGATGCTCCCAATGCTATCGAGCTTCCTTCGGTGAAGGGGCATATCGTTTTCGACCACGTTTATTTCCACTATACTCCCGATACGCCCGTGTTGGAGGATATCAATTTTGAGATCGCTCCTGGGGAGACGGTGGCGCTGGTTGGCCCTACAGGGGCGGGCAAGTCCACCATTGCCAAACTCTTGACCCGCTTTTATGAAGTGAGCGAGGGGGCCATCTATGTTGATGGTATTGACATCCGTCAGGTTACGTTGGCCAGCTTGCGCCGGCAACTGGGGGTAGTGCCTCAGGAGCCCTTCCTCTTCCAGGGGACGATCGCCTATAACATTGCCTTTGGTCGGCCGGATGCTTCCATGGAGGAGATCATCCAGGCAGCCAAGGCGGCCAATGCCCACGACTTTATTATGCGCTTGCCCGATGGCTATGACACCGAAGTGCTCGAGGGCTCAACAAACCTCTCTTTGGGGCAGCGACAACTTATCTGTTTGGCGCGTGTGATCCTCGCAGCTCCCCGCATTCTCATCCTTGACGAGGCCACTTCGAGTGTGGATTTGCGCACGGAGGGGCTCATCCAAGATGCGCTAGAACAGCTCATGGCTGGGCGGACTTCGTTAGTTATTGCTCACCGCCTGGCCACTGTGCAGCGGGCCAGTAGGATCCTCGTCATCGACCATGGACGTATCGTTGAGCAGGGTTCCCATGAAGAACTCCTCGCCCGTAATGGCCTCTATGCTCATCTTTATCGAGCCCAGTTCCTCACTGCTGAGCCCACCCCTGCCTAATTCTCGGCAAGAGCGGGATGTTCGCCTACATCCCACTCTTGCTCGACAGCACTTTCTTAACCCTCTATAATCCCCACGGATCCTGCAAAAGGAGGATGATGAGGTTATGATCCCCAACTTTTCTCTTTGCCGCTTCCAAAGAGAAGGACAGATTCGCCTGGGTTTGGTGATGGACGGGGCACTCTATGATCTTACGGCCCTGGGGCAAGAGGAGTATGTTTCCTTTGGCGCTTGGCTGCGGGCGGCTCAAGGGCGGGTGGCCGAGGCACTGGACGATTTGGCTCGGATGCCTTCGCGGGCTCAGGCGCTCTGTACTTCTGCCGAGCTGGAGGACCCCAATGCCTCTCCTATGCTTTTGGCACCCATCGATGTGCAAGAGGTATGGGCTTGTGGAGTGACCTACAAGATGAGTCGCGAGGCGCGCATGCGCGAGTCGGAGGAGCCTACTATCTATGGACGCGTTTACGACGCTCCCCGCCCCGAGATCTTTTTCAAAGCCACTCCTCATCGTGTCGTTGGCCCCGAAGAAGCGGTGGGCATTCGTGCAGATTCTTCATGGAACGTGCCCGAGCCTGAGCTTACCTTGGTGCTCACCCCAAAACTAGAGATCGTTGGTTATACAGTGGGTAACGACATGAGCTCTCGTGATATTGAGGGGGAGAACCCTCTCTATTTGCCCCAAGCCAAGGTGTATGATCGTTGTTGCGCTTTGGGGCCAGTGGTGCGCTTGCTACGTGAGTTCGATCCTCTCGATCAGGGCATTCGCTGTGTAGTGTGGCGCCAGAGTGAGGTGGTTTTCGAGGGCGAGACGCACACTTCGCGCATTCACCGGCCATTGGAAAACCTGGTCACCTACTTGGGGCGTTGTAATTCCTTTCCCAATGGAGCTTTTGTGTTGACCGGTACAGGGATCGTCCCCCCAGATACTTTTACTTTGCGAGAAGGGGATATCGTCGAGATCACCATTGAGGGATTGGGGACTTTGCGTAACCCGGTGGTCGAGCTGCCTTTGGAGGAGGGGGCCTAGGTTCTCTTGGGCGAGGCCTTACGCAAAAGAAGTTGGTAGCTGGCTTTCCATACGGAGGGCGAGCGGGTCATCTTGGCGATGCGAATGTCCTTAAAATGAGGAGCCAAGCGGGCAAGTTCATGGGGTAGTTTTTGCCAGTGTCCTTGAATGGCGAGCTCTTCTAGCCTTTCGGCGGCGGGGAGCACCCATTCCCATTCGCTACGGAAGCGATCTGCTTTGAGATAGTAATTGCGCTTTTCCCAAGCTGTGGTGGTCTCTTCTACTGTCTGGGCAATCTCACGAAGGGCAAAGACCATAGCCGCGGTCATATCCTTGGCTTCGTCATCGAGTTCACGCTTGAACATAAGGTGGCGCAATAGCTCAGCGATGGTCCGACGAAGTTGGTTGCGTCGTTTGCCAGGGTTTGCTGTGTTGATTACTCTGCTCATTGTCACCTCATAGGGATGATGCGTTGCTCAAGTATAGAGGAGGAGGCCTTTAGCGTCAAAAAGGGGAGCGTAAGCTCCCCCTTTTTTGTAGCTTTGTCTCTATCTTTGTCCTGGTGGGCCAAAGCCTTGAGAGACTTTGTCCAGCACGAGGACCCAATCAGGTCCTTCGCTGGGGGGAGTGAATTGCTGCTCGCCACGGGCAGGGTATTCGTCGATGGCTGTTGCCTGGCCCGTTCGCGGGTCGTACCACCAGGCTTGATAGCGTTTCCCTCCAAGCCGTTCCATACGGATGACTACTGGTCGTGGGGTGGGCAGGTAGACGAATGCATAGCTCCCTTCTGCGTCGCGGGTAGCTCGTACGTGTTCACCTCCTTGCCCTTCATCCGATGCGAGGAGAGTTTGATCTGGAATGCGCCCAAAAAAGGGGCGCGATTCCATCAGGGCACGCAAGAACTGCTCTTGGCCAGCCCCAGGGCGATCGATGGCCTCATACCAATAGTATTCTTCATAGCCGGGGGGCTGGTTTTTTAGCTTGCGTCCAGGAGCGTACATCTGCCAGACGGAGTGGTGTCCATAGGTTACCCCACAGCCACCTGCAAAAACAGAGCGGTAGATCTGTTTGCGCACGTCGTACGCACGAAAGAATCCGTTGGCGGGATCCCATTTGGGCCAAGGGCTTACGGGGTGATCTTCGTAGTTTGGTTCTCCGTCAAGGGTGGGCTTGGTTGGTTGAAGAGTATAATCATGAGTAATCATCTCCCAGGTGGGATAGTCTCGCCCACTGCCGTGGCCAGATTGCAACATGTTTAGGTCGAGCCACTCTTCTTGGTGAAGCCATTCAGAGGAGGAGTGGCACCCATGGGGGTGATAGGTAATGAGAGCGGCTCCGTCCGTGGCTTTTTTGATAGCCGAGGCCATTGCACGCCAAATGGGGCGGTAATCCCTTTCCTCGGTGATGGCGGGGCGATCTCCTCCCAAAATCCAGATGATGTTCGTTTGTTCGCGGTAGCGTCTTCCTAAAAAGTGGCCATAGGCCCTTGCATTCTCCTCGTTAAAGACGGCTGGCCCGATGCCCCAAGCAGGGAAGACTTTATCTCCCCAGGTGGGCAAAAGCCCGATGTAGAGCCCGTGGTCAGCCGCTAGCTGGATGAGCTCATCGACGTAGGCAAAGTAAGCCTCGTTGGGGCGGGTAGGGTCGTGGTCAATCAACGGAAGCTCTCCATAGGCGTTGGGGACGTTCAAGCCATCCTCCTCGGCCAACACTACTGCCTGAATGAGGTTAAAACCCTTGCTCTGGCGGTTGGCAAAATAATGGGCTGCTTCCTCACGGTTCAGCCGGTGAAAGAGTTCCCAAGCGGTGTCTCCCAGCCAGAAGAAGGGCTCCCCTCCTTCTGTGCTGAGGAAGCGACCGCTTTTGTGCACATGGATGCGAGGTAGCCTTTCGTTTGCCATAAGGGCCTCCTTTTTTCATCCTGGCTTCCTTTATTGTAGCCTGTTGGAGGCAGATGGCAAGGCCAGCTGGAGCTGCCAAGTTAACCAAATCAGAGGAGCCTGGTTTGGCTTTTTGAGGGAGTTAGGGAACAGGCTCGATTTTAGCTACGTCGGAGATCCATTCGTCCCAGGGCTTTTCTGGCAGCACTAGTGTAGTGTGTCCCCGCACAGGGGCGAGGATGGCGTTGGCTACCTCCTGGCGAGGCAGTTTAAAGGTTTGGCCGCGAGTGTCTGTGATGCGCACAGCCGAATAGCTTTTCTCGGCGAGAAGGGTGCTTAAGCGGGCGCCAGTGTAGGCATGAGCGTAATTCCCACGGTAGGTCTTGCCGTCCAAGGGACTTTTGTAGATGGCATCTCCCCCACCGGTAATGACAGTGGTCCGGTCGCTAAGGAGGAGCCGCCCGATCGAAGTGGCTTCCCCGGCGATCTGAAGGGGCTTTTCTTTGCCGATGACGATGATCCAGCGGATATCCTTGAGCCAGGTAGAGCCATGTTGGTTTTTGTCTTGGAAGCGGATTCCCTCCATATAGGGCACGAGAAGAGAATGCTCGCTAAGGTAGCGTCGTTCAAAGATGACGATTCCTCCATCTAATGATTCGAGGGCCACCCGCTCAAAGTCTGTAGCTCCATAGCGGGCCAGGAGATCGAGGAGGGAGATGCTCGTCCCTTGTTCGCGTTTGGCATAAGGGAAGAGGTCATTGACGAGGAAATAGGTTTGTTTAGGCACATCGCCGATGACCCAAACCTGGCTTTGGAAGGGCACGTCCTCTAGTTCAATGGCACCGTGAACGTCGTGGCAAGCTGCGCAGGAGGAGCGGGCGATCATGTCCTCCGTGGGGAAGGCTCGCCAACTACTCAGGGCTACGCCGACAATGATTCCAAAAACGAGGATGGTGAACAAGAGGGCTTTTTCCTTCATCGTTTCGTTTACTCCTCAGGGTTATCAGGGAGGGCTTGAGCTAGTGCCTCGACAAGATCAAGAACAGGCATTGATAAAGAGGGCTCGTCCACTGTTTGGGAGAGTTCTTCCGTAAGCATCTTGGCACAATAAGGACAGGCGGTCAGGCAGGTTTGTGCTTCGGTTTGGATGATCTCCTGGACTAAGGGGGTGCCCAGCGACTTGGATCCAAGCCACATCTGGCCACCCCCGGCGCCACAACAGAGGGCCTCGTTGCCGTGGTGCTTTGGCTCAAGCAAGTTTATCCCCAAAGCAGCCATCAGTTCACGAGGGGGAACTAGAACAGTATTCCCTCGGCCCAGATAGCAGGGATCGTGGTAGGTAGCGCGTTGCCCTGCCCAAACTTTCTGGTTGATCGGTAGCCGTCCTTCCTGAAGGAGCTTGGCCAAAAACGTGCTGGCGTGGATAGCTGGAAGGTCGGCTCCCAGAAAGGTGTATTCGTTAGCCAAGGCATTCACGCAGTGAGGGCAGAGGCTGACGATATGCTCTGGCCGGGCCGCCTGGAGGGTGGCGATGTTCTCTTGGGCTAGCTCGTACCAAAGGCGCTCGTTACCCAGCCGCCGAGCGGGATCTCCACAACAGCCTTCCTCGGCGAGTACAGCTAGTTCTACGCCGGCGGCTCGGGCCAGCCGTATGAAAGCTCGCACAGCCCGGCGAGCTTGCTCATCAAAGGTCCCCATACAGCCTACCCAGAGGAGCACCTTTCCTTCCCAGCTTTCTCCAGGGTTCAGAAGGGGCAGCCCCAACGAAGCCAACCAGCGCCGGCGCTCTCTGCGAGGTAACCCCCAGGGATTGCCTCTCTGTTCCAAGTTTCGAAAGAGGTTGCTAGCTAGTGAGGGGGGCTTCCCCACATCGAGTACGCGTTCTTGGCGCAGGCTGAGCACCAGCTCCAGAGGGGAGATACCCAGAGGGCAGGCCTCCTCGCAGGCCATGCAAGTAGTGCATTCCCAAATGCTCTGCCCGGCTTGTTCGGCCAGAGGGGCGCTTCCTAGGGAAGTGCGGAGGTCTTCTAAAAGGGCCAGAGGGTCGAGTGTTCCTTTTGCTAACTGCGCCGGGCAGGCTGCTTGACAGCGACCGCAACGCGTACAGGCGACCAACCCGAGGAGCTCTCTGCGAGTGAGCTCTCGGCGGGAGAAGGCCCCATAAGGTCCCTCATGGTCCAAGTCGAGGGGCGGGAGGGAGGCTAGGGGAGCATCTTTGCGCATGGTCAGAGCCAGTGGTGCGAGGAGGCTATGGCGCCATTTGCTCCAGGGGAGGAGAAAGGCCATCCCCCAGATGCTGGCATGGAGCGTTGCCCAACTCCAGCCATAGAGGCTCCGCAGAGTTGAAGTGGGCAGGTGCTGGAACCAGCCCCCCAGTAGGTTGCTGAGGGGAGCATGGATGCGCCAGCGCGGATCGGCTACAGCTGCCAAAAGGCCCCGGCAGAGGATAGCTACGATGATGGCTAGTGTGCCAAGCCCCCAGAGAGCGTTGTCTTCTGGAGTTGTGGGGAGCTCATGGCGGACGAACCGGCGCCAGGCGGCCACCGCTACACCCACCAGGAGGAGAGCTAACCCTCCGTCCAGGCCCGTTTGTATGAGCCAGTGTCGTTGCCAGGGCTCCCCGCGAGGCCAGACATAATGGGAGAAGATGAACCCTAAAAGGATGAGGATCCCTCCCCAGAAAAGGCCGGCGTGCATTACGCCACCAAGGGGTATCCGCCAGATGGCCCTTTGGAGGAGGAGCGCACCTAGGACATGCCGGACCTTTTTGAAGGTGAGGTTCTGCGTGTTAGGCCTGGCTTGTACGAGAAGGTAGAGTCCTTTGAGGCCGTAGATTAGCCAAAGGAGCAACACGATGCCCCAGAGACTGTAGAGGAGGGGATAGGTCTCAATGCTGTAGACGATCTCCTGAAGCAAGGTTCCTCCTTTAGAAAGAGATTTTTAGGAATGTAGTGAGGAGGATGAATAGGGCCAGGATTCCTGTGGCCCACCAATCAGCTCTCTTGAAAGCAGATGATCGTAAGAAGGTGCGCCGAGGATAGCGACCGAACTGCCTTCCCTCCATTGAGATGGCCAGGGCATCCACTTTGCGAAGGGCTGAGACGAGCATGGGGAGAAGAAACTGGCGGAGGAGCTCATAGGCTCTTCGGAGGGCGTGGGCGTCGTAGCGTACCCCTCGGGTGAGCTGAGCTTGGTAGACGGTGGTAGCCTCTTCCTCGAAGACGGGCACAAGGCGTAACGCGGTGATGAAGGCAAAACCATAGCGATAGGGCAACCCTGCGCGCATTAGCGCGTAGGCCAGGGCGCTGGGATCCGTTACGAGAACAAAGATCTGACTGCTGAGCACAATGACGACAAAGCGCCCGCCGATGGTTATGCCCCTGCGGAGGCCTAGGTCGGTGAAGGACCAAGGCTTGCCGGGCAGGAGGCGAAGGGTTAAGAGCGTTTCCCCTTGATGATAGAAGATGGCCTGCAAGGCAAAGAGAAAGAGCCCCATCCAAAGAATTAAGGTGCTGCCGCGCAGGTCGCGGAGGTGGATGTGCGCCTGCCAGGCGATTAGGAGCATGCTCAAGAGCAGGCCAAGAATATAAAGTGGTTGCTCATAGATAAAGCCGGCGATCCCAAACACCAACAGCCAGCCCAGTTTGACCAGGGGGTGTAGACGATGTACCCAGGTGGCTTCTCCGCGATAAAGTAATTTAGGCACTGCCCTTCACCCCCTCTAGATAGGCTGCGTAGCCCAGCTGGGCGAGGGTTTGGAAAGCTTTTTGCGGTGGAGCATCAAAGAGGAGCTTCCCTTGAGCTAAAAAGAGCACTCGATCAGCGTAGCGCAGGGCTACCTGTGGATCATGGAGGGCAAGGAGCACACTTCCGCCCTCATCGGCGATGCTTCGGAGAAACTCCATCAGATAGGCAGCATTCTGAGGGTCCTGACCGATGAGCACCTCGTCGGCCAGGACGATCTGGGGCTTGTGAGCCGTCACCGAGATGAAATTGAGGCGGCGCTTCTCTCCATAGCTAAGTTGAAAAGGGTGGGAAGTCCGTCGGGAGCCAAGTCCTGTTTTTTGTAAAAGATGCTCAGCTCTGGGGATTACCTCCTTCAATATTTGAAGGTTGCGGCCTAGGAGTATGGCTTCATCCCAGACAGTGTTGGCCAAGAGCTGATGGTCAGGGTTCTGGAAAAGATACCCTACATGACGGGCCAGCTCTGAAACGCGCCATTGGCGCATCTCTCGTCCTAATACCCAAACTTCCCCCGTACTTGGTTGGAGGAGACCCATTAGGCTTCGCAGGAGGGTAGTTTTGCCGCTGCCGTTATCACCCATCACGGCGACGAGCTGCCCGCCGTAGAGAGTGAGATCGATTCCCTCCAGAGCTTGGTGGGGGCCATAGTGGTGACCTAGCCTCTGGGTGGAAGCTAGTATTGGCCCTGCTGGGGCGGGCTGGCGGAAGGTGGGTGGCTGTGCGGGAGGGATCTGGCCAGCGTCCTCGATGATGCGTCCTCCTTCCATGCGAATCAGCCGGGGGTGGAAGCGTCGCAAGAAGCCTAGTTTGTGTTCAATGACAATGATGGTGATGGCTAATTCTCGGCGGATGGTATCAAGTACTTTGAAAATGGCTGCTGTGGCGGTGGGGTCCAAATTTGAAGTAGGCTCGTCGAAGATAAGCACTCGCGGATCGGCAACCAGCATGGAGGCAATGGCGATCTTTTGTTTTTCTCCTCCCGAAAGGGTGGAGAGGGGACGATCGCGTAGGTGGCTGGCATGGACGATCTCTAGAGCCCAGGAAAGCTTTTCTTGGATGCGCTTGGGAGGTAGGCAACGGTTCTCTAGCCCGAAAGCGATCTCATCAGCTACAGTGAGGGTGCAAAACTGGTTCTCTGGGTTCTGTTGTACGAGCCCCACCGCCTCGGCGACCTGATAAGGAGGGCTGGAGAGAGCATCCAGTCCATTCACCCGCAAGGTGCCCTCTACCCGCCCGCCAAACTGCGGGATGAGGTATCCCCCAATGGCTAGCGCGAGGGTGGATTTGCCACAGCCACTAGGCCCGGTAAGCACGACAAACTCGCCCTCTTGAATCTCGAGGGTGATCTCTACAAGGGCGGGCTGGGTAGTATTTTCATACCAGTAGGAGAGGTTGCGAATCTCGATCATTTCAGCCCTTATTCGATGATGATGGCGACTACGTCTTGTGCTA
This sequence comes from Anaerolineae bacterium, assembly GCA_021162655.1. GTDB lineage: Bacteria > Chloroflexota > Anaerolineae > UBA1429 > UBA1429 > JAGGYI01. Next base: position 12,429 of record JAGGYI010000033.1, read on the forward strand.
GTACTTCTCCCTCCTCACTGGCGATGGCAAAGCGTAGCCCTTGGCTGCTGCTCACACTCCAGATCCGTAGTGAGCTATCCGTTAAGGCACGGGAGAGGGGTAATGCCACCTCTTGGCCTTCCCTCGTTACCAACTTGGCTGTTTGTGCTTGAGCAGAGGGTTCTGCACGGGCGAGTACTTGTTTGAGTAGGGACCCTTGGTATTTTTTAGGCCCTTCACCTAGATCAAGCCGGGCATTGTCCATTTTGAGCTGCCATTCATCGGGGTCGTAGGTGTAAGGTTTGGCGACTTGGCCTTTGATCTCGATGAGGGCTCGGGGCACCAGACGGATCTCAACCACGTTGCGCACCCACGCCTTGGAGTTCTTGGCCCCAACAATCTCATAGCTGAGTTCCTTGCCTTTGCCGCGGTGGGCCAGAAGCAGTTGAGGGTTCTCCTCCACTTCTTTGAGGGAGATAAAGAAGGAATATCCATCGCTAGCGCTTACCAGCACCAGCCCGGCCGAAGAGTTGGGCTGAGCTTGGGCAAGGATCTCCCGGAGGGGCACTCCTTCAACGCGTCGCTTCATCCCCTGTAACTCGACCTCTTCTTGGACTATTTCAAAAGAACCCTCCTTAAAGTAGTACGTGTAGGGCTGAGCACAATCCCCGGTGATAGCTACCGAGGGGGGACCGCTGAGCACTTTGGCCAGGGTAAATCCCCCGCCGATGGCTAGGAGGACGGCCACGCTTAAAAAGATGGCATAATGCCAGCGAACCATCGTTTGGGTGGGGCGAGCTGTTACAATGCCACTGCGCCGCAAGAGAAGAAGCAGGGCGTGGGCCAAAAGCCCGCCAAAGAGAGCTCCTGAGACAAAAGCCAATGCGGCAAACCCCCAGATAAAGGCGATGACGTCCTCTGGAGCGCTAGCAAAGAGCTGGAAAACAAAGACGTTGCTAGCGGCCGCAAGCCCTCCGGCAAGAAGATAGGCCCAACGCGAATCTTTGCGCCGAAAGGGCAAGAGGGAAAGATCGACCAGGAGGCCGGCGACGAGATCGACGAGCAAGATGATGACCCCGTGGGTACTGCCGGTAAGCAGCTCCACGCCTCCTTTAAGCAGGCCTGTAATGGTGCCAGCTCCTTCTTTGTTTACTAGCCCTACGGCGAGGAGCAGGAAGGTGACATGTAGCCCTGCTGCCCATTGAGTGGTGCCAGCAAAGCCAACAGCAGCTTGAATGGCATCCCCCAAGGCATTAACGGCGATACTGACTACTCCGCCAAGGCCGGCAAGTGCGGCCATGATGAGCAAGTCGCGAGTGGTGAAATAGTAGCGTCGTTGCTGGGCCGGAATGTTTTTCATGTTGCCTCCTTTAGCCAGAATGAAAAGAGCCAGTGCTTGAAAGGCACGCGTGCGCACTGGCTCCAAAGAGCGATGCACTCTCTCCTTTTCAAGCACGGAAGGCATGGAGGTTTCCCGCCATACCCTATCGGTCAGGCGCCATGGACTCCATTGTCTTTAGGACGCATGACTCGGAGATCGGCAGACAGATATGTTCTTTTTAACGGATCAGCTTGCCCAGACGATCAGTCCAGGAATGTAGGGCGTGTGCAGGTCTGGATGGTGGGGCAGGATGCGTACAGTGAAGCCGCTTAGACCGCTTTTCTCACAGAGGATGACTCCAGTGTAAATGTACGTGCCATCCTCACCTGCTCCCTCTGTCACCATATCGTTCACTTTGTATTCTCGGATCTCCCCCTCGGGACCAACCGTCCCATGGAAGACTTGGACGGTGACATCCTCGGGCGTAAGCGTTCCCAGCTGGATACGTGCTCGAATGTTGATCTCGGCGCTAACGGGGATCTCATCATGCGCATCCGATTCGACGCTGAGAATGCGCACTTCTCCCCAATGCTGATGCAGTTTATTCAACCAGGCGACCAGGGCCTTTGTCGCTTGATAGTCGTTCGCTGCCAAGCGATTGTAACGGCGGGCCGCAGGGATGTAGAGCTGTTCGGTATACTCGCGCACCATGCGATGGGTATTGAAGAAAGGAGCCACTTTGGACATGGCGTTTTTCATTTTGGCGATCCATTGGCGCGGCAAGCGGTCGGTTCCCCGCTCATAGAAGAGGGGGATCACATCCTTTTCCAAGAGATCGTAGAGCGTACGTGCCTCGACTTCGTCGCCATAGCGTTCATCTTCATAGATCTCTCCACTGCCAATGCGCCAGCCCACCTCGGGAGAATAACCCTCACACCACCAGCCGTCAAAAGTGCTCAAGTGGAGTACCCCGTTGGCCGAGGCCTTCATCCCACTGGTGCCACTAGCTTCTAGCCCGGGGCGGGGGGTGTTCAACCAGACGTCTGCCCCTTGCACCAGATAGCGGGCTAGTGACATGTCATAATCTTCTAAAAAGATCACTCTGCGGCGCAGTTCCTCACGCCGAGCAAGGTGAACGATCTGGCGGATGAACTCTTTGCCGGCGTTATCTCGTGGGTGGGCTTTGCCAGCAAAGATGATCTGTACGGGTCGCTCTGGGTCGTTGAGGATGCGAATGAGACGATCGAGATCGGTAAAGAGCAAAAGCGCGCGCTTGTAGGTGGCAAAGCGCCGAGCAAAGCCGATGGTCAATGCATCGGGATTGAGTACCTCGGTGGCGGCCGCAATCTCTTTAGGGGTGGCCCCGCGGCGTGCAAGCTGTTGGGCCAGGCGCTCGCGAGCTACGGCTACCAGGCGCTCACGGCGGCGCTCATGGGTGTTCCAGAGCTCTTCATCAGGAATGCGTTTGACTCTTTCCCAAACGGTTTGGTCTTCAGGGCGTTCCAGCCAACGGGGGCCCAAGTAGCGCAAGAGCAGGGTATCCATATCGTGAGAGATCCAGGAACGAGGATGGATCCCATTCGTGATGTGAATGATGGGTATCTCTTCTAAGGGCAGCCCAGGCCAGAGGTCCTGCCACATACGTCGAGCCACCTCGCCATGGCGCCGACTGACCCCGTTTGCGCTGGCAGAGAGGTGCAAAGCCAACACTGCCATAGAAAAGCTTTCGTCGGGGTGGTGTTGAGGAGGACGTCCCAGCGCGAGGAATTCCTCGCGGCTGATCCCCAGCTTCTGATAGTACTCGCCAAAGTAGTGATCCATCATGCTGGGGGGAAAGAGGTCGATCCCTGCTGGCACAGGTGTATGGGTGGTAAAGACGTTTCCTGCGGTGGTCAGTTCCTTTGCCTCGGCAAAGGAGAGCCCATAGTCTTCCATCGCCATGCGGATGCGCTCTAGCGCGAGAAAGGCCGAATGTCCCTCGTTCATATGGCAGATGGTTGGTCGAATGCCCAAAGCGCGGAGGGCGCGCATTCCCCCGATGCCTAGGAGGATCTCCTGGCGGATGCGCATATCCAAATCCCCCCCATAGAGCTGGGCAGTGATCGCTCGATCCTCTGGGCTGTTTTCAGGGACGTTGGCATCGAGGAGGTAAAGGGGTACGCGCCCTACTTGTACCCTCCAAACTTGAGCCTTGACGGTGCGCCCAGGGTACTCCACGGCAATGGTCACCGGCTGTCCAGTACCATCGCGCTCTAGCTGCAAGGGCATGTTGTGAAAGTCATTGATGGGGTAGGACTCTTGCTGCCAGCCATCGGCGTTGAGGTATTGTCGAAAATAGCCCTCCTGATAGAGCAATCCTACTCCCACCAAGGGAAGCCCTAGGCTACTGGCCGATTTGAGGTGGTCTCCTGCCAGCACTCCCAGGCCGCCAGAATAGATGGGAATACATTCGGTAATGCCATACTCGGCGGAGAAATAGGCGATCTTGAGGTCTGGTAGCTCGTTGCCGTAGGTCTTTTGAAACCAGGTGTCGGTGCTGCGCATATAGTGGTTCAAGGCCTGGTAAACGCGCATCATGTGGGCGAGAAAGCCATCGTCATTGGCGGCCTCTTCTAGCCGATCTTGGCTGATTTTGCCCAGCATGAGCACAGGGTTATGGCCTGTCTCCTCCCATAGGTCGCGGTCAAGGCGACGGAAGAGATCTACCACATCCAGGTTCCAAGACCACCAAAGGTTATAGGCCAGCTCGCGCAGCGGGCGGAGCTGGGGTGGCAGAGATGGAATCACCGTAAAGGTGTGGTAGGGGCGCAGCATCCTTCTCTCCTCTTTGCAATGGGGAATCATCCCCTTTAGCGGTAATGGGGCTGGCCGATGCTTTCTCTCATTATATCCTTCTCGGCGCTGGTGACAATTCTCCCTTTCAGGGAGAGCACCCCTCAGAGGGGCCTGACCCTAGAGGAACTTTTGATAGTGAGTTTGCCAACCCTGGCGCACACGAGGCTCGATTTCCTTGCCCAAACGTAGCCCAAAGATCCCTCCTAACTTGTGCAAGGCCTTTTGGGCCTCGTGCACAGCTTGCCCTCTGCGGGCGGCCGTGAGGATTCGCTCGGCCAAATCTTCCAGAGCGGCGAGAGCTTGGCAAGTGTTCAAGTTGTCGTTCAGGGCTTCCTCCAGAGCGACGATGGCCTCTTCTGGGGAGAGCTCCGTCCCTCTGCCGCCCTCCACTCGGGCCGCTTGGAGAAGCTTATCAGCTAGGGCGTCGGCTGCGGGTAGCTCTTTGTCGGTATACTCCCAGGTTTCGTAGTAAGGGTGGCGGTTCACCAAGATGCGCACAGCATCAGCCGAGTGTTCACGCAGGAGGTCGCGGGCCCAGACGAGGTTGCCCAGAGACTTGCTCATCTTTTCCCCTTCGTAGCGTACCATGGCCGTGTGCATCCAAAAGTGGGCGAAAAGAGGCTTGCCCGTCACTCCACAGGCTTGGGCTGTTTCGCACTCGTGGTGGGGGAAGGAGAGATCAGCTCCCCCGCCGTGGATGTCGATGACTTGGCCCAGATAAGTGAGGGCCATAACGGTGCATTCAATGTGCCACCCAGGTCGGCCTTTGCCCCAGGGGCTTTCCCAGGCGGGTTCTCCGGGTTTTTGCGCCTGCCAGAGGACGAAATCCAGTGGATCGCGTTTGTGGGGGTCATCAGGGATATTCCCTCGTTCGTTGGCAATGGGTAGCCATTGTTCACGAGGGAGTTTACTCACTTGGCCAAAATCAGGGTTGGCCGCCACGTGGTAATAGACATTCCCATCCGCTACATAGGCATATCCCTTGTCGATGAGGGTCTGGATAGCGGGAAACATCTGTGGGATCACCTCTGTAGCCCGAGGGTAGACATCAGGTGGACGTACATTGAGGGCCTGCATATCTTCGATAAAGTGCCGAGTCCAGCGGTTGCCCAGAGTGAGCCAGTCTTCTCCTACCTCTTGGCTTTTGCGCAGGATGTCATCGTCTATATCGGTGACATTCTGCACATAGCGCACAGGGTACCCCAAATATTCTAGGTAGCGAATGAGCACATCGAAGCTCAAGTAAGTAAAGGCATGGCCTAGGTGGGTGGTATCGTAGGGCGTGATGCCACAGACATAGATCTTGACAGGCGTTTCCAGTGGCTCAAAGGTCTCGAGTTGTTCCGTCTGTTCGTTATACAGTCGTAGCGTCATCGCTATTTTCCCCTCTCTTTCTCAGGCAAGAACATGCCCCCTCGCACGGCCTTTGAGCGAGCAAAAAGCACTGTGTTGGAGATTAGCCCAGCTCCAATAGAGGGTTGACATCGGCTAGGTCGACAAGCCAGTCGTTTTGGTTGTGATGCTCCTTTTCAGCCTGGCGCAGGCCCAGCGAGAAGCGGAGTTCCTCTCCTCTCTTGATGAGCTTGAGGAGAAGGAGGTTCTCGCCGGCTTGCAAGTGTACTCGATGGACGTTGTTAAAGGGGGTCCACCAGGTCTGCTCGTCGCGTTCGGCCACCAGCTCTCCGTTGAGGTAGAGGCGGTAGCCATCGTTGTTGCCAATAACGATAAAGGCTTCCCGCTCTTCTGGAGAGAGGATGGTTCGGGCCAAGTAGGCGACATAGGCTCCCTGGAGGCCTGTGACTTGGTGCAAGTCGAAAAGCCGCTCTCGGGCCACTATCAGGGCCGGTCGGCCAAGGATGTGCGACCAACGGCGAAACTTGGCCACTATGTCTATCTCAGGCTCGGGAAGATAGGGGTGATCCAGGCGGACAAAGTGGTGTTGAAAGGCTCTACGCTTTGCCAGTGCGTCATTCTCAGGAGGCAGAGGATCAAAGTAGACCCCTAAAAAGCGCCAGAGGCTGGCTCCGGCCACACCGAAAGTATCCTCGGCCAAGCCTTCCAAGCGCAGATGAAAGATGTTTCGCATGGGCAAAGAGGGCATCTCCGCTTGGGCGAAGAGAGTGAGCTGTACCTCCCGCTGTAGGGGGCTCACCTGCACCTGAGCAGGTTGCACTGCCCAGCCCTTTGGCGGCGTGACGGTGAGCCTGGTCCCTTGGGAGGGGAGCTCTCCTTGGATGAGCACCTTAACTTGGAGAGATTCGCCTGGAGCTGCGCAGGGGAGCCCGACGTATTCTACCCGTAGCTTGGGCTTTTGGGGTATGGTGGGGAGGGGCTTCAGAGAGGGAGCCCCAACTATTTGGATGGCCTGATTGATCTGCCGGCAGAAGAGGACGCCAATGCGGGCTGTATCGCGGGCCAGAGCGTGGAGAGTCATCTCGGGCCGGTGGTACTGGATGCCCATCACTAGCTCATCCCCGATAGGTTCTTTGAGGTGGTTGGGGATCCTTTCTGCTCCCAGGATCTGCCCGATCAATGCTCCGGAGGTAGCTAAGGTGCAATCTGTATCATAGCCACAGCGCAGGGCAGAGAGCAGGGTCTCTTGCAAGTCGCCCTGGCCGTAGAGAAGGGCCAGTAGCGTAAAAGGCACATTCAGGCGCGCGTCGCAGGCCTCTGGATGCCCTTCGAGAGCGAGGAGCTGCTCACGGGCTTCGCGCAAGGAAAGGCCGCGGTCGTAGGCAGTTAACGCCGCCTGGCAGAGGCGGGCGATCGTCGTCCCTGGGGGCAAGTGGTGGATGGACATGTCAATAAGCCGGCGCACGTCAGAGATGAAAAAGGCCATCGCCGCCATGGCGGAGAACATCTTTTCTGCCCCG
>JAGGYI010000184.1 GCA_021162655.1 Anaerolineae bacterium
ATCCCCCCAGAGCTAAGCAATACCCAAAGCTGGTCCTCGGTGCGCCAACTTGTCAATATCCCGGCTAACGCCAGCGAGGCCATCCTTCACTTTTGGTGGTGGTGCCACACCGAGGAACTTTCTAGCAACAATACCTTGGGGAAAGCAAAGCCCGCGACCCCTTGCCTTCCGCCCGGAGGACTATGGGGAGGATTGCCAAGAGGTACTGCTTTTAGATAGTTATACCTACAGCCGAGTCGCCACCCTCTTGCGCCAGCGCACCAGCGATACAACTTGGGGAGAACATACTTTCGACCTCACCCCCTGGCGAGGCCGCTCATTGGTGCTTTACTTTAACGTCTACAACGACGGGCTAGGAGGACGAACCTGGACTTACCTTGATGATGTCAGTCTGAGCGTTTGCACACCTTAGGCTTACGAAGCAACCTGAATCGTGATCCAACTCGTTTTGCCTGAGGAAATCGTCACTTTGTGGGAATAGAGCCGCTGCTTGTGATAAACTTTGACGAGCCAATCCCCAGCTTGCAAATCCCCTATGGCAAAGTTCTCTCCCCAAACAGGATCGGGGTTCACTTCCCGGTCAGGATAGGAGAGGATCGTCCAGACAGGCTTATCAGGGGCATCAGCCCGATAGAGAACGATCTTGGTTTCAGGAATGGGCTCGCCCTCCGTCGAGATGACAAGCCCCACCAAAGTTCCCCGCCCTTCCAAAGGCCGTACCCAGAGCTCGGGATTGACGGTGGAGGCATAGTCATTTTTCCCGTATCTCACCTCCATATGAAGGTGAGGCCCCTCGGCCACGCCTGACATTCCCACCAAGCCTATTACTTCGCCCGTTTTCACCTTCTGCCCTACTTGCACCTTCACCCTCGAAAGGTGTCCATAAAGCACATAAATGGGGTTCCCGTCCAGCCGCCGATCCAGCTCCTCAATAACCAAAAGCCCGTAAAAGTTGTCCCGAGCACCATAAACTTGATGCAGATCATCCCCTGCTACGACAATCGTCCCCGAGGCGGTCGCTAGGATAGGTGTGCCCATGGGGTTCACAAATTCAACTCCATGATGGATGGGGTAACTGCCATCTCCACGCGAGGCATAAGGGTAAAAACGAGCTACTCGATTGTGCCCCTCCGGGGAGATAGGACGCTCCAACCAGTAATGATCCTGCCGAAGAAGCGTTGTAGGGGAGGGCAAAGGCGTCGCTGTAGGCAAACTTGGTGTGGGCGTCCGCGAAGGGGAAACCTTAGTCGCCGTAGGCTTGGGAGTTGGGCTCTCAGTCGGAGGAAGAGTCTTCGTTGGTATAAACGTAGCAGTCGGGAGAGGAGTATTGCTCGCTCTAAGAGAGGGAGTGAACGTAGCCGTGCGTGCCCTGGCCAGAGTCTTTTTAGACGAGCCGGGGGCCAGCCCCAAGACTATTGAGAGGAAAAGCCCCAGAAGAAGGAGAACCATCACCCCAACAAACCAAACCTGCTTTGGATAAGAGCGAAACTCCTCCTGCTCGGACACCAAGACCTCCTTATCTACACACTGTCTCGATTATAGCACGGCCCCCTCTCTAAACCAATTTGCCTTTGCAAGCTCCCATCACTACAATCCTTTTGGAATTGGAAAGGAGCCAATAGATGCATTTCGACATACTGACCCTTTTCCCAGGGTTATTCGAAAGCGTCTTTCGGGAAAGTATCGTCAAACGAGCTGTTGATGCGGGGCTTGTCTCTATCGCTATTCACAACATCCGCGACTACGCCCAGGACAAACACCACGTCACTGACGATGCGCCTTACGGGGGAGGAGGGGGTATGGTAATGAAGGTGGAGCCCATCATCCTTGCCCTAGAAGATATCCTGGGAGCTGAGCTGATCGCCCGCCAAAAGCAGACAGGAGAAATCCAGGTTCCCATCATCCTCCTAACCCCTGCAGGGCGTCTCTTTAACCAAGAGATGGCTCGCGAGTTCGAGCGTTACGGGCACATCGTGCTCATCTGTGGCCGTTATGAAGGAGTGGATGAACGCATCTGCGAACTCGCGGTGACCCATGAGGTCTCGATCGGAGACTATGTACTCTCTGGAGGCGAGATCCCCGCCATGGTCATCGTCGAGGCTGTAACCCGCCTCGTACCTGGCGTGTTAGGGGATATGCGCGCCCTTATTGAAGACTCGCATGCCAGTGGTCTGCTAGAATACCCCCATTACACTCGGCCCGCCGAGTTTCGTGGTCTCCAAGTCCCCGAAGTACTGCTCTCAGGAGACCATGCCAAAGTCGCACGCTGGCGCCGCCAGCAGGCTTTACGTCGCACCTGGGAACGCCGACCAGACCTGTTAAAACGAGCAAAGCTCAGCGAAGAGGATCGTCGCTTTCTCGAGACCCTTCAACAGCAGAAAGAAAGCCCTGAGGCGGAGGAGGCTTGCCCCCACGAAGAAAGGGAAGGACCAGCACACTAGATTGCCCCTTGGGCTAAGACAAGATGGAGGGACAATGCCCAAAACGAACGTACCCGATGTCGTCATTCGCCGATTGCCCCTGTATCTGCGTTGCCTTACTTACATGGCGGAGAGAGGACACAAAGTTGTTTCCTCGGCCGAGCTTGCCAAGTGGGTAGGAGTTAGCTCGGCCCAGATCCGCAAAGACCTCTCCTTTTTTGGCGAATTCGGCAAACAAGGCTGGGGCTATGAAGTCAGTTACCTGCGGGATCAACTCCAGCGCATTCTCCAGGCTGATCGCGACTGGTTCATCGCTCTAGTGGGAGCAGGAGCCCTCGGCCATGCCTTGATCAATTATCGCACATTCGAACGCTGGCACTTTCACATCGCCGCCGTTTTCGATAACGACCCCCAAAAGGTCGGCACACCTTTGGGGCACCTCCTGGTCCAACCCATGGAGGAAATGAGACACACCATCCAAGAGAGGAACATCCAAATTGGCATCCTGGCCATACCCGCAGAACATGCCCAACAGGTAGCCGAGCAGCTTGTCGAATGCGGCGTACGCGCCATTCTGAACTATGCTCCCATCAACCTCTCGCTACCCCCAGGCATCCGGGTGGCCCACATTGACCCTGTCTCTAGCCTCCAGAGCATGACCTTCTATTTATAGAAACAGAAAAGGAGACGGCTCTAGAGCCGTCTCCCTGCTTTCAAGGCAAATCAGCAATCTAAACGCTCTCAAGGGCCCTTTGCAAAAGAGGAAGATACTGCAGAGCGCGACCTGCCCCCAGGGCTGTGCAAAGCATAGGTTCCTCTGCCAAATGACAGGGGATCCCTGTCTCTTTGGTGAGAAAACGATCCATATTGCGCAAAAGCGCTCCTCCCCCGGTCATCACCATACCCCGATCGATGATATCCGAAGCTAACTCGGGTGGAGTACGCTCTAAAACCGCCTTGACTGTGGTTGCAATACTTGAAAGCGGTTCCGCCAACGCCTCAGTCACCTCCGTAGAGGTCACCATAATTGTCTGAGGCAGCCCAGTGACCTGATTGCGCCCACGCACCTCCATCGACAAGGGCTCTTCCAAAGGTAGGGCACTACCGATGTTGATCTTGATCTGCTCTGCAGTGTGCTCGCCGATCATCAAATTGTATTTGCGCCGGATATAAGCCGCGATAGCTTCATCCATCTTGGTCCCGGCTACCCGCACCGAATGGGCAACGACGATACCAAACATCGAGATCACCGCAGCCTCGCTAGCGCCACCGCCAATATTGACAATCATATTCCCAGAAGGCGTGCCAATGGGCATCTCCGCTCCCAAGGCGGCCGCCAAAGGTTCTGGGATCAAATGAGCTACCCGAGCACCCGCCTGGATGGCCGCATCCCGAACGGCGCGGCTCTCCACACTAGTCACTCCCACAGGAACGCTGATCATCACCTCAGGACGGCGTTCGAATCGGCTGCAGAGCTTGGAAATAAAATAACGCAACATCGCCTCAGTAACGACATAGTCAGCGATGACTCCATCGCGCATTGGGCGGGCCACTTCAATAGTCTCAGGGGTGCGCCCCAACATAGCCCGGGCTTCATTACCTACAGCAAGGATACGGTTATCTACCAAGGAGATGGCTACAACCGAGGGCTCATTCAACACAATCCCCTTGCCCCGCACATACACGATGACATTCACCGTCCCCAAATCAATGCCTATCTGCTTGCCGAACATCCAGCCTCCTGAGGGAATACGCAGAGATACGCTAGCTATGATAGCACAAACAAGGGGGCCATACAACTTGCCCTTTAGGAACCAAAGGGCACCAGATCCCATTCAATGGGATCCTCACAATCGCTCACGGGGCAAGGGTGCTCATCCTCTTCCACACGAGAAACTTGGGCACCCAACTGACGGAGTTTGAGATCGATATCCTCATACCCACGATCAATATAGACCACATCACTGATGCGAGTGATCCCTTCCGCTGCCAAACCGGCCAGAACCATCGCTGCACCAGAGCGAATATCCAACGCCCGCACATCGGCCCCATGGAGAGGGGTAGGGCCGTGAACCATAGCCATGCGTCCAGAGCCAGAGACATCGATCTTGGCCCCCATCTTGCGCAGTTCCTCTACATAGCGCAGGCGCCCGTCAAACATCATCTCATAAATTGAGCTGTTGCCCTCAGCCTGAGTCATCACCGTTGTGAAGGGAGCTTGGAGATCTGTGGGGAAGCCAGGATAAGGATAGGTCTGGATATCGGTAGCCCGCAACACCTTTGGAGCTCTCACTTCGTAAACCCGGCCATTGGCAATCACCTCTGCCCCCGCCTCGCGCATTTTGTTCGTCAATGCACCCAACCAACGGGAGACGGCCCCCTCCATTGAGACCCTTCCCCCAGTGATCAACGCGCCCAAAGCAAAAGTCCCTGCTTCCATCCGATCGGGCATAATGCGAAAGGCCGCCCCATGCAATCGTCGCGTTCCTTCCACGCGAATGACATTCGTCCCCGCGCCATAGATTCGCGCCCCCATCGCACAGAGAAAACTGGCCAGGTCCACCACCTCAGGCTCAATAGAAGCATTCTCGATGATCGTCGTCCCCTCTGCCAAACAAGCAGCCATCAGCAGGTTCTCCGTCCCTGTGTGGCTCGGATAATCGAGGATAAGCCGCTCCCCACGAAGGCGAGGGGCCTTGATAACATAGCCCTCCTCTCCAAACTGGATCTCCCCCCCCATCGCCTGAAAGCCCTTGAGATCCACATTCACCGGACGGGTACCGATAGGACACCCCCCAGGGTGAGGGGCCTCAGCCTGACCAAAGCGTGCCAACAGAGGACCAACAAGCAAAAAACTTGCCCGCATTCTACGAGCAAGGTCCGCGGGCAAGAAAGCTTTGGAAATGCGCGTTGCCTTGATACGCAACACGTTAGGGCTTTCAAAACGGGCTGCCACCCCCAAGTGATGAAGTACACGCACCATATTGCGAATGTCTTCAATATAGGGGACATTCTCCAAAAGACACTCGTCCGATGTCAGAAGGGTAGCCGCAATAATCGGCAGAGCGGCATTCTTGGCACCACTTATCTCCACCCTACCTATTAATGGATATCGCCCTTCGATGACTATCGGCATCGCCCCACCTTGCGCAGATGGAATGAAAGGGAGCAAAGCGACAGCTCCCCTCGACCCCACATAGATAGACGGGTCGGAGATGAACCGAGTTCCCCAAAACACTTGAGAGAGATCCCCAACTTTTATAATATGCACCCCCACCAGGATGTCAAGGCCTAAGGCAAAATTTGAGCTGCTCACCATGACTCTAGGTGAGCAGCTC
>JAGGYI010000053.1 GCA_021162655.1 Anaerolineae bacterium
GCATAGAGCTTACCCTCCAGCTCGCAGGCGTCGATGGCCCCCTTGAAGAACACCGAGAGATCATAGCCATCCTTGTCGACAAAATCGTCCAGCGGATAAAAGAGCCCTCGATAGACATACTTGCCCATGCCGCCATGGGTCCTATGGCGGAAGCAGTCGCCAGCCGTCCCCGAGGCGATGCGCGTCAGGATCGTCTGCGTATAGCCATCGGGGATCGTCTCGACCTTTACTTTGATGTTGGGATGCTCTTCCATAAACCGCTTGGCCAGCTCTTTGCGGTACTCGACGTCCTGTGGGATGTTGCGATCGTAATGGATGATCTCAATGGGTCCCTTTGGAGCCGGCGTCGCCGTGACGACCTTTTCCTTTTCCTTAACGACGACTTGGGTGACAACCTTTTCCACTACCTTGGGTGTGCCCTTAACAACGACTGTTTCCTTGACCACTTTGGTCACTTCTACTACCTTGGGCTTGCACCCAGCCAACAAAAGTCCCGCTCCCGCGAGCGCTGCCGTTTTGAGCAACTCTCGACGACTAAGCCTTCTCATACTTTTCCTCCTTATTCCCCACACAAGCGGATGCACACTACAAACGACCCGGAAATGCCTCTTTGAACCGCCGGCGGAAAAACCCTATAATGCCATATAGGGTTCTTTATTATTATGAAGGTTGTTTTTAGCCGTTTCAATAGGGGAACTGACACATTGCTGACATGGTACTGAAGGACAAGCCCTCCCAATTTGAGCAATTCTGCCGCGAGCTGCACCAAGTGCTGGCCCACCTCTACGATTATGCCTACATCCTCAACCACCCCTTTTGCCACTGGTGGGGAGAAAAGGAGGAGCCAGGGATCACTCGCAGCCAGCGGGTGCGCCAGGCGATTTTAGAAGCCATTGAGCTCCTCAACCCCGGCCCCCGGCACTCACCTCGCGCTCCAGAGGCCCGCAGCTACCAGATCCTTCTGCAGCGCTTTGTCGAGGGCAAGACGCCGCTCCAGGTGAGCAAGGAACTGGGCATCACTGAGAGGCAGCTCTACCGCAACCAAAAGGAAGCTATCGAGGCCCTCGGGGCAGTTCTCTGGGAAGAATACATTACTCCCCAGGGAAGGGACATTCCTCAAGAACAGCCACACGACCAGCTGCTCAACGAAGCAGAGCGCGTCCAGACCGCCTCAGATCAGCCCGTGGACCTGGCCGAGATCCTCCTGGACGTCGCCCATCTCCTCTCGGCCAGCAAGGCCCCACCAGGGCTCTCGCTACACCTCAAGCCTCCCTCTCACCCCATCGTCATCAACACCAGCCGCTCCCTGCTCCGCCAGGCCCTCTGGCAGCTGATCGAAGGGATCGTCTCCTTCCCAGCCTTTCAAGAGATCACCATCGATGCTCAGCGCGACGATTCAGCCGCTTATATCCAGACTGTCATCTCCTCGCCCGAAAGCCACCGCCTAGCTGCTCACCTGAGCGAACATGTGACCGTCGCCAGCCAGATCCTCGCCCCCCTTCACGGGAGCGCCTCCCTCCAGGAGGAAGAAGGGCAGATCTCCATCCGGCTTCAGCTCCTCATTCAACAGAGCACCATCCTCGTCGTCGAGGACAATCAGGAGACGATCAACCTCTTTGAGCGCTACCTGGCAGACCAAAGCTGCCGCCTGATAGGCACCACTAACCCCAAAGAAGCCCTCCGCCTCGCCGAAGAGGTGCGCCCCTCGGTCATCCTCCTAGACCTGATGATGCCCCAGGAAGACGGCTGGGAACTCCTCCAACAGCTCAAGGCCAACCCCGAGACCACCTCCATCCCCATCGTAGTCTGTTCGGTGCTGCCTCAAGAGACACTGGCCAACCTCCTCGGAGCAAGCGGCTACCTGCGCAAGCCCTTTACCCGCGCAGAGTTGGTTGAGGCACTCGCTCGTTGGTTGTAGGACGCACCTTGGCCAGCCCCTGCAGAAGGCTCTCCACCTCCTTTACCGCCTCCAAGGGCCGTAAGGGCATGGGCAAAAAGAGGTGCACATCCCGATGGGGCGACGGGGTCAGCGCCTCGATGATCCAGCGATCGCTCATCCCCACAAGCTTGGGAGCACACTGCCCATCACACTGCTGGCGTATGTGCAGGATGAGCTCCTGTGGATCCGAGGTGAGCAAAAGATCAAAGAGAACCAAATCTACCCCCGTGGTGAGGCTTTCGAGAAGCTCCCTTTCATCGTAGGCCTTGATGATCTCCAGTTCCGGAAGCCAATTGCTGAGAATGCGCTCCACCAGGCGCACCATATCTACCTCGCAATCGGCCACCACCACCCGCTGCAGCTCGATGCTCATATCCGCAAGCCGACGACGAAGGTCCTCCGCCTTGAACGGCTTGATGAGCAGATCATCGAGCCCCATCATCTGAACGTTCCGCCGCCCATTGGGCAGAGGGCAGATGAGCACCGCAGAGCCATTCTCCTGAGCCTGGCGGACCCACTGTTGCGCTTCCCCATCCCACAGGGCCCTATCGGCCACGATGGCCAGTGCCCCCAACGCCTTGGCCTTTTGCACCGCCTCCGCCCAATCCTCAGCCACTTGGAGATCAAAGGCCTCCAGATGGCGCCGGAAGAGGCTCCGCACCGCCTCATCCCGCTCCAGCAAGATAAAGCTCTCCCTGGCCTCAGCCCTGGACAGAGGGAGGGATGTACGCACCAGCTCCAGATGCTCCTGGGAATGTTCAGGATAGGGCAGCATAAAGGTAAAGGTTGTGCCCTTCCCAAAGGTGCTCTCCACCCAGATCTTGCCGCCATGGAGCTCGACGAAATGCTTGCTGATGGCCAGGCCCAGGCCTATGCCCTCGCGCTTCCTCGTCAATGAGGCATCCAACTGCTGGAAGGGCTCGAACACCCTGCCCAAATCCGCAGGCCTGATGCCAATGCCCGTATCCTGCACGCTGACGAACTGGCCCTCCTCCCCCTCCCAGGAACGGATGGTCACCCCGCCTTCTTGGGTAAAGCGCGCCGCGTTGATTAGGAGGTTGATGACCACCTGACGGATGCGCGCACGGTCAAAATAGAGAGGGGGGAGGTCTCTGGGCAGGTCCAGATGGATGTACAACCCCCTCTGCCTGAAGAGGCGCCGACAGGCCTCGACAGCCTCCTCGATGACCTGGTTCAGCTCGCCACGCTCCGGCTGAATGGTCATACTGCCCGCCTCAAGCTGGGAGAGATCCAAAACGTCATCCACCAGGGAAAGCAGATGCTTGGCGTTGCGGTAGATCGTCATAATATCCCCCGCAATGCGTGGGGGCAGCCCCTGCGGGCCATAGAACTCGGGAGCCGTCAGGAGCATCTCCCCAAAGCCCACGATCAAATTCAAGGGGGTACGCAGCTCATGGCTGATGTTCGCAGCGAACTGGGCCTTCATCTGCCGCGCCTCTTCCGCCTCTTGGTGGGCCCTGGCCAACTGCCGGTTGAGCCTCTCTAAGCGCTGGTTCGCCCGCTTTAGATCCTGGCTCACACGTAGGAGCTGTGCCCGGCGCTTTTGCGCCTCCTCGGTGCGCTGCTTTGCCTGGCTATACGCCCGCCAGGCCCAAGCCACCGCGGTACCCAAGCGCTCGTACCCTTGCCAGGCGATGACCAGTGCACTCAAGAGAAGCCAAAGAGGGGCCAATGGACTCTCCAAAGTGCTTGGGCCACCCTCAAAAAAGTGCACCCCCAAGATAAACCCCCCGGCAATGAGGGAATAGAACATGCCCACTCGCCCCACCAGGGGTACGGTAATCATGGGAATGAGGACGAGGGCATACTGCCCAATGATGGGGTCCAGCGTAAAGTAGAGCAGCCCCGCAAAAACGATATAGGCTAGTGAGAGGAGATGATACTTGGGCAAATAACGCTTGGGTAAGAAAAAAGAGAGCCCCAAGAGGACGCTGGAGGGGAGGCCCGCGAGAAAGACCGCCAGCGCCTGGGTATCGTTCGCCCAAAAGGCGCAAAAGGCGAGCCCCAGCACACAGCCCAGAAAGATCAGGATCAACTGCCCATACGATTCCTGGCGAAGTTCATCGATCAAAGTCTCTCTTTGCTCTTGCATCGGACACCCCCATAGATGAATGCACCCTTCTTATATTATGTTCAATAAAACATGGCGTCAACCTCAGCGCTCAGCACTTGGGAACATCCTCCTCGAAAAGGCCCGAAAACGGTTGACACAAAGACAAAGCGGGTATATGATATCCGCAAATAGAGCTTACCCTATCCGTAGAGGGATGTTTTTAGTGCATGAATGAAGGAGGTGTGTGTTCAAGAACTTGTTGTTAGTTGCGGGCCCGAGTTTCGGAAGGAGACTTTGGTGACAGAAGAGAAAATGACTTCGTGTGTGGAGCCCGTTGGTGCCCCTCAACTGGAAACAGAGGAGCACCCAGAGAGTGTGACAGAGGAGGTTGAGATGGAAGTTGCACGTGCAGGGAAAAGGGCCCCGGATTTCTCTGGCATGGCCTATGTCGATGGCAATTTTAAAAAGGTATCCCTTTCGGATTACAGCGGCAAGTGGGTAGTGCTCTGCTTCTACCCCGGAGATTTCACCTTTGTTTGACCGACCGAGTTGGCGGCGGTCGCCACCAAAAAAGCAGAGCTTGATGAGCTGGGTGTCCAAGTTCTAGCTATCAGCACCAACAGCTATTTCGTTCACAAGGTTTGGCAGGAGAGCGAGCTCTCCAAGATGGTCGAAGGGGGGTTCCCCTGGCCCATGATTGCAGATTCCACCGGCAACATCGGCCGCCTCTATGGCGTATACGATGAGGCCGCCGGCGTCGATATCCGTGGGCGCTTTATCATCGACCCGGATGGCGTCATCCAGGCGATGGAGATCCTCACCCCCACTGTCGGCCGCAACGTGAGCGAGCTCATCCGCCAGGTCAAAGCGTTCCAGCACGCCCGTGCAACTGGCGAAGTCACCCCCTCTGGCTGGCAACCGGGGAAGCCCACCCTGAAGCCTGGGCCCGCACTTGTCGGTACTGTTTGGAAAGAATGGAAGGTCGAAAACGCCTTCTAAGGTTTGTTTCTTCCTTGCCGATCCTGGGGAGGATACCCTCGCGGAAGGGTATCCTTCCCTTTGATTGAGGAGAGAAGGTCTTATGCGTCTCATCTGTCTAGTAGATAACTGCGTGAGCCGCGGCTCCACCCTTTGGGGAGAGCATGGGCTCTCCTTTCTCATAGAAACCCCCTCCGGGCGCGTCCTCTGGGATGCCGGCCTCAGTGGGACGGTGTGGCGCCATAACATGCATGAGCTGGGCTTGGAGGGGGTCCCCCTCTCGGCCATCGCGCTGAGCCACGCCCACTATGACCATACCGGCGGGCTCGAGGCCGTCCTGGAGCTCTATCCCCAGGTGCCCATCCATGCCCACGCGGAGCTGTTTCGGCCCCGCTTCTCCCGGCGCCAGGACAAGCTCCATCAGATAGGGCTCGCCGCCCAAGAGGAGGCCTTGCGCGCCCGGGCAGACCTGCGCCTCAGCGATGCCCCCCAGGAACTCGTCCCCGGCGTGTGGACCAGCGGGGGCATCCACAACCGGCCATACCCTCAGGGGAGCAGCCCGCACCACTTTGTCAAAAGAGGGGACGAGCTCCTTCCAGATGACTATGCAGACGACATGTCCCTCATCCTCGAGGTGCCTGGAGGGGTCGTCCTCCTCTGTGGCTGCTGCCATGCTGGGCTGCGCAACACCCTTGCCCTCGTGCGCGAGCGGTACCAGGCCCCCCTCCGCGCCATCATCGGGGGCACCCATCTCCTCCGCGCCCCTATGGAGGAGATCCAAGCCCTCGCCGAGATGCTCCGCAGAGAGGGCCTCCCGAAACTGTTCCTCAACCACTGCACGGGGGAAAAGGCTATCTGGGCATTGGCCCAAACCTTTGGAACCGACATCGTCGCCCCCTGCCCGGCGGGCACGATTTTGGAATTCTAGAGATAGGAATACAGCGAAATGATCATCACAGTAGCAAGTGGTAAAGGCGGCACAGGCAAAACCACCATCGCCGTCAACCTGGCCCTTTCCCTTTTGGGGGCCAGCGACGACCCGACCGTCCGCGGTCGCAAACTCATCTTTGCCGATTGCGATGTGGAAGAGCCTAATGCCGCCCTCTTTTTGAACCCCCTCTTGCGTGAGAGCCAAGAGGTTGCCTTTCAGATTCCTGAGGTGGATGAGGAAACCTGCACCTACTGTGGGCGCTGCGCCCAAGTGTGCGAGTTTCACGCCATCGCCGTCGTCGGTCAGCGAGTGATCGTCTTCAAAGAGCTCTGCCATGGCTGCGGGAGCTGCACCCTCGAATGCCCCGTTGGGGCCATTCACGAGGTGCCCTATGTCATCGGCAAGATCGAAAGAGGACGCGTCGGCTCGATGACCTTCTTTCAAGGGACGATGAATATCGGCGTAGCCACCGCCACGCCCATCGTCCGCCAGGTGAAGCACTGGGCTCTGGACGACGTCCAAGGCGATTTCATCGCCATCCTGGACGCCCCACCAGGTACCTCCTGCCCGGTGGTCGAATCGCTCAAGAACAGCGATTTCGCCCTCATGGTCACCGAGCCCACTCCTTTTGGCCTCCACGACCTCAAGCTGGCCGTCCAAGTGGCCAGAAAGGAGCTGGGGATGCCCGTGGGGGTAATCATCAACCGCGACGGGATAGGAGATGCAGGCGTCGAAGAGTTCTGTGCCCAGGAGGGAGTACCCATCCTGATGCGCATCCCCCTCGACCGGCGCATCGCCGAAGCCTACTCGCGGGGAGAGCCCCTCATCTCAGCGCTCCCAGAGTATCGTGAGCGCTTTTTGGAACTGTACCACCGCATTCAAGGGGAGATAGACCGATGAAACAGCTCGTTGTCCTCAGTGGCAAAGGAGGCACAGGCAAGACCTCCGTCGTCGCCGCATTGGCCCACCTTGCCTCGCAAGAGGCGAGCCTCGTGCTCGCCGATGCCGACGTGGATGCCTCCAACCTCGAGCTGGTGCTCGCTCCCAACAAAGTGGAGGAACACGAGTTCGTCGGCGGCAAGGAGGCGATCATCGACCCGGATCTCTGCACGGGCTGTGGGCGCTGCGCCGAGGTCTGCCGTTTTGAAGCGGTGATTGAGGAGGATTCCATCTATCGCATTGACCCATTGAGTTGTGAGGGCTGTGCCAGCTGCTTCTACCAATGCCCAGTGGAGGCGATCTCGATGGAGGATCGCCAATCTGGGCTCTGGTTCCGTTCGGAAACGCGCTTTGGCCCCCTCTTTCATGCCCACCTCTTTGCTGGGCAGGAGAATTCTGGCAAGCTCGTCACGGTGGTCAAGCAGCAGGCGAACCTCTGGGCCATCGATCATGATGCGGATTACGTCATCGTCGACGGCCCTCCAGGGATTGGCTGTCCAGTGATTGCCGCCAGCGCGGGGGCCCACCTGGCCCTTCTCGTCGTCGAGCCCACCGTCTCGGGCATTCACGACCTGGAACGGGCCCTAGCC
>JAGGYI010000301.1 GCA_021162655.1 Anaerolineae bacterium
AAAAGCAGCGATCCTTTTGGACCAGATAGACCTGAGCCGGGGAGACAAACCATGAAAAAATTCCTCGTTTTAGGGATTCTTCTCCTCGTCGGAGGTGCACTGGGGGGCTTTTTCTGGTATCGCCGTGCTCACCCCCCTGCGGACATGGTCCCTGTCCGGCGTGGCACCATCGAAGCCACCGTCAGTGCACTGGGACAAGTGGCACCTCATCGCCAAGTGCAGCTATCCACTCAGACCAGTGGCCGAGTCGCCAAGATATGGGTTCGAGTAGGGGATCAAGTACAAGAGGGGCAGCTCCTCCTCAACCTGGAGGATAAAAGCTACCAAGAGGCCCTGGCCCTTGCCGAACGCACTCTGGACCTACAAAAGAAAAAGCTGCACCAAGCTCTCCAAGCACCCAGCGAGGAACAAATTCGCCTGGCTAGAGCAAAGCTTCTCCGCGCAACTGCAGCTCGCCGCAAGGCCCAGAGAGATTATGACAAGATTGCCCAGAAACCTGATGCAGAAAGCAGCGAGGAAGCCCTTGCCCTGGAAGAGGCCAAAGTGGCATACGAAGTTGCCAAAGCCGAGTTCGATCAGTTGATGAAAGGGACTCCCTCCCTAGAGCTGGAGCAACTACGCAACGCCGTGGCTAGGGCAGAGATGGAATCGCGCGAAGCAAAAAGACAGCTGGAGGCCACGCGCATCTATGCTCCCTTTACTGGCACTATTATGCGCATTGCACCCCAGCCAGGAGAGAACGTTTACGGGTTCACCCCTCTCATCTGGCTTGCCGATCTCTCAACCCTCGAGATCCACGCTGAGATCGATGAGACAGATGTAGGAGAAGTCGCGATTGGACAACCCGTCCGGATCCATCTAGACGCCTTCCCAGAACGAGACCTCTCAGGGAAGGTAATCTCCCTCGCCCCAGGTCCCAGCGGAACCAAAGGGATCACAACCTACCAAGCTATCATCTCATTAGAGCGAACGGACCTTCCTCTGCGCCCTGGGATGGGCGCAAGCCTGACCATCTCTACCCGAAGCATAGAAAACGCCCTGCTCGTCCCTCGCCGGGCAGTTCACCAAATTGGGCGAGACTCTGTTGTCTACATTCGCGAGGGGAAACGCCGCCGGGCGGTCGTCGTTACCATTGGCCTCTCAAACGAAAGTGAGGTCCAGATACTTGCCGGTGTCAAAGAGGGCCAGATGGTCTTTATAGATTAGGATCCCGAAAGAGAATCTTTTTCCAACTCCTCCGCCACATCAGAGAGCAATTTCGTCACTCGCAGCTGGGCATCATCCAACTTGCGGCCACAGTGTTCTGCTAACTGCATGCCCTCTTCATAGAGAGCTATCGATTCTTCTAAGCTGAGGTTCCCTGCCTCAAGCTTCTGAATAACTTCTTCCAAACGCGCATAACTGTCCTCAAAGCTGAGCGACTCTATCCTTTCCTTATCCATAACTCTACCCTTACCTCCTGCTCAAAGCCTCCCCAATTCCATAACGCCGGTAACCTGCGTGTTTATTCGTCCATCGCTCACGTGAACAAACAGCTCTTCCTCCAGAGAAACTTGCTGGACGGAACGAATCCTCTTTCCAGAAATCCTGGCCTGCACCACCGCATATCCCCGATCCAAAACTAAACGTGGGTTCAATGCCTCCAGCTTGGCCAAGCTTCCCCGAAGGTGCGCACGCTGTATCTCCAAGCGATGCAACACGGCTACCTGCGCCCGTCTCATTAACTCATCCACGCGCTGACGCCATTCAGCTATCAACCGATGGGGCGCATAAAGCTCCAACAATCGTTGTGCCTGAGCCAACTTGGACCGATAAGCCTCGATCTGCGCCGATACAAGCTCTTTGAGCGCTTCGACCATTGCCCGAACCTGAGCTCGCACCTCGCGAATATCAGGGACCACAGCCGCCGCGGCCGCCGAGGGAGTAGGTGCTCGCAAATCAGCTACGAAATCCGCAATGGTAAAATCCGTCTCATGCCCTACTCCAGAGACCACCGGCGCCTTTGAAGCAGCGATCGCTCTCGCTACCTGTTCATTGTTAAAGGCCCAAAGATCCTCCATCGAACCGCCCCCACGGGCCACGATAACCACATCGATCCCGGGCTCCTCATTGAGCCGCTCAATAGCCCGAACCAACGAAGCAGGAGCATCTGCCCCTTGTACAAGGCTCGGGGAGAGGACAACCTCCACCAACGGATAACGCGCACGCAGCACGTTCAGGATATCCTGAAACGCCGCTCCCACCGGCGAAGTCACTACCCCTATGCGCCGAGGCCACTTGGGCAATGGGCGCTTGCGCTCCTCATCAAAAAGGCCCTCAGCAGCCAAACGCTCCTTCAGCTCGAGAAACTCTTGCCAAAGGCCCCCTATTCCTCCTCGGCGGAGCATATCCACATAAAACTGATATACCCCACCCCGTTCATAGACCGAGATATACCCATGGGCATCCACCCAGTCTCCCTGCTCAGGAAGCCAAGAGAGAAGCTCAGCTCGGTCTCGCCACATCACACAGTGGAGCTCTGCCCCGCTATCCTTCAAGGTAAAATAACAATGCCCAGACGAAGCTCGCCGAAAGTTTGAAACCTCTCCTTCAACCCACAGATCTGCAAGCTCTGGATCGGTATCGATCAAAGCTCGAATGTAACGTGTAACCTCGGTGACAGATCTCACTTGCATGCCTTTATTATAGCATAAAATGCCCTCTGTGAACCCCGAATTTGTGATTCCAAATTCTCAAAAGAAAGAGGAACCCCTGTATTTGACGCCCCTGCGTCTTCTCGTTATAATCAACTAGCTTTTGTTGGGGCCATGTCATCCTTGTTCATGGCCCCATTCAGTGTCAAGAGCTCGCCCCAAAGTATTCTTTGGCAAGGATGCGATATCTCTGGAGGATGGACGAAGATCATGCCAGATATGATTTCTCTCACGGCCCAGCCGCGGGATCCCTCAGCAAAGCCCAAGGCCCTTCGAAGGGCCCAGATCGTCCCTGGAGTAATCTATGGGCACGGTTTTGAGACACGGAGTATCCAGTTCAGCTACATGGCCATCGAGCGTGCGGTGCGCCAGGCGGGAACCAGCCGCCTGATTTCTGTACAGATCGAAGGGGATTCCGAGGTTCATAATGCCCTCATCCGCGAGGTCCAACGCGATCCGGTGACGGACCGCATCTTGCATGTTGACCTCTATCGCATCGTGGCGGATGAGCCTATCAGGAATGAAGTGCCTCTTGTACAACGGGGCAAAGCCCCTGCAGAGGATCTTGGCGGCACAGTAAGTCAGCTCTTGGAGTCCATCGAGGTAGAGTGCTTGCCGAAAGATATGCCTGAGGCAATCATCATCGATCTCAGCAAACTTACCGAGATCGGCTCTTTCTTGCGGGTCGCCGATCTAGATATTCCAGAGGGAGTCCAAGTTCTCACAGATCCCGAAGCAGAAGTGATTCGGGTGATGGCTCCGCGAGGGCTCACTGCTGCAGAGCTCGCTGAGGAAGAAGCTGCCGCCGAGGCTGCAGCAGAAAAAGAGGCCGCTGCCACAGAAGGTCCAGCGGCTTCCGAAGAAGAGGAAAGTTCAGAGTCTTGATCCTGCTTTTTCACTCATCGAGAACATCATGGGCCCGCCAGAGAGGCGGGCCCATTTCTTTTCTTAAAAAGAGTTCTGGGAGCGTGAAGTGCGCCGCGGATTCGCCATCGCCACTTTAATGGTCCGTCCGCCCACCTCAGTGCCATTCAGCTGCTCGAGGGCCGTGGCTGCTGTGGCCTCATCAGCCATCTCCACAAACCCGAACCCCCGTGAGCGCCCCGTCTCCCGATCGACCACGATGGTCACATCAACTACTGTGCCTACCTGAGCGAAGACATCTTCAAGCTCGGCCTCCGACAGACGGTAGGGCAAGTTTCCTACATACAATCTCTTCCCCATTTGTGCACTCCTCTGATGCTTGCGCTCTGCGCAATATACTTGATCTTGGAAACTGGTCACATACCACGGGCTAGGGATAGTCGCGGAGGGCCAGCAATTCCCAACCAAACACTTACGGACTCGACCCATCCCCATCCCTTGCCCTGCACAAAGGGAAGAGATTGTCGAATCCTCTGAAGCCATTAAAGAAACCTCTTGACAAGGAACACCAAAAATTTTAAGCTTACAAACGAATTGTATCATAGGTTTTGCTGAGGGTCAACAGGTTTTTTAGGAAAAACAATCTTTGACCACGGCCATCAAATATGCTATGATAACCCCCGTTACGGGCTGCCTTATGGGGAGGCAAAGGGCAACCCACCACGCTGGGAGATGAAGCCGCGGAGGGCTTCGGAATGGTCAATGGTGTACAGCGTATAGCTCTAGTGTGCCTGTTGGGAGCGCTTCTCATAGGAGCCCTAACAGGCTGTGTGCGATCCAAGCCTCTTCAGAAGAGCTCTTTGCCGGCAGCTCTCTTGGCTTCTACGTCCACCGTCGCTCCTACGGAAAGCGCTTCTTCTTCTCCAACGCACACCCTTTTCCCTTCCCTGACAGCCACACCCCAAGCAAAAGTAACCTTTACTCCCACCCAGGCACCAACCCTTCTACCTACGGCAACTCTGGCCCCTGGTTTGCCCACCAATACTCCTTTTCCCAGCCCTTCTCCTCTTCCTACGGCTACTTTGACTCCACTCCCCAGCCCCACAGGGATAGGACCAACTCCTTCACCTACGATCACCTATACCCCTGTGGTAACGGGAGAGGTTACTTATACAGTCTCTTATGGCGACACGCTCACTTCCATCGCCAAGCGATATAATACAACCATTCTGGCCATTATGAATAGAAACGGCCTTGGCAACCCCAATACAATCTTTGTAGGGCAACAACTCATCATCCCCGTAGGCTACGAGCCTTCCCAGACACCACCAACAACAACCATTCAATACACGGTGAAACAAGGGGAAACCCTTTCCTCCATTGCTCGACGGTACCGCACTACTGTTGAGGACATTCTCTCACAAAATCCTTCTATCAGCGACCCACACCACGTTTCCGCAGGAACCGTTCTGACCATCACCGTGGGGACAGCGCCTCCCCTTCGCACCCACAAAGTTCGCTGGGGCGAGACCATCTACACCATCGCCAAGCGTTACCGGGTGAGTGTGGAGGCACTAGTACGAGCAAATGGGTTGAGCGATCCCAATCATATTCATGTCGGCCAAGTGCTTATCATTCCGGGGGCGTCCTAGCCCGTCGGCAGGGCTCAAGACGGGCTTGACGAACGCTAGTATTGGGGTATAATCTCTCAGCCCTTTGCGAAGGCAATTTTGCAGGCATACCATGTAGCTATCGAGGGCGGGAGAAAATTAGAAAGGAGGTGGCGCGAGTTCGGTAAAGAAAAGGATGAAAAAATTCATCTGTATCGTTCCGCAGAGTATTGCTGAAATCATGAGGAGGAAAGATGTTGCATAAGAAGCGTTTGTTCGGACTGTTGACCATCCTGATGGTGTTGGCCATAGTCCTCAGTGGATGCGCCAAAGGGAAAGCGACGGCCACCGAGATCAACCTCAACCTGGGGACAGAGCCCCCAACCGCTGACCCTGCGCTGGCTACCGACACCACCTCGGTGCAGGTAGACGAGCTGCTCTTCCTCGGTCTGACCGACTTTGACGACAAGACCTTGGAAGTTATCCCCGAGTTGGCCACCGAGTGGAGCGTCTCTGATGACGGGCTGACCTGGACCTTCAAGATGCGCAAGGACGTCTACTGGGTCAAGTACGAGCCCGGCAAGAAGCCCAAGAAGATGCGCAAGGTCACAGCGCACGACGTGGTCTATGGCGTCAAGCGGACGCTCAACCCCGAGACGGCCTCTGACTATGCTTACGTCGACTATATCATCAAGAATGCCGAAAAGGTGAATACCGGCGAGCTCAAGGACCTGGACGCCGTTGGCGTACGTGCAGTCGATGACTATACTGTCGAGTTCACCCTGGAGCAGGCCGCCGGTTACTTCCCAGGCATCGCTGGCATGTGGGTGAACCGTCCCCAGCCCCAAGAGGCCATCGAGGAATTTGGTGACAAGTGGACCGAGCCTGGCAACATCTGGGTGAATGGCCCCTACCTGCTCGAGACCTGGGAGCATGAGAACCGCATGGTCATGGTCAAGAACCCCTACTACTATGACGCCAAGAATGTTTCAATTGAAAAAATCAATTGGGCCATGGTAGTAGAAGCCTCGACCGCCTTTGCCATGTACGAGAACGGCGAGCTCGACGTAGCTGCCGTGCCCTTGGACGACATGGACCGAGTCAAGGCCGATCCTCAGCTCTCCAAGGAGCTTTATATTGCCCCGATGCTTTGCACTTACTACTATGGCTTTAACGTTACCAAGCCGCCCTTTGACAACGTCAAAGTACGGCAGGCCTTCTCCTATGCATTGGATCGCCAGAAGCTCATCGATACCGTGCTCAAGGGCGGCCAGAAACCTGCCAAGACCTTTGCTTGCCCGGGCATCTTTGGCTCCCCTGCTGAGGATCCAAACTTTGAGGGCATCACCTTTGATCCCGCCAAGGCCAAGCAGCTCCTCGCTGAGGCTGGCTACCCGGATGGCAAGGGCCTGCCCGAGATCACCCTCATGTTCAATACCAGCGAAGGGCACCAAAAGATCGCCCAGTTCGCCCAGCAAAGCTGGAAGGAGAACCTTGGGGTCGAGGTCAAGCTGGCCAACCAGGAATGGAAGGTCTACCTGAAAACCATCACTGAGGATGCTCCGCAGATCTGGCGCCTTGGCTGGTGCGCTGACTATCCCGATGAGAACAACTGGGTGCTTGAGGTCTTCCACCCGACCAAGGGAGCCAATCGGTGCAAGTGGAATCCTGATGACCCAGCAGCCAAGCGCTTTATGGAGGTGGTTGAGAAGGCTGCGGCTTCCTCAGATCCCGCAGAGCGTAAGAAGCTCTACTTTGAGGCAGAAAAGATCCTCTGCGTTGACCAGGCGATCATCATTCCTCTCTACTACTACACTCGCGTGGTCTGCACCAAGCCGTACGTGAAGCGCACCTATGCTCCACTGGGCGGTGAGCATATCGACAAGTGGACGGTAGAGCCGCACTAAGGCTTTGGAACCTTCACCAGCCACGTAGTGAGCGCACTACGTGGCTGGTCTTTTTTGTCTGTTATGTATATAGTGGTATAATCTTTCAGAATATCCTTACAGTTCTTTCGAGGAGAGGGTGAAGGGAGAAGATGGCTAGATATATCGTTCGGCGACTTCTGTGGATGATACCCGTACTATTTTTCATTTCCATCGTGACGTTCGCGCTGGCCCATGCCGTTCCAGGAGGGCCATTCGACAGAGAAAAACCCCTCCCTGCCGAGATCGTAGCCAACTTGAACAAATACTATGGGCTCGACCAACCCCTTTGGAAGCAATACACCGATTACATCGGGCTCACCAGGAACCCGGCCGGCGAGTTTGCAGGAGTCCTTGAGGGCAAATTCGGTCCTTCGTATTCTTCGCGCAGCCGCACGGTGAACGACATCTTTCGCGACCATCTGCCCGTTTCTGCGACACTAGGGCTCGCTGCGCTAGCCATCGCCGTGGGCATGGGAGTGCCATTGGGAGTCCTCGCCGCCCTTAAACAGAACACTTTTTGGGACTATTTGAGCATGGCTGTCGCCATCTTTGGAGTTTCGGTCCCCGTGATCGTACTTGGACCTCTTTTCATTCTCATCTTTGCCCTCACGCTGCATTGGTTCCCTGTGGCTGGATGGGGGCGCCCCTCCCAGATGGTCATGCCTTCCTTTGCGCTGGGGTTAGGTTCTTCGGCAATCATTGCCCGGCTGACCCGGGCTAGCATGCTCCAGGTTATCCGAGAGGACTATATTCGCACAGCCCGAGCCAAAGGCCTCAGTGAAAGGATGGTTATCATCCGCCACGCGCTAAAGAATGCCTTCATCCCCGTGGCAACGATCCTTGGTCCCATGTTTGCCGCTCTGGTGACAGGGACTTTTGTTACCGAACAGATCTTTGCCATCCCAGGGATGGGGAAATACTTTATTACAAGCATCACTAACCGCGACTATCCTGTGGTGATGGGCACCATTCTACTCTATGCCGTCTTTTTGGTGCTTGCGAACCTTGTTGTAGATATCACCTATGCCTTCCTGGACCCGAGAATCCAGTACGAATAGAGGAGAAAAGGACATCGTATGACTACCCAAGAGCGTGCTGTTCAACGGCTGACAAACGGAACGCCTGTCCCCAAAGGGCAGGAACGTAAAGTGACAAACCTCTGGCTTGATGCGCTCCAGCGTCTTTTGCGCAACAAAGCTGCTGTCCTGGGGGGTATCATTGTCATTCTCCTCATCCTGATGGCGATCTTTGCTGACCAAATTGCCCCCTACCATTATGCCGAGGGAGATTCGAACGAGAACTATATGGTGCCCCTTTGGCTCACCAAAGTGATGCCTGGGCATATGGAAAAGTATGCCAAAATCGGCGACAAGTTCATCCTCGGAGCGGATTACCTTGGCCGAGACATCCTCAGTCGAATCATCTATGGCGCGCGCGTCTCTCTCCCTGTGGGCTTTGCTGGCGCGTTGACGGCCTTGGTCATCGGCTTGGTTTATGGCTCCATCTCTGGATATTATGGGGGAAAGGTCGATAACATCATGATGCGCATCGTCGACATCATGTACGCCTTCCCCACGATGCTCCTAATCATCCTCCTGATGGCCTTCTTTAAAACCAGTTTTGGAGGGGCCAACGAACCCGGCACCGCTGCCTACACCTTTAACCAGATCAACAAAATTGTCGACAGGTTTCTCGGCCTTGAGGGCGGCGGTATGCTCTTCATCTTTATGGGCATTGGCATCACCGCATGGATGGGCATCGCCCGGCTTGCTCGAGGGCAGATCCTTTCCCTCAAGGAAAAAGAATTCATCGAGGCCGCCCGCATGATCGGGGCCAGTGACCTGCGGATCATCGTTCGCCATATCTTGCCCAACATCATCGGTCCCATCCTCGTCACAGTAACCTTGAACATTCCCGGGTACATCAGCACAGAGGTCTTTCTTAGCTTTATCGGCCTGGGCGTGGATCCTCCAACACCTAGCTGGGGCTCGATGATTTCAGAGGGGTCCCGAGCTATCCGCTCCTACCCCAACCAAGTGCTCTTCCCAGCTCTCGCGCTGGCCATCACGATGTTTGCCTTTAACTTTCTGGGAGATGGCCTGCGCGATGCCCTTGACCCAAGGATGCGGGGAACTTCGTAAAAAGGCCTTGCCTTACACAACTTGTGGCTTGATCTATGTCTAAAAAAACGTGGGTGATCCTGATCTTTATCTTGTTAGGCCTGTGCGGCTTGGGGGGGCTCTGCCTAACGACTGGCTATATTGGCTATAAAATCCTAACCTCCCCAAAGCCCGAGCCCCAGATCATCACCCACCCATCAGAGCGAGCCAGAGGAGGGACCTTACGCCTATCGGGGAGCCCCCCTGCAACGCTCGACCCTGCAATGGTGCAAGATAGCACCTCGGCAGAGTATGTTTTTCATCTTTTCAGTGGATTGGTGAGGCTCAACGAGGAGCTCCAAGTTGTGCCTGATTTGGCCACACAATGGGAAATCAGCCCAGATGGCCGCACTTTTACATTTTATCTTCGTCCAGGAGCAACTTTTCAGAACGGCCGCGCGATCACTAGCCGAGACGTGATCTATTCCCTGGAACGTGCTCTGCAGCCCTCATTGGGCTCTCCTGTGGCGTTGAGCTATCTAGGAGACATCGTCGGAGCAGAGGCCTTGGCCCGAGGAGAGACAGATCACCTCGCTGGTGTCAAAGCCTTGGATGATCATACCATCCAGATCACCATAGACGAAGCCAAGGCCTATTTTCTGGCCAAGCTCACCTACCCCACTGCCTTTGTAGTCGACAGAGAGCAAATCGAGCGCAAAGGGGAAGCTTGGGTGCGCAATCCCAATGGCAGTGGTCCCTTTGTCCTTGAAGAACTTACCAAGGAACACATCGTTTTGCGACGCAACAAGCGCTATTATGGCAAGCTCCCCGCCCTTGACAGGGTGGAATATATCTTTTCAGGGGGCGTGCCGATCACAATGTATGAGAACAACCAACTGGATATCGTTGAGGT
>JAGGYI010000051.1 GCA_021162655.1 Anaerolineae bacterium
GCTCCATTGGAGGGAGCTTTGGCTCGTGCCTATCCTGAGGCGGATGTGCGTATTCTGCCAGAGGAGACGGATTTTAATTGTATGGTGACAGTAGACGTCCAGGTGGAGCATGTGATCGGTTTATTTGGTGCTTCCTACCGATTGACTTTTGATCCCCAAGTGCTCCAGGTGGTCGATGCGGATCCGACCAAGCCAGGGGTACAAGTACAGGGAGGTGAGATCTTTACGGAAGATGCTTGGGAAAATAGCATCGTAGATAATACAACAGGTGTCATTACTTATACAGCAAGCTTTATGACAAAGGAAAAGGAGTTTAGCGCGCAGGAAGCTTTGCTCTCTCGGATCACTTTTTTGATGAAAGATATAGGAGTAAGCCACCTGGAGTTTGACCTCTCTGGGGATTGGACCCATCTGTCACGAAATCCGGATAAAGTACCTCCATGGGACACACCCGAGATTCCAACAACTTGGCATGACGCAATGCTCATTGCTGCAGGGCCTTGTCGGCAGCTTTTCCTGCCTTTGGTGCTAAATAGGGCGGGTTTCTGAGAATCTTTTTCGCCAGTTGTCCGTCGTATTAAGGGAAAGGGGTGATGCCAGTTGGATCACGGGAAGCGTGAGGAGTCACCAAGTTTGGTTAGAAGGACCGAGCAAGTTCAATAGGTCAGGAGAGGAGACGCGTATGAAAAAGTTCTACAAGGTGTTCTGTGTGGGGATAGTGATAGCTTTGGCTCTCTGGGGCCTGGCTGTGACTGTCAGCGCACAGGACCCGGAGGGGATTCTTGTCAAGAACCCCGTGCCGCCGCGTCCTGATCTGAAGGTAAAGCTTCAGACGGCAACGGACCGGCCGGGGGTGACGTTGAGCGCAGCCTCGACCCCCGAGGAGCTAGAAAAGGCGTATCAGAGCTATCTGGCGAGCAAGCTCAAGGGGATGAGCGGGGCTCCGCTGTCTGGGGCAGGGCTAAAGGCAGCACCAAGTAACGATCGCGTGATCGTGGCCTTGGTGGACTTTAACGATCTTACGCATAACAGCATCCCCAAGCCAAGCACCGAGAACAACACGGATTATTGGGTTGAGGATTTCAACTTGGCCCATTATCAGACGATGTTGTTCTCAGAAACGAACCAGTGGTCGTTGCGAAGGTATTTCCGCGAGGCCTCTGATTATGGTGGCGGGGATGGCTATGATCTGCAGGGGGATATCCATGACTGGACTGCTCTCCCCGGGAATGCGGCGCAATACGGTGATGATGATCCGACAGGGGGAGTGGACAATGATGCTACCGATGGGTACACCCTGACCGATCTCGTCCAGGATGCCGCCGACACGCTGGCTAGTTGGACTCCTTCAGGAGGGTGGTCTGCTTATTCCAGTTCTTCGAGCTCTCCGTACATTATCGATTATTTCGTCATTGTACATGCGGGTAAGGGCCAGGAAGCTGGGGGTGACACCCTAGGGGATGACGCTATCTGGTCTACCCATGGCACGCTTTCTTCCCCTTATCAGATTGGTTCGACTGGCTATTGGGTCCAGAACTTTATTGTGGTCTCTGAGGATGCGCCAGTGGGTGTCTTGGTGCATGAGATGGGCCATCTCTTTGGCCTTCCTGACACCTGGAACCCTTGTTCCGCGAATGATAACGAGATGGCTTGGCCTGGCCAGGATACTGGTGGGGCTGGCGAAGCATCCCCTTCCTTCTACGATCCTATGGCCCAGGGGTGCTGGTTGGGGCGTCCTCTGGGGACTCGCCCAGCGAGTATGACGGCTTGGGAGCGCATCCAGCTTGGCTGGCTTTCGCCAGCAGTGTGGGACCTCAGCATGATGCCTGCAAGCATCTACCTGGCTCAGCTGGAGACACCCAGCGCGGCCAACAAAGCTCTGAGGATTGATCTACCTCCCAAGACGTATGTCTCACCGCATTCGGGTGATTGGATGCGCGGTGCTCCTGACCCATCTGATAGGACTTCGCCCAGTGAACTGCGGCATGACTTTGAAGTGAATGGCACGGCAACGATCCAGCTGCGTTTCTGGCATTGGTATGATCTCAACCCTGCCTATGCGACGGCTTATGTCCAGGTAGATAGCAACCCCAGTGACGGGTTGAATTGGACGACGGTTGCTTCTTATGATGGCAAGTCCGGAGGTTGGGTACAAGAGACGGTCACTTTGGGAACCTTTTCCTCTGGTTGGATCTCGGTGCGCTTCTATTTAGAGCGCTCGAACGTAGCCAGTGGTCTGGGGTGGTTCCTGGATGACTTTGAGCTCCTCCAGAATGGTGTGGTGATCTGGAGTGATGATGTGGAGAGCTCTGCTCTCGGTCCAGGGCAGGGATCGGGTACGGTCAGTTATTGGACGGATACCCGCTTCCCCAGGATGGGAGCGTTGATCTCTGAGCATTATTATCTAGCTGAGTGGCGCAACGATGAAGCAGGGTTCGATGTGGGCTTGCAAGAGGCCTATAACATGACTGATATGGCCACTGGGCGAGCCGAGTACTTCCGCTATAACCCAGGCTTGCTGATCTGGTATGTGAACCCTGTCTATCCCGAGGGGGATAACGATGTCAGTTGGCATCCTGGAGAAGGGTTCCTCCTGGCCATCGATGCGCACCCCGACGCTCTCATCCAGGCTTCGACAATTACCCCATGGCGCACGCGTGTGCAGATGCAGGATGCTACTTTCCGTCATTCTGCTACCACCTATCAGAACGTCTTGACAGATGAAGGTGGGGCGCCGAACACGATAGGCCCCTTGCCAGCGGCTTCCTACTTTTGGGATCGTTGGTCCTCCTATCCATATTGGGATCCGGATGCGCCGGACAACAGTGCCAAGACGGAACAGTATGGCGTGCGCTTGGAGGTGGA
This sequence comes from Anaerolineae bacterium, assembly GCA_021162655.1. Taxonomy (GTDB): domain Bacteria; phylum Chloroflexota; class Anaerolineae; order UBA1429; family UBA1429; genus JAGGYI01. The sequence goes on from JAGGYI010000051.1 coordinate 2,866, forward strand.
AGGCGAGAACCCGGATAAATCCGGTGCGACTATTCGCTTCTCCATCGACGCGGGCGATCTGCGTGAGTCGACCAAAACCGTCGATAAAGCGGTTGCCACACCCGGCGAAGTGCTCGAGTACACCATCGTGCTGACGAATACCGGCATTGCCGATGCTCACACTATCGTAGTGAGCGACACAGCGCCGGACCATACAAGCTATGTGATGGGTTCGGTGAACGTGCAAGGTTCACCCAACACGGTGAGCCTGACTGAGGGCAACGGCTTCCGCTGGCAAGGTACGGTGCCACTCAGCACGCCTGTAACGATTACCTTCCAGGTGGTGCTGGATCCGATCATCGATAATGGCACAATCATTCAGAACGTGGCCCACGTGTACGAGGGGACAGTGCCGGAAGTTGATCTCTATGCGGAGACGGTTGTAGAGTCGCAGCCTTGCTTGACCTCTTCAACCAAGACCTCTTCGCCGACCTCTGTCTTGGCCGGTGGTTTGGTGACCTATACCATCGCTTTGGAGAACACGGGGAACATGAACGCCACGGCTGTCGTGACGGATTGCATCCCCGAATGCACTTCTTATGTCTCTGGGTCGCTGACCTACTCTGCGGGAAGTGGCTACTATGATCCGCAGACGGACTGCATCTATTGGACGGGGCCAGTAGCGGCTCAAGTGGGGCCGACGACGTGGATTACCTTCCAGGTGCAGGTAGATCCAGGGCAAATCCCCTGTACCCTGATCACGAACCAAGCGATGCTGTACGATGGGTACCATCCTCCATTTGCCATTGGGGCGAATACTACGGTGCTCACGGGACCGAACTTGCAATTCTCGACCAAGTCGGTGGACAAGACTGTAGCTGCCCCAGGTGAGCAGTTGGACTATACCATCTATGTCTCGAACGTGGGGAACCAGCCGGCGACGGTAGCTATCTCTGACCTGATCCCGGCGAACACCACGTACGTGGCAGGATCTCTCCAATGCTCTGGCTCGGCTGGAGGTTCTTGCTCCTACACGGGAGCAGGGGTGAGTTACGCGGGCACGCTGGATATTCTTACGGAAGAGACTATCCAGTTCAGCGTGATCATCTCCTCGCCTCTGGCCAATGGGACGATCATCACGAACACAGCCTCTATTTTGGAGAACGGGACGAACTACTATACTCGCACCGTTACGACGACAGTGCTCTCGGAGCCTCGTTTGACCAACTCGACCAAAGAGGTGGCCAGTAACTCGGTGGGGTATGGTGGTATTCTCACCTATACCATCACGCTGTTGAATGATGGTACTCAGAATGCCACTGTTCACTTGACGGATACTATTCCTTGGGGCACAGAGTACCGTTCGGGTAGCCTTTCTTGGACGCCAGGAGTGGGCAGTGGTTCCTATGATAGTGGTCTTGACGCCATTCTTTGGAGCGGTCCTATCACGGCTGGTGAGAGTGTTACCGTCACCTTTGAGGTGAGCATCACCTTGACGGGAACGGGAATCATCACCAACGTGGCCACTGTCGACGATGGTGTCCATGATCCCTTTAACCTCTATGCGACGAGCTATGTGGCAGCGTTGCAAGTGGTTACTCCCACCGAGGATATCTACTGTGGCGATCTTGTGGTCGTGCCTATCCGGGTGGATAACGTAGCCGACTTGCAGGGCTTCCAGGTAACTACCGACTTTGATCCTTCTATCCTGCAAGTTGAGCAGATCCAGGAAGGAACCTGGTTCTCGCCGGCTGCCTGGACGATCAAGACCTATAACAACATTTCTGGCACGGCGACAGTGGCAGCGACGCTCCTTTCGCAGCCGGTCGGTATGTATGGTAGCGGCGATCTCTACTATCTCCACTTCAGGGCGATAGGTGATGGCACTTCTCCTATCACGATCACTTATTCGCTGCTCTCTAACACGCCGGCGCCGTCTTTCACGGCGATCCCGCATAACCAGGTCAACGGCAGTGTGACTGTCCAGCCGCGGTCTGTAGTTGGCCGGGCCTATCTCCAAGGGCGGACGGATCATAGCGGAGCTTATCTCTACTATGGTGATCAGCTCCTTGGGGTGACGGCTGCAGATGGTAGTTATGCCTTCTGCCCGCCGGTTGGATATGACCAGAACTTTATGCTGCGGATCGTTAAGGATGGCTACCTCTATGCGGAGAAGCTGATCGCCGTCAATGTAACGGATACCCTCTCGTTGAACGATGTCACCTTGCTGGGCGGTGATCCGATTGGCTCGCAGATAACGGTGGTCACGCCGGTTACTTGCTCGCCTCAGCTCACCATGACGGTGGCTGGACCACCCGATGGCAAGGTGAACGTCCTCGACCTGACCTTTGTGGGTGCCCGGTTTGGCAAGACCTCGGCCGATCCAGACTGGGGGCCCGACCCATGCCATCCCGACTATATGGCCTATCGAGCGGATATCAATGAGGATGGCACGGTGAACATCTTTGACTTGGTGCTGGTGGGTAACAACTTTGGTGCCATTGCCCCTAGCCCCTGGCCATGAGCCTAGTTTGGGATCGAGCACCGCTTTAGCGGTGCTCGATCCCTTGTTCGTTTGGAGCCTCCAAGGAGCGCGAGAGAGAAGGCCAAGTTCGAGTGCCAAAGGAAGTGATGGGTACCAAGATGATTAGGTTCTCTCGTTTTTGGGTCTCATTGATTATATCTTTTGTCTTGCTTGCGTGTTCAACGCCCCAGGTGGCTACTCCTACTGCGGGCGGTTTCACTCCTTTGGCAACGAGAACTGTTGAGCAATCTCGGGCGAAAGCAACAACGCAACCTTCATCAACGCCCCGTCCCTCGCCTTCTGTGCAAGCGAGTCCTACGGTGGGCACTTGTGCCCGCTTTCTTTCAGGAGCTCGGACTGTGCAAGGAGAGAAGCCGACAGAGGTGCGCATTGTCATTGATAATGTGGTGAACCTTTACGGGGTAGAAGTTCACTTGCGCTTTGATCCCCAGAAGGTGCAGGTACAGGACGCGGATCCTGCTCTTTCAGGGGAGCAGATTGCATTAGGCAAGGACTTTCCCAAAGGGCGTAGCTTTGTAGCGTTGAATCGCGTGAACAATGTAGGGGGGACGATCGATTTTGCTGTAACTCTATTGAATCCGTCTTTGCCTTTGCGGGGGCAGGTAGAGGTGGCCAAGTTCTCGCTGCTTGGCAAGGAAGCAGGAGAGACGGAATTGCGTTTCGTGCAAGTTCTTTTGGCGGACCGGGGGGGCAATGCATTGCCCGTGGTGCCCGAGGGGTTAACCCTTGTAGTAAAGCCTTAGGTTGAGGGGGAAGGATGAGACGGATGGCATCTCAAAGATGGCGTTATTCTTCGTGGGGTGGTCCTGTTTTGTTGATCTTGCTGGCAGCTCTTCTTGTAGGGACGGGAGGGGTGGAGGCTTGGCATCCTTTGGATGAGGATCCCCAGCCAACGGTTTACTTTTCTCCTAATCCTGTTGAAGTAGGTTGGGGGCTCACCAAAGATGTGGATATCGTGGTAGAGAATGTCGTTGGCCTCTATGCGATTGAGCTGCGCATGTCCTTCCCCAACACTTTGGTGCAGGTGATTGATGCGGATCCCACTGTGCCAGGGGTGCAGATTCAACCAGGCAATGTTTTTGATGGTTTTGATACCTATGTTATCCAGAACAACGTGGATAACTCGACAGGGGTCATTGAGTATATTATCTCGATTACCGGTAGTGAAGTGGGCTTTACGGGAGATGCTGTCATTGCGACGATCTCGCTCGATCCCCTTGCTCTAGGCGATGCGGTGATGTCTTTTGTTGAAGTTGTCCTTTGCGAGCGAGATGGAACGAGCATTCCCGTCGTTTTGGGGGATGGTCAGGCGGATGTGGACGTCGTTTCAGAGACCTCAACCCCTACTTTTACCCCGGGAGGTGGTACGCCGGAAAGCTCTCCGACGACAACGGCGACGCTAGGCCCTACGGCGACGACTGTCCCGCCGGCTGAAGTGTTCGTCTCGCCCGCCGATCAGCAGCTTCCTTTGGGGGACACAGCTGTAGTGCAAGTGCGCATCGAGGATGTCTGGGATCTCTATGGCTTTGACATCCGGCTTGATTTTAACGGTGCACTCCTCGATGTAGAGGACGCTGATGCCTCTACGCCTCAAGTAGAGGTCTATATGGGCGATGTTTTCGATGGTTTTTCCTACCAGGTGCTAGAGAACGAAGTTTCGGACGATGGCATCTTTGGCCAGGTACACTTTGTCGCTTATATCAATAGTGGGGAGCTGCTGGGCTTTTGTGGAGATGGTACGCTCTTTTGGCTCGTCTTTCACGGGATGGCTCCTGGGTTGAGCAACCTTACCCTCTCCGAGGTGACTCTGGTAGATCATGGTGGGACGACCATTTCTCGGGATTTGACCCATGGCCAGATAGAGGTTCTCTCCACTGGAGATACGAGTACACCCACTCCAACGTCTACTCTTACTTTGACGGCGACACCTACGCCAAGCCCAACAGGGAGTGCAACGATTACTTTGACACCGACACCTACGGGGAGCGAGACTGTGCCCCCTGGTGCTACGGAAACGGCTACGCCTAGCCCCACCCCGACGGGTGCTTTGAGCACTCCTACCCCGGTTTGCGATGAGCACATAGAGAACGGTGGCTTTGAGAATGTCGTTGGGGGTGAGGCGGCTCCTTGGGTACGCACTGGCTCAACGAGCTATACTACAGTGGAGAAACATACAGGTTCCTATAGCGCTTGGTTAGGCGGCTACAATAATGGCGCTGATGGCCTTTACCAAGAGGTGACAATTCCTTCCCTCTCTGGGCCAGGGGAAGAAGTGACCCAAGTTACCCTCAGCTACTGGTGGGGGATGATGACGGAGGAGGTTACTCACCCCTATGATTTCATGTACATCCGTATTCGCGATACCCAGGGGAACCTCTTGCAGGATTTGGAGACCCTCAGCGACGGTTCAGCCTCGGGCACCTGGCAGCATTCGGAGTTCGATCTCAGTGCTTATAAGGGGCAGACCATTCGTATCTGTTTTGAAGTAGAAACGGATGGCTCCAATGTGACTAGTTTCTTTGTTGATGACGTTAGTTTGATCATTTGCCAAATCCTCCAGCCTACGGCTACAGCTACGGCAACTCCTTCCCCAACGATCAGCCCTACGCCGACAGAGACTGGCTTGCCTACTGCGACACCGACGATCACCCCGACTCCTATTGTGCGTACCTTCCAGTACAAGGCTGGGGAATATGAGGGATGTTATGATAGTTTCTTGGCCGCTTGGGATCCTACAGCGAACTATGGCCATCAAGGGGCCTTGTCTATTCGCACGGCGGGCGTCAAGCGGCCTGTGATCTATTTCGATGTTTCCGAGATCCCTGCAGGGGTGACCATCATGGATGCCCGGCTTTGGCTCTATACCAGCCATTATAAGAGCCATGCTCAGGATATGACGGTCTCGGTCTATGGGCTCAAGCGTCCCTGGAGTGAGATGGAGGTGACTTGGAATCAGGCCTCTTCGGGGGTCGCTTGGACGCAGGGAGGTGCCGATGACACCCTGGATGACCGGGATGCTAGCCCCAGTGGTTCCGAGCTCGTCTCGGAGATGAACGCTTGGTACGGTTTCGACGTGACTAGTTTGGTGCAGGCCTGGGTGGATGGCACACGGCCGAATTATGGGATGTTGCTTCTGGCAACGGGCAATACGGTTGAGATGAGCTTTTGGAGCAGCGAGTACAGCATCGAGAATCTGAGGCCCAAGCTGGTGGTGCAATACACCTATGGCTCTGTGAATACTCCTGTGCCGACGAGCCCTCAGGAAACAGTGACGCCGGGTGCCTCGGCAACTCCGACGATGACGGCAACACCTGGTGGCTCCGAGTTGATCCTTCAGCAGGGATACCTGGGGTACAGTGGTGTACGTGATACATACATCAGCCAGTGGCAGCCGACGACGAACTATGGGGGCAATGTAACGATGATCGTTCGACAGGGGGATATTCGTTCCTCCCTTGTGTGGTTCGATCTCTCCAGTGTACCTGCGGGAGCTACCATCCTCGAGGCGCGTTTGGAGCTGTATGCCGTCTCGCGGAGTAATGCGGGTGCCTTGACGATTGACGTCTACCAAGTGCTGCGTCCTTGGGCAGAGGGGCAGGCGACGTGGGAGCAGGCGACTTCTTCAACTGCTTGGGGATTGCCCGGCTGTAATGATCCAGGGACAGATCTCGCTGGGACCCCCGTCGCTACAACTATTGTCGATACAATCGACAGTTGGCATAGATGGGATATCACCTCTTTGGTGCAAGGTTGGGTGAATAACCCCGGGACGAATCGTGGGGTCATCTTGAAAGGTCGCGGGCCCACCTCTGTCGAATATTCTTATGCTGCGTCTGAGTACTGGTGGGCGCAGGAGCTTTCTCCCCGGTTGGTAATACGTTATACGACGTCCTGAACGCAAGCACCCTGGGGCTTGAGAGAAGGGGGTGTCGATGTCTATGGAAAGAAAAACGTGGAGACCGGCCCGAATAGGTGTGTTGCTTTTTACACTCGCCTTGGCTCTGGTCCTTGGGGCAGAGCCCCTTTCTGCCTTGGTGCAGAGGGCTGTCATGCCTACAATGCGGGTTTGGCCTGTAGATCAAGAGGTGCTTGTGGGGCATCAGAGCTCTGTTGAATTGCGCATCGAGAACGTTGTGGATCTTTTTGCGGTGGAACTTCATGTCACTTATGATCCGGCGATCATCCAGGTGCTCGATGCCGAAGCTGGTCTCCCTGGTGTGCAAATTGAGGCAGGGGACATTTTTGCGGGACTGCCTTGGCATGTTGACCTAAACCAGGTAGACGCCTTTGCCGGGACGATTGAGTATGTCTTTGCTTTGGATAGTGTGGCGCAAGGGGGGGTAGTAGGGAGCGGTGTGCTGGCCCGGATTAATTTCTTGGCCTTGCAGCCAGGGGTGAGCCCCATTCGTTATGTGGAGGTCGTCTTGGCTCGCAGGGGAGGAGAGAGCATCGAGCATCTCAGTATGGATGGTACTGTACGTGTAGTGACTATTCCATCGACGGCTACTCCCACTGTTGAGGGATGGGTCTCGCCTACCCCGACAGAAACCTCCCTTCCCTTGGTGACGGTGACCCCAGGTTCTACGATTCCGGCAGGGCCTACTTTGACCCCTACATTTACGCTAATTCCTTCTGTATCGCCTACAGCGACGCATACTCCGGTGCCGCCGTCTCCAACGCCGCGGCCGACTCCAATAGTTTATTTTGATCCTTCTCCTCAAGACGTCTCTCCGGGGACGACTAGCTGGGTGGACATCAAGATCGACCATGCCGACGGGCTATATGGGGCCTGGATATTGGTGCATTTTAACTCCCAGGTGATTCAGGTGTTGGATTCTGACCCTGCCAAGGCGGGAGTCCAAGTTGAGCCGGGGGATATTTTTGCCGGCAAGAGTTGGTACGTTTTTGCCAATGCGGTAGAGCCCATTACCGGTACCCTCACTTACGGGGCCAAGTTGAGCTTCGATGAACCTGCGGGAGTCACCGGGGGAACACTAGCACGCATCCATTACTATACTCAGGCGATGGGGGCGTGCCCTCTGGAGATAGCTGATGTCATTCTTGTTGACCGGAATGGGGTTTCATTTACGGCCTCGACTGAGGATGGGTTGATTAACGTGGGGCAAGAGTTTCCTACTCCTCCTACAACGACTCCTACCGAGAGCCCTGCGGCGACAGCAACTCCTACTCCAACGAGTACTCCTGAGCCTACTCCGATCATCTATGTTGTGCCAGAGGCCTCGAGTTTGAACGTGGGTGATGAGATGGACCTCAGTATCTGGGTGGCGAACGTTGTGAACCTCTATGGAGTAGAGTTCCACCTAGGTTATAACCCGACGGTACTTCAGGTTTTGGATGCGGATCCCGCAATTCCGGGAACTCAGATCGATTTTGGTGCTTTCCTTTCACCGGATTCGGTGGCACAGAATGAGGTGGATGAGACTGCAGGCATAGTCCACTTTGCCATCTCGCAAAACAGCCCTTCGCCCGCTAGATCGGGAACGGGGGTGGTGGCTCATTTGCGAGTGCGTGCCTTGGCAGAGGGGACGTCGATGTTGGGCTTCTCTGGCACAGAGTTGACGAACGTCTTTGCTCAGAGTGTTCCCCATTGGACAAAGGGTGGATATGTGACGGTGAACACCCGGGTGGTTTTGGGGTATCTCTACCTTCAGGGGCGGCAAAATCACGGTGGTCTCGAGATAAAAAGAGGGAATGATGTTCTTGCCGTAACGGCGGATGATGGCTTTTTTGCCTTCGCTTGTCCTGTTGGTGCTGGTGAGGTGCTTGATTTGTGGGTGGACCATGAGGGGTATCTCCCCTTGAGTAAATCCTTCGTTGTCCCGGCGGACGCTGTCATCGATTTGGGAGCGGCGACGCTTTTGGGCGGGGATGCAGTGGGGCCGCAGATCGTTGCTCAGCGGGCTGCTGGTTGCCCGGGTGATCCTACCGTAACGATGCCTGGCCCTGCGGATCAGAACATTAATATTTTGGATCTCACCTTTGTGGGCGGACATTTCGGCTCGATGGCTGGAGATCAGGATTGGGAACCTTCCCCCGATGGATGTCATCCGGAGTGGATTAGCGGCCGGGCTGATATCAATGGAGATCAGGTTTGCAACATCTTTGATCTCGTCCAGGTGGGTAACAACTTTGGCGCTAGCGGTCCACAGCCCTGGTGATATTGAAACTTTGAAAGGTATTTGAAGGAGAGGAATTCAAGCTCCTCTCCTTCCATAGTGATAAAGGGTGGCTAGGCTCATGGGCAATCTGGAGCGAAAACAGGCGAGCGTACTTTCGCCGGGAGAACGTGGGCCACAGCCTGGATTTTTGAATTCCCTCACCTTTATATTTCTTCTGGGGCTGCTCTTTGTTGGGCTCGTTTCTTGGGGGGCCAAAGCCGCTTTTCTTGATGCTGTGGTGCAGCCCGATCCCCTCTATCAGGAGATTCGTTTGGGGGATACGGAGGTAGTTGCCGTTTCTCTGGCGAATGTCACGGGCCTCTATGCCCTTCAGATGCGACTCGTTTTTGATCCCTCTCACATTCAAGTAGTGGATGTTGATCCTGCTCAGCCGGGAGTGCAGGTAGGGGTTGGCACTATCCTGGCGGGGACCGATTGGCAGGTTCTCCAGAATGTGGCGGACAATACGACTGGGGTGATCTCTATTACAGCGTCACTGACGAATCAAGAGGCCTCCTTTGATGGCTCGGGATCCTTGGTGGAGGTTACCTTCTTGGGGGCGGCTCTGGGGAGTAGTGCCTTTCAAGTGGATGAGGTGGTTCTGAGCGATCAGCAGGGGCTGGAGTTAGCTGTGACGACGCACGATGGAACGCTCGCCGTGGTGGAAGATGGTACCCCAGAAGCCACCCAAACGGCCACCGCTACACCAACCCAGACACCTACGGTGGTGCCCACAGGGCCCGCTCGGATCGAAATTGTGCCTTCACATCGTCAGGTGCCTGTAGGGTTGACCACTACTGTAGAGGTGCGCATCTATGGGGCGGTAAACCTCTATGGGGCTGAGGTGCACATTCGCTACGATCCCTCTATCGTACGTGTGGTGGATGCGGACCCCCTCTTGAGTGGAGTACAGATGGCTTTAGGTGGGTTCCCTTACCCTGACTATGTGCCAGTGAATGAGGCGCATGAGCTCACTGGGACGCTGGATTGTGCATTGACTCAGGTGCCCCCTAGGGCGGCAGTCTCGGGGGATGGTCTTTTTGGAGTGATTACTTTTGAGGCACTGCAGGGGGGAATCTCGCCGGTGGAAATTGTGGCCGCCAAGCTGAGCGATCCTGATGGGATTGAGATCCCTTCTGTGACCAAAGATGGGGAGATCGACGTTCTACGCCAGGGTACCATCGTGGGTCAGGTGCACTTTCAAGGGCGCTCGGCTCCACCTTCTCCGGATTGGAGCTGTCCCCTCTCTGTTACCCTTTATCTTCCAGGGGAGACGATGCCTACCTATACGTTCTCTCCTCTGACGGATCAACGCGGGGTGTTCACGGTGACGAATATTGTCACGGGGACATACGATGTTAAGGTGCGCGATCTGCATAGCCTCTGGAATGTGCGGCACAACGTTGCGGTAGATTTGGGCATTAATGTGCTGGATATGGGGACGTTGCTTGAGGGAGATTCCGATTTGAACGGAGTGATTGATATTCTCGATTTTTCTATTCTAGCCGGTGCTTATGATACATCGTTGGGGGATCCAACGTTTGATCCCCGGGCTGATTACAATAATTCTTGGGAGATCAACATTCTCGACTTTGCCCTTTTAGCTACCAATTACGGCCTTTCGGGAGAACATGTGCTGACGGGGAGATATTTACCCTCTGGAGAGGGAGGCTGGCTCGCTGAACGTGGGCGGAGATGACCCCAAGGGGTGCAAACAGGCGGCTATCACCCGGTAGCCGCCTGTTTGCGTTTTCGCTTGTTCTATCTTTCCGCCATTACTAGAATGCAACTAGCATCCTAGGGAGGGCAAAGTTGCGTCTAGGGTTTACGATCCGCATCTATGGAAGCCCCGGGCTGTCTTCCTACTACAAAGGCCGTTCCCTTTTGGCGGTGCCTGATCTCAGCGTGAATTTGGCCTATTTACGAGACATTCTCCATTATCTTCGGGCAAATGATATTCATATGTATCGCATGCATTCACGGTTGCTTCCATGGAGGGAAAAAGAGATCTTTAAGCAGATCAGAGAATATGCTCGAGAGCTAGCTCTTGTCGGAGAGCTTGCCCGTCAGTTCGATGTGCGTCTTTCCTTTCATCCTTATCATCTTGGGTTGAGCGTGCCTGACGAAGAGCGAGCAAGGCGTAACCAAATCCTTTTGGAGGCCCTCGCTGCCCTTTTGGAGGCGATGGGGCTTGGCCCTGAGGCGGTCATTGTGCTACATGTGGGCGGAGTACATGAAGGGAAAGAGCCTTCCCGGGAGCGTTTCTTAAAGCGTTATGAGGCTTTGCCTGCTTGCACACGGGCACGGCTTGTTTTGGAGAACGATGATCGGCGTTTTGCCCATGAGGATGTACGTTTTATCCATCAACGCTGTGGGATCCCCCTTGTTTTTGACAATTTGCATCATCAAGTGCTGAACCCAGGGCGCATTCCCTTTCACGAAGCTCTGGCCTATTCCTTAGGCACCTGGCCGGAACACGTGGTGCCCAAAGTGCACTTTAGCACGCCGCGCACCGAGATGCGCTTTTTTGAGAGAACCTCTCGAATCAAGGTGCCAACGTGGACGGAGCACAGCGATTTCGTTAATCCTTTTGAGTTTATCTCTTTTATGCAGGCAGCTAAGGGGTTGCGGCCTTTTGATGTGATGTTAGAGGCCAAAGCACGGGACATCGCTTTGCTAAAGTTGCGTGAAGATCTGCGACGTTTTGCTCCTGAGCTGGCGCAAATACTGAGTTGAGGGTGATAAGTCTGAGGAGGCGTTTTTATGGGGGCAGCTAGCTTGAATATAGGCTGCGAACTTGAGGGGGAGCTTGATTCCCTGCGTCGCGAGCTTCTCTCACGGTTCGCCTTTTTCTCAGCCGTGTCTTTGCTTACATGGTATGCCTATGTGGCATTGCGTGATACAGGATGGCGGGCTCATGACTTTGCCCCATTGGTTCTAGCCGCAGAGCTCCTGATTGTATATTTTGTGCGTAAATTTTACGTTTTACGCTGCTGGCTGTTTCTTGTGGGCACGCTCTTTTGTATTCGGCTCCTAACCCATGGGGCAACGGGGATAGCGGTTGTGGCGGATGCCTTTGTTATCATCGGGGCCGGAGTTCTTTTGGGGAAAGGGGCTCCCTGCATTGTGAGCCTCCTCGCTTTGGGGATGAATTTTTTCTTGGGAGGATATGTTGGCGGAACCGTTCAGCATTCTGAGCTTTTTCGGGTGGGAGTCTTTTATGCCCTTCTCTGCGCAGTTATCCGCGTGGTAGTTTTCCCTCTTCAGGAGACGATTGAGCAGATCCTCGAAGGATGGATGAAATCTCTGGAGGCTCTAGGAGAAGCTCGACAACGTCGGGGGGAACTGTACCGTGTTGTGCGCGCTTTGGAAGAGGCAACATACCGGGTCGAACGGGTGAATAATGAGCTTCTGGTGGCCCGCAAAGAGGCTGAAGAGGCCCGAGCTCTCAAGGCGCGTTTTGTTGCTACAGTGAGCCACGAGATACGTGGTCCACTGCATCTCATTTTGGGTTTTGCCAAGATGATGGCCCTTTCTCCTGAAAGTTATGGGGCTCCCCTCCCTCGGGCTTATCGTGCGGATATCTCTCTCCTCTATCGCACCATGAACCAATTGCCTCCCCTCGTGATTGCCCACCTATTCTTCACCCAAACC
>JAGGYI010000252.1 GCA_021162655.1 Anaerolineae bacterium
ATCCAGGGACGAGAGAACGCACACCCACAAAAGAAGGAGCTCCGCTCCCCCTTCAAGGGCAAAGCAGAGCGCGTAATACGCCGCCTATTGCTCGAGCCAGAACGCCGTTGGAAGATGCGTGAGCTATCCCAGGTAGCCGAGGTGAGTTTGGGGATGGCCAGCATGGTGACGAGCTCACTCGCCAAACTGGGCGTGGTGAGCAAGACCCGCGCCGGTGTAGAGCTTTTTGATCCTGCTGGCCTTCTCGAGGCCTGGTCACAAAATTATGACCTACGCGAAAGTGCTTATCGCATCTACCGCTCGTGGCGCAGCGTGCCTGAGCTAGAGGCTCGACTAGCTGAACTAGCCCCCGAGCTGGGCGATCGCTACGCACTGACTCTTTGGTCTGGAGCACGCCAGCTCCTACAGCTCGACGAAGGGACCCCTCACCTGGCCCTCTATTGGAAGGGCAAAGCCGATGCCCTTGCAAAAAAGCTAGGGTGGCGTGAAGACAGGGGAAAGAGTTACATCTTTGTCTTCCAGCCCTATGACGAAAGCCTTCTCTGGGGAAGTCAGGAACTACCTTCGCACCTTTGGGTAGTGCACCCCATACAACTTTATTTGGACTTGGGCTCAGGAGACGAAGCCGAGCTGCGCTTGGCTCAGCGGGTACGGGCTACTCTGCTCCCCTGGTGATCTGCGCCGGCGAGCGACGCCGACAAATTTCCAGGACAAGTAGCTCCAAAGCCAAGGGACCAGGCATCTGCCCTGTCTTTATAGCCTGATCCGCTGTTAACACCCGCTGGAGAAGCTCCTTGAGTTCTGCCAGTCGAAAACGCCGTGCCTGCCTAACCAGCTTCTCAAAAACAAAACGCTGCCCAATACCTAATTGTCGGCGTACCTCGGCAGGAGGTAGGCGTCTTTCCTCGTACAAGTCCTTTATCCCTATAAGGAGGCGAACCTGTCGGGCAATCATTGCAAGAAGATAGAGCTCATTAGCCCCATCAGCCAAAAGGCGCTCCAACTGTGCCATCGCCTGGCGTGCCTGGCGCATTCCCAGAGCATCTACCAAACCAAAGATATTCGCCTCCTGGGCCGCAGACACCAACACACGTACATCTTCGGGAGTAATCTCCCGAGCATAGTTCACCAAAGCAGCCAGCTTTTCTAGCTCGCGGTCCAACTGGCGCAAGTTCGCTCCTACCAGCAAAGTCAGCAAAGCTGCCGCCTCACGTGAGATGCTTACCCCCTTGGCTTGAGCGCGGCGGCGCACCCAGCGCTGCAATTCGGATCCCTCGGGCACTTTGAATTCGCGGATGTACCCCCCCAGCTTCTGAACCGTCTTGAGAACAGGATTGGAAGCAGAAAGGGTTTGCCGCTCAACGAAAAGGAGCCGTGTGGTCTCGGGAAGAGCAGGCAAATAGTCTGCTAGCTTTTGTGCATACTCTTTTTGGCTGACCGAAGGGGTAACCTCCTTTTGTTTACCTCGACGCCCCCTGCCGCGGCGTGGCTCCAGGGTCTGCAACAATCCTTCGACGATAACCAAACGGCGTTCTCCAAAAAAAGGAAGAGCATTACAAGCCTCGATCAGCTCCTCTAAAAGGAGGCGTTCTCCCTCCAAGGTGACAATGTTCAAGTCACCTGTGCCATCACTAGCAATTCGCTGTTTCAGCTTGGCCACCGCCTCACTGCGAGTGAACTCTTCCTCACCATGAAAAATATAAAGCATAGTTCCCCCATCACCGATGGGCTACCAACACGCGATGCATTACTAACCCACCGCGCTGCATCCGCCGTACCCCCTCAATACTCACCCCGCGCAGGTCCGCCGTTGTAGTGATATGCTGTTGGACCAAGAGCCCCAAAGGCCCAGAAAAGGTCAATGCTCCTAGAGCAGCCAGGCCCATTCCCAGAAAACGCCGCAAGCGCGAACGGTTAGGAACTGCCCCAGCAGCATAGACAGCAACACCACCCAAGAGCACAGTGGCCGCAATATTCGTTCCACAGCGGGGATGAACAGCTAGCTGACTCTCCCCACTCTGCAACCTTTGCAGCCCCTCCAAAGCCGCCTTCAGAACAAGGGAGGTCTCTACCTCGCCGTAAAGCCAAAACCCCCGCCAATCGCTGCGCCCCACCAGATGAAGCCCAGGGACCCACCGGCTAAGTAAGTGCACTGTGGCATGTTCTAGGGCATGGTTTTGGCGAATTTGGCGGATGAGTGCAAAAGGGCTCGACATCGTGGGCTCCATTCTCGCAGATGCTGATAAAGACGACGGGCTAACCAGGCTTCTCCCTTTTCGCTGAGATGAACACCATCCGATAGACGCATCACCTCAGGGAGAAAGGGATCTTCCCTCGCCTCCCAACAAACCACCGGTACGTTCAACTGCCGTCCCACCTGCCGGATAAGGCCATCGTATTCTCGGTAAAGCTGCCAGCGGCCTTCAGGCAACACCTTGCGCGAAACAGGCACCAGTGGCAACAAATGCACCTCTGCTCCTTGTCTCCGACCTCGCTGCACCAGGTCAGTGAGTACTCGGACAAAAAGACGTTGGGGCACCCGCGGGAGCCCCTGCAGCGAGTTCTCTCGCTTCACACGAAATAGACCCAGCCGTCGCCCCCAGCTCTGGAGAGTTACCAGCGCCCAAGCCCAAAAGCGTCGCTCTGCCCACCAGAGAAGCTCACGCTGAACATCAGCCTGGCTACGGCGTGGATTGCCATCGTTCAGCCCAAAGGAAATGCAGAGCACCTCCGGACGAAAAGGAGCTACGTCACGGGCATAGCGCAAAGCTCCTTGCACCACCGTGTCTCCCGGGTAGCCCGCGTTGAGAACGCGCCAGGGCTCTCGGCTATGTGCATTGAGCAGCTTCTCTAAAAGGGCGGGGTAATACTTGGTTGGTGTAAAGCGCGTCCCACAGGTAATCGAATCACCCAACACCACCAAAACGTGTTCCCCACTGGCCAGTGGGCGCTCTAGGTGGCGAGTCTGGGGACAAGGATGTTCCACACCATACTCCATCATGGCCAAGTACGCTCAAAGCATCTTCAGTATAGCACGAAAACACAATGCCTTGGCGAAAGCCTAAAAAAGGCGAGCGATCTCGTCGCTATCATAACGAGGCAGAGGCTTACGACAGCCTTTATCATACATCCAGATGCCTTCCTCCGGAGGGAGAAGATCAGCAATATAAGCACAGGGAATGCCAGCTTGTTGGTAGCGCCGAGCGAGGTTTTCGGCCTCCTCTGGTGCCACAGCGACGATAAGCGCACCCGAGGCAATGGCCCCCAAAGGATCGAGGCCAAATTCTGCACAGAGTCGCTCCCCTTCAGGCAAGATGGGCACACGGTCGCGATAGAGACAAAGCCCTGTGCCTGCAGCCAAAGCCAGTTCATGAAGGCCAGTGGCTAGCCCCCCCTCTGTGGGATCATGCATAGCATGAACGCCAGGGTGTTCTGCAGCCAAGCGCGCAGCAGCAAGCACGCTGATGCCGGGCTCATAGAGATAATGCTGAGACCGTTGCAGGAACTCCTCCCCATAACCTCGTCGACGCAGCTCTGCGGCCTTCTCCCGAGCGATGAGAGCCGTCGCCTCGATGGGAATCCCCTTCACCAAAAGCACCCGATCACCCACCTGGGCTCCTGCCGTAGTAATAAGCCGTTCACGAGGCACCTCGCCAATTAACACTCCAACAACGATAGGCCGATCTAACCCCCAGGTAACCTCCGTATGACCACCAACAAGGGTAATATCTAACGCCTCACAAGCTTCAGCTAGCTGACGAAAGATCTCCTCCACCAAAGAGGGCGTCGTGCTTTTCTCAGGAAGGAGTAGAGTATTCAACATCCAAAGAGGCCGTGCCCCACTAGTAGCCACATCGTTAGCATTTACGTGTACGGCATACCAGCCGATCTGATCGGTAGCAAACGTGATCGGATCCGTCTTGACCACCATATAGCGATCACCCATATCGATGACCGCCACATCCTCACCCACCCGAGGCCCTGCAATAAGCCGGCCATTAGGACGGGTATAGCGCTCAAGGAGCTGGCGAAGGAATTCGAGGGGCAATTTGCCCGTAGGAAAGACAACTTCCTTGCTCATCGCGCTCCATAAACCTCCCAAAGGCGATAGATGCTGAGGGCGCAATCCGCCCCCAGCACAAAAGCTAGCTTAGCATGGGGTAGAGGGGATGTCAAAGGGAGGATTGACCCCCAGCAATTCTCTCAATACAATTGGATACATTAAAAAAAGAAACGGGAACTTGACCAAGGATGGAAGAGATTCATGCAAGCTTTTCTTATCGATCTACTCCAGTGCCCAGCCTGTGGTGGTGCACTCTCTTGGCAGATTCGCGAATGCGACGGGGAACACATTGAAACAGCCAAGGCGCGCTGCCAGGAATGCAATGCCTCCTACCCAGTGCGCGAAGGGATAGGCATTTTTCTCTCCCCCGATCTCCCGCGTCAAGACCTTTGGGAAGAGTCCCAAAGCCAACTCGCCCGCTATCTTTGTGAACACCCTGAACGCGAGCACCAGCTTTTGGGCGCACCTCTAGAAAACCTCTCCCCTGCAG
>JAGGYI010000035.1 GCA_021162655.1 Anaerolineae bacterium
CAAGGAAACTAATGTAATATCCAGCTCCTGCCGCTCAATCAGGCGGAGCAAAAGATCGAGAGGCCCCTCAAAAACATCCAAAGAAACTTGATAGTCCATCTTTCCCCTTGTACAGATGGAAATTATACCCTGGGAGCGGGACCCGTCCAAGTTATAAAAAACGGAGGTGCGTTCAAACTGGTAAACCCCCAAGCCCTCGAATCAAAAAGCCCTTGTTTTTATAGAACATTTGTGCTAAAATAGTGCTGGGCAGGCAAGCTTATAGAGGAGGCAAACAGAAGGCCATGGATACTCTTGCCAAGATCGAACTCTTGGGCGAGGCCGCCCGTTATGATCTCTGCGATCCCTGTTCTATCCGCCCTACAGAGATCACCCGTTGGCTCCACTCTGTCACCCAGGCCAACGGGCACCACATGACCCTCTTCAAAGTTCTCCAAACGAATATCTGCGAGAAGGATTGTGCCTACTGCGTCAACCGCAGTGGGAGGGATACTCCACGCACTAGCTTCTCCCCCGAGGAGTTGGCTCGCCTCTTTGACACCCTTTATCGGCGTCGACTCGCTGAAGGACTCTTTTTAAGCTCAGGCATCTGTAAAAACCCCGATTTTGCTATGGAGCGGATGATCGCCACCGTGGAGATCCTTCGGCAACGCTATGGCTTTGAGGGATACGTTCATCTCAAAATTCTCCCAGGAGCTAGCGAAGCAGCCATTGAGAAAGCCATCCTCCTCGCCCAGAGGGTCTCCTTAAACCTCGAAGCTCCCTCCAGCAAGCGGCTCGCCCTCCTCGCCCCTTCCAAGGCCTTCCATAAAGACCTTCTCACTCCCCTACTGACCGCCAACCGCCTCCGCTATCGCCTTGCTCCCAAAGTGAGCCTCACCTCCCAATTTGTGGTGGGGGCCGCTGAGGAGAGCGATCAGGAGCTCTTGCAGACTTCGGCCTGGCTCTATCGTCAACTACGGCTGGCCCGAGTCTACTACAGTGCCTTTCAACCGATTCCCGATACCCCCTTGGAGGGACATCCGCCCACCCCTCTCCAGCGCGAGCGACGCCTCTACCAAGCGAGTTTTCTCCTCCGCGATTACGGCTTTCTTCCTGAGGAACTCGTCTTTGATGAGAAGGGAAACCTTCCTCTACTCCAGGATCCCAAATTAGCCTGGGCCCTAGCACATCCCGAGCGTTTCCCCATCGAAGTGAACACCGCCTCCTTGGAAGAACTCTTGCGCATTCCCGGCATCGGTCCCAAGGCCGCCCAAAAGATCATCCGCCGCCGTCGGCAGGGTACGCTCCGTTCTCTCGATCATCTTGGGCTCGCTCCTGCCAGCCTTCAGCGAGTAGCCCCTTTTATCCTCCTCACCGGCAAGCGCCCTCCCTTGCAGCTCAGTTTGTGGAAGACAGCTTTTCTCAACGCTTCAATGAACCCGAGCGCTTTTTACGTTCCAGCAACGAGGCCCGCGTGATCGCCCGGCGCCCGAAACGCTGGCGGATCTCATCAAGTGCCTGGCTCAGGCGTATCCAGCGCTGATCTTGATGATCAAAGAGCCCCAGTTGGTAGCCCCCTTCAAAGAGACCGCTCAAGCCCACCCCTATCAAGCGCAGCCTGCGCCCCGGTGGCCAATACTGATGCAAAAGCTCCCAAGCATATTCGTAAATAACCATGGCCTGATCCGTCGGCTGTGAGAGAGTAACTTGCCGAGTCATCGTGCTGAAATCTGGATAACGCAGCTTGATCCGCACCGTTTGAGCAACAAGGTGCCTCTTGCGCAGCCGAGCCGCCAGCTCCTCGCTCATCTGCAACATCATCCGCCGGACGAGCTCGCGGTCAGCAGTATCATGAGCAAAGGTTGCCTCCTGGCTGATGGACCTCCTCTCTCGAGAGGAACGCACTGGGCTCTTGTCGATCCCTCTGGCCCCCAGGTAAAGCATTCGCCCCACCTCGCCAAACTCTTGCACCAATTGCTCTAGCTCCCAAGTGGCAAGATCACCGATCGTTCGAACACCTCGAGCTCGTAGTTTGGCCCCTAACACCTTGCCCACCCCCCAGAGCTTCTCGATGGGCAAAGGGGCCAGAAAAGCTTGCTCCTCACCAGCCGGAACGAAAACCAATCCCCGCGGCTTTCCCTCAGCACAAGCGATTTTGGCCACTAGCTTGCTTGTGGCGATGCCCAGAGAGGAAGGAAGCCCCTGCTCCTCGAAGATGCGCCGTTGGATCATCTCTCCCATTTGGCGAACAGGCCCCCAAAGCCTCTCGCAACCCGTCACATCTAAAAAGGCCTCGTCAATGGAGATCTGTTCTACCTGGGGGGTGATCTCGCGTAAAATGCCCATCACCGCCTGGGAACGTCGAGCATACTCCTCATGGTGGGGGGAAATAACTACCGCCTCAGGACAGAGCCTGAGCGCTTGAGCCATGGGCATGGCCGAATGCACACCGTAGGCCCGCGCCGCATAGGAAGCAGAGGCAACCACCCCTCGTCCTTTGGGGTCTCCCCCTACGATAATCGGTTTGCCCTTTAATTTCGGGTGTAAAAGCTCCTCCACCGAGGCAAAGAAGGCATCCAGATCCACATGGATGATCCAACGCGGCTTGGCTACCATTGTTTCTCCTCGAGCTCCTCTCTACCCGGGCGAAGGTTTGTGGTAAAATGTTTAATGCTTGGAATCTATTAGAGGAGGGCAAAAAGATGTTTACCGACCGAAACCAGCTAGAGGCCCTCGAAGCTCAAACCCTTGCCCCATATGCACAACTTAGCAGAGCCTCTCGTGGGCGAAGGTACCCCGAAAAGGAACACGACTATCGCACAGCCTACCAAAGAGATCGAGACCGCATCCTTCACACCACGGCTTTTCGTCGCCTAGAATACAAAACCCAAGTATTCGTCAACCACGAAGGGGACCACTATCGCACGCGCCTTACCCACACTTTGGAGGTAGCTCAGATCGCCCGTACCATCGCCCGAGCTCTGCGGCTCAATGAAGACCTCACTGAAGCCATCGCCATGGCTCATGACCTAGGCCACACTCCCTTTGGGCACGCCGGCGAGGCTGTACTCCACGAAATCATGGCCAACAAAGGCGGATTCAACCACAACACTCAAGGGCTGCGCATCGTCGAAGTTCTCGAGCAGAGATATCCCAACTTTCCCGGGCTTAACCTTACTTGGGAGGTACGCGAAGGTATCGTCAAGCACGCCACCGATTACGACACACCCGAGGCCAGCGGCTACGAACCGGAGCTCCGGGCTACGCTAGAGGGGCAGATCATCAACGTCGCTGATGAAATTGCCTACAATACCCACGACCTCGACGATGGCCTGCGCTCCGGGCTCGTCCACCCTAGGCAGCTATGGCAGCTCGAGATCTGGAGAGAAGCCTGCCAAGCCTTGAATGTGGGAGAAGATTTTAGCCAGATGGACCGGAATCGCGTCGTGCGTTATCTCATCAACATCGAGGTCTCTGACGTGATCTATACCACTGCCGAACGGCTCCGCCAACTCAAGCCCACCTCTGTGGAAGAAGTACGTCAGCACCCCAGCGATCTAGTTACCTTTTCCCCCGAACTCCGGGCAAAGAACAAAGAGCTGAAAAACTTTTTGATGAAAAACCTTTATCGCCATTGGCGCGTGATGCGCATGCAAGAAAAGGCCAAACGTCTACTGCGGCAGCTTTTTGAGGCCTACGCCTCAGAACCCCACCAACTTCCTCTCTCGGTGCAAAGGAGAATGCAAAAGGGTGATCCTGACCGCGTCATCTGCGACTATATCGCAGGGATGACCGATCGCTTTGCCCTCCAAGAGTACCGCAAGATGTTTGACCCCAACGAGCGTGTCTGAGGAGGTGGGATTTTTTCAGGTCAAGCCATTTGCCCGTTCAACCAAAAACTCTACCCGCAGTTTTGCAAAGGCCGATTCAGGTATTTCCTCATCTTGTAGGTACTCTGCCTCCTCTACCGTAACCGACAATTGAAGGTTCTTTGTCTCCAAAGAGAAGGCCGCCCCTGGCTGGGCCACGACGAGCTCTCCCCTCGCCCCCAATTCGACGTTCAGGGCCTCATCCTGATACACGTATGGGCTCACCAGAACTTTGGAAACGGTCTCTACATCATCCTTGTCAAAAAGCCAGACTTCAAAAGCATCGACCTTCTGCCCCCCTTCCTCGGGCACCTCTAGCACATCGCAGACGCTGAGCCCACATTCACCCAAAAACTCGCCTGCAGCCTCTATAGTGAAGGCCAAGTCAAAGTCATCGTCGCCGTACTGGTATTCTGCCTCGAAAACGCCCAAAGCATCGGGAGGGATATCTTCCCTAACTTGCTCCGCCGGCCCCCGAGTTTCCTCAGAGGCAACTGGCCTCTGCTCTTCCTCTGGTTCTTCCTCAATGATCTCCAACGGCTCCAAAGGTCTCTCCTCTTCGAGAGGTTCCCCTTCCTCCAAAGTAGGGCTCTCCTCCTCAAAGGAAAGTGCCTGCGGAGGGAGCGACTCCTCTGGATAGGGGAACGCCTCCTCCTCGAATTCTTCCTCCTCTTCTTCTCCCAAATCCTCCCAGAGGGAAGGGCTCCACTCTTCCTCTTGCGCTTGCTCTTTTTGGCGCATA
>JAGGYI010000161.1 GCA_021162655.1 Anaerolineae bacterium
ATATTATACCTTCTCTTTGCCTTTGCCAAGTCAGTTTGACAGGGCCTTTCTTTCGCCTAAAGTGAGCTGAGGATGATGGCAAGGAGGTAGCTTCCCATGGCCAAGCTGGCGATCGATGGAGGAGTTCCGCTGCGTAGCAAGCCCTATCCCTCCTGGCCGCAGTGGGGAGTACAGGAGGAAGAGGCTCTCAAACAGACCCTCTATTCTGGGCAGTGGTGGGCTCCTGGGGGTACACAGGTCAAAGCTTTTGAGGCCGAGTTTGCGGCCTATCACGGTGCTCGCTATGGGGTTGCTGTGGCAAGCGGGAGTGCAGCGTTGGAGGTGTGTCTGCGGGCGGCGCGAATCGATTGGGGCGACGAAGTCATTACCACTCCCTATACGTTTATTGCCACGGCCAGTGCCTGTTTACTTGTGGGCGCGATACCTCGCTTTGTTGATATCCTCCCTGATACCTGGAATATCGATCCTGGCAAGGTTGAGGCAGCTATTACCTCTCGGACAAAGGCTATTATCCCCGTTCATATAGGTGGGGAGCCCGCAGATATGGATGCTATTATAGAGATTGCCAGGCGGCACAACCTCGTCGTCATCGAGGACGCTTGCCAGGCCCACGGGGCAGCTTGGCGAGGGCGTCGGGTGGGGGCCTTGGGAGACATGGGCTGTTTTAGCTTCCAGGCCAGCAAAAATGTCACTGCTGGTGAAGGGGGCATCATCCTCACCGATGATGAGGGATGGGCTGAAAAGTGCTGGTCAGTGAGCAATGTGGGCCATAAACGTCGTGGCGAATGGTACAAAGACATCGCTCTAGCCAGCAACTATCGCCTCAGTGAGTGGGCTGGGGCGATCCTGCGGGTGCAGCTGGGCCGTTTAGATGAGCAAATGGCGCGGCGTTCGAGCAATGCGGCCTATTTAAGCGAGGCGCTCGCCCAGGTGGAGGGATTGGACCCGCTCCCTGGAGATCCGCGGGTGACCCGGAATGCTTATCATCTCTACAAGATCTGGTACAACCCTGAGGCCTTTGGAGGGCACTCTGCCAAAGAGTTTGCTGCAGCGATGCAAGCGGAAGGCATTCCTCTTTCGGTAGGGTACACCGAGCCCCTTTATCGCCAGCGAATGGTGGCTGAGCGGAGGGCTTTTATCCGCGAGAAACTTGACCTTCGGGGCGAGTTCTCAGAAGAGTGCCCGGTGGCTGAGCAGGTTTGCATGAGAGGCCTTTGGTTGAGACAGTCTGCTCTCTTGGGCACTCGGGAGGATATGGATGACGTGGTCAGAGCGGCGCTCAAGATTCAACAGGCTTGGCGAGGCTAAAGATGGCGAGAGATGGCTTGAGAAAATGTTTTTTGCCTGTGCGCTTGCCTTGCTTATAATAGGACGATAGTGGTGTTATCGCGAGAGGGGCTCTGCCTGGGATAATTGGACATCGACAAGGAGGTAGATTCCCATGCCGACCTATCAATATAAATGCGAGGAATGTGGTATCGTCTTTGAGCGGTTCCAGCATTTCTCGGAGGAGCCCCTGAAGGTTTGTCCCGAATGCGGAGGCCCTGTGCATCGGGTGATCCAACCTGTTGGTATTATCTTCAAGGGCAGTGGTTTTTATGTTACAGATAATCGCAGCAGTGCTTCCTCTTCGACCACCAAGGCAGAATCCAAGACGGAGAGCAAGGAGAGCTCCTCTTCTACCGAGACAAATTCAAATAAGAAAGAGGATTAGGTTTCTTACGAAAATGACGCCATGGGCTTTTTGCCCATGGCGTCATTTTCTATCCCAGGGAAAGCTTGGCTAGAGTTGGAAACCACCGGCTGCTTCGACTACTTTGTAACGAAAGTCTGTCACCAAGTCCTCTATTCTGCGGCAGAACTCTTGCCACTCCTCGCTGTTGAGCGCTCTTTCCATTGTTTCGAGGTCTTCGGCGATGCCGCCGGCAAGCACTTGAGGGCCACGCCCCCAGACGGCATACCATACATCGGTAGGTTGAATGCCCATGCGCAGGATTGCTTTGGTAAAATCTCGGGTGAGAAACTCGAGGTACTCGGTTTCTTTGCCTTCACGGATGTTCCAGGTCATAATCAGTTTGACCATTCTCGCAACCTCGCTGCATGGTGCCTAAACTATACCAGAAGAGGCTCCAGCCCGCAAGTCGCGGGCGGTTGGGCAGATGAAAAGGAGAAAGATGCGAGCGCTTTTGCAACGGGTGATCAAAGGGGCGGTTTCGGTAGAGGGAGAAACTATTGGGCAGATCGAGCAGGGGTTGGTGATCCTGCTGGGCATCAAGCGGGGAGATACAGAGGATGAAGCCCGCTGGTTGGCCCGCAAAGTGGCTAACTTGAGGATCTTTGAGGATGAGGAGGGGCGTTTTAACCGTTCTCTGCTCGAGGTGGGGGGAGAGGCTTTGGTTGTCTCTCAGTTCACCCTCTATGGGGATGCGCGGCGTGGACGTCGCCCCAGCTTTACAGAGGCTGCCCCTCCCGAGGAGGCGGCCCCTTTGGTAGATCGTTTCTGCGACTTTTTGCGAGAAGAAGGGGTACGGCGTGTTGCCGAAGGTCACTTTGGCGCTCATATGCTGGTGGAGATCCTTAATGATGGTCCTGTTACTTTGATGCTAGATACCGGCATCTCTCGCCGCGGGAACCCCAAAGGATGATCTTCTAAGGTGCTTCTTCCTCAAAATAGGCGCAGATGGCTTTTACGTAGGCGAGGGCCAGACGATCAAGCGCTTTTGGATCCCGAGCTAGTCGGGCCTCTTGGGGGTTGGAGAGGAAAAGGGTCTCGCTGAGGGCTCCTGGTACTTGGCAAGGGCGCACGATGCGTTCTGTTTTGGGGCCTAGAAGGATGAGGTGGGAACCTGGCTCTCCAGGAGTTTGAAGGACGAGGTCATCTTCGACGCCGCGATCGCGGACTGCATAGCCCAAGTCGTGAAAGGCCGTGACGACTTCTCGTTGTACTAGTTTGGCAAAGCGAAGACTTTTATCGCTAAAAGGGCGGTCGGCACAGTAAAAGGTTACAGTGCCGCCGACTTTTTCTGCTGGCCTTCCATCAGGGTGGTAGAAAGCATTTTGATGGATGGAAAGAAGAAGATCGGCTTTCGCCGCATTGATCAGATCCACTCTAGCCTGTGCCTCATCTACATGGTCTACGTGGCCATCTCCATTGATGTCTTGGCGTTTGCGGTTGAGTAAATAGTCTCCATCTCGTGTGAGGAGGACCCGGTACCCTCGAGCAAGGAGCAATTTGCGTATCCTCAAGGCCAAGGCCAGGTTGACCT
This sequence comes from Anaerolineae bacterium, assembly GCA_021162655.1. Lineage (GTDB taxonomy): Bacteria > Chloroflexota > Anaerolineae > UBA1429 > UBA1429 > JAGGYI01. The sequence goes on from JAGGYI010000161.1 coordinate 3,267, forward strand.
CACTTTCGCAGAAGTCCATGTGCCCGGTTTCATCAAAGTGCCGAGCTCCCAAGTCGCGTCCTCCATGCCCAGGATCGATGGCGATCAGTGGAGGGAGAGGGGTTGGCGTGGGAGTAGGAGAGGGAGTACAGGTCAGAGTCTGAGTTGGGGTCTTGGTAGGAGGCGTGGTAGCTGTGGGAGAAAGAGTGGGCGTGGGAGAAGAAGCCAACGAAGACCCTTTGGTCGGTGTGAGGGTGTCCAATTTTGAAAGAGGGCCTGTCTCAGGGGAGGGTAAACAACCTCCCAGAATAAAGAGAGTAAAGCAGAGGATACAGAGCTTGAAGATTTTCAACGTTTTCCTCGCAGGATCTTAACTTTTTTTCTCTTCGAGGCGATGCCGCAAGGCTTCTCGGTAGATATCGACGTACTTGGCAGCGGAGCTTCCCCAGGAAAAATCCCTCGCCATGCAGCGCTCCTGAAGAAGGCGCCAGATGTCTCGGTGGTGATAGATCTCCACTGCGCGGACGATGGCGGTGTAAAGGGCTAGAGAGTCATATGGTTCGAAGGAAAAGCCGCTGCCGCTGCGTACCCTGGGGTTATAGTTCTCTACGGTGTCGGCGAGCCCACCAGTAGTTCTAACGATAGGGACACTGCCATAGCGCATGGCTATCATGTGGCGTAGGCCGCAGGGTTCTACTGCCGAAGGGACAAGGAACATGTCGCTGCCGGCATAGATCTGGCGCTCGAGGGTCTCGTTGAAGGTGAACCGTACTCCGATTCGCTTGGGGAAGCGCTTGTGTAGCTCGCTGAGCTGTTCGTGATATTTGGGGTCCCCAACGCCCAAGATGGCAAACTGCAGATGAAGATTCTGCATCAGGGGCTCTAGAATGGCGGTGAGTAGATCAAAGCCCTTGAGATCATTCAGGCGAGAGACCATGCCGATCAAGGGGACGTCGGCATCTTGAGCGAGCCCCATTGCATTTTGCAGGGCAGCCTTGTTCAAGCTACGACGTTCCAGAGTGGCGGCATCGTAGGGGGCAGGAATCTGCTCATCAGTGGCGGGGTTGAAGGACTCTACGTCAATGCCGTTGAGCACACCGTAGAGTCGTCTGCTGCGCTCCTGGAGGATGGGATCTAGTTTTTCACCGAATTCTGGTGTCTGAATCTCCTGGGCGTAGCGTTCGCTCACTGTGGTGATGGCGTCGGCGTAGTAGATGCCACGGCCGAGGAGATCCACCAGTTCGGCCAGGTCTGAGAGGCCAGCGTGGTGGATGAAGCCATGTTCAGCGATTCCAGCCACCTCTAGAACACGGTAGCCAAAGATTCCTTGGTGGGAGAGGCGGTGGATCGTCAGAACGGTGGCCGTCTGGGCGAAGAAGGGGTCATCTTTGTAAAGTGTGGCCAGCCAGTTGGGAATGATGGCTGTCTGCCAGTCGTGGCAATGGAGGACTTCTGGGTGCCAGGCTAGTTCGGGGCGTTTGAGCATTTCCAGGGCGGCACGGGCGTAAAAGATAAAGGGTTCCGCTTCATCGAGATAACAGGGGGCTGAGAGCTGCCCAAAGTATCCTGGGTTGTCAATAAGGTAGATCGGAAGGCCGTCAAGGTCCATTTGATAGACTGTTGCCAAGACATGACACCGATCCAGGGGAACGGCAAAAGTCTCGATGAGAAGCTCTAGAGGGAAACGTTCTGGCGAGATGTGACTATAGCGGGGCATAGCGATGCGAACGTCGTGCCCCAAGGTTTTAAGCGCCTTGGCCAAGGGTGCAATAACCTCGGCTACCTCGCCCGTCTTGGCCAAAGGCGCCACTTCGGCCGCCAGGATAAGGA
>JAGGYI010000123.1 GCA_021162655.1 Anaerolineae bacterium
AGAGCATCCTCGATGGAGGCTGTGATCCCGTGGCCCAAGTGCAGGGCCCCAGTGACGTTGGGAGGTGGCATGGAAATGACAAAAGGCTTTTTCGAAGGATCGATACGCGGTTTAAAATATCCTTGACGTTCCCACCATTCGTAAAGAGGTTGCTCGATCTCTTGGGCGTTATAGACGCGAGCCATCTCTTTAGGCAAAGGGGGTTTATTCATTCGAACCTCCTCGATGTCGAGTTTCCTGGAATGCCGAGAGGATTGCAAAAGGGCCCTTTCGCCCATCGGAGACGAAAGGACCCTCTTACACCTTCCGCGGTACCACTCCGCTTCGGCAAAGCCCTCGCTTTGCCGCTCTTTGAATGCTATAACGGGCATACCCGGGCTGGCTTACTCGTTTCTCTTGGCAGGACTTTCAGCCAGCCAGCTCCCAGGCGACCTTCAGCCGGGTTTGCTGTGGGGGCTTCCAGCCGATGACCACCCTTCTCTATCAGCGCTCCGCGGCTTACTCCTCCTGTTCGCTGCCTTTTTCCCTTTCGATTATCGCCATTATAACATCATTTTAGGCGAAGCTCAAGTTTGTCTTCAGCCTGATGGGGGGAAAAAACACTTTCTTCTGTTAGCAGCTTGTGTTAGAATAGAGTAGCTTCAATTCAGATGAAAAGGAGAGTAGGTGTGAGTTCTTTTGTGCATTTGCACGTTCACAGTGAATACTCCCTCTTGGATGGTTTAGCGCGTTTGCCTGACCTTTGCCGCAAGGCCAAGGAGCTGGGCATGGAGGCTCTGGCTCTTACTGATCATGGACAGATGTATGGGATGATCAAGTTTCACCGGGCGGCAGAGGCGGCAGGTATCAAGCCGATTTATGGCTGTGAGGTTTACCAGGCTCCGCGGAGCCGATTGCAAAAGGAGGCCCATGTAGATAGCCGGGCCTACCATCTGATTCTTCTGGCCAAAAATATGACTGGCTACAAGAATCTGCTCAAGCTGGTCACGGCAGCCAATCTAGAGGGCTTTTATTATCGTCCCCGAGTGGATAAGGAGCTCCTTGCTCGATATGCCGGGGGGCTTGTTTGCCTGAGCGCCTGTGTTTCGGGAGAGGTGCCCAGTTTGATCCGCCAAGGGCAGCTCGAGAAGGCTCGCCAGGCTGTCGGCTGGTACAAAGAGGTTTTCGGGGCAGAGAATTATTTCCTTGAGCTGCAGCGCCACCGGGGAATGCCAGAGCTGGATGAGATTAATGAGCAGCTCGTGGCGTTAGCCAAGGAGTTTGGACTGCGCTATGTGGTGACAAATGATGTTCACTACGTAGAGCCTGAGGATGCCCCCATCCAGGAATTGCTGTTGGCAATCCAGACGAACACGACTCTTTCCGATCCGGATAGGATGCGCATGGGGAGTGATGATTTCTATCTTCGTTCCCCCGAGGAGATGGCCGAGCTGATGGCTGATTACCCTGAGGCTTTGGAGAACACTCTACTCATTGCTGAGGAGTGCAATGTAGATCTGAGCTTTCAGGGATACCATTTGCCCCGCTTCCAAGTGCCAGAGCCCTACACCGCCGAGACCTATCTGCGCAAGCTCTGCGAGGAGGGGCTCAAACGCCGTTACAAAGAGATCACCCCCCAGATCAGAGCTCGCTTAGAACATGAGTTAAAAGTGATCCATGAGATGGGTTTTGATGATTATTTCCTCATTAATGCGGACTTGGTTCGGTGGGCCAAACACGAAGCCAAAATGCTAGTGGGGCCGGGGCGCGGCTCTGGAGCAAGTAGTTTAGTAGCCTATGCCTTGGGTATTACAGAGTTGGAGCCACTGGGTTTGGGCTTGATTTTTGAGCGTTTTTTGAACCCAGGGCGGGTGAATATGCCCGATATCGATCTGGACTATCCCGAAGACCGCCGTCAAGAGGTGATCGACTATCTTACACGGCGCTACGGTGAGGATCGTACCTCACAGATCGCTACTTTTGGTACCATGGCCGCCCGAGGGGCTATTCGGGATGTGGGACGCGCGATGGGGCTCCCTCCTGGGGAGGTGGATTACATCGCCAAATTGATACCTGCCGGCCCAGGGAAGACGATCCAGGACGCTTTGGAAACAGTCCCCGAGTTGCGTGATCTCTATGAGACCAAACCCTATATTAAGCAACTTATTGATTATGCTTTAGCAGTGCAAGGGGTGGCTCGGCATTGCTCGACCCATGCAGCGGGGGTGCTCATCTCTGATAAACCCTTGGTAGAATATACCCCTTTACAGAGGGCTCCCAGGGGCGAGGGGATTATCTCTCAATTTTGTATGGAAGACGTTGAGGAGATTGGTCTACTCAAGCTCGATGTGTTAGGCCTCTCGACCCTCACCCTCTTGGACCGGGCTTTTCAGTGGATCAAAAAGACAAGGGGAATTACCCTCACTCAAGAGTCGATCCCCATGGATGACCCTGGTGCCTTTGCCCTCCTCTCTTCTGGCGAGGTGACAGGGGTCTTTCAGGTAGAGAGTGCGGGGATGCGGCGCACTCTCCGGGATATGCAGCCTAGCGAGTTCCGAGAGATCGTCGCGGTTTTGGCTCTCTACCGCCCAGGGCCGATGCAGTTTATTCAAACGTATATTGAGCGCAAGTTTGGCCGCGAGCCTGTTACCTACCTTCATCCTTCCCTTGAGCCAATCCTTGAAGAAACTTATGGGATCATCGTCTATCAAGAGCAGATCATTCAGATTGCCTCCAGATTGGCTGGCTACACGCCTTCTGAGGCCGATTTGATGCGCCGTGCTGTGGGTAAGAAAAAGAAAAAGGACCTGGAGCAGCAACATGCACGTTTTGTCGAGGGAGCAGTGGCCAATGGTATCCCTCGAGAAACGGCTGAGGAGATCTTTGCTGAAATTGAGCGTTTTGCCAACTATGGTTTCAACAAAGCCCATGCGGCGGCCTATGCAGTGATTACTTTGCAGACAGCTTATCTCAAAGCACATTATCCTGTCGAATTTATGGCTGCGCTCCTTTCGGTAGAGCGTGGGAACCAGGACAAGCTCGCTGCTCTCATTGGAGAGTGTCGGCGTCTGGGCATCGAGGTTCGTCAGCCGGATGTGAATTACTCGGATGTGGATTTCACTATTGAGCCGGCTGATAACCCGTCGCCTGGAGGGAGATACGATCTTTTGGGTGTCGAAGAGTTGGCGATTCGCTTCGGCTTGGGGGCTATCAAAAATGTAGGTGATGGTCCGGCTCGTCTCATTGTTGAGGCGCGGGGAGAGAAGCCTTTCGAAGATGTCGATGATTTCATCAAGCGGGTAGATCTTCGGCAGATCAACAAGCGTGTGCTGGAGTGTCTCATTCGTGCGGGTGCGTTGGATTCTTTGGGAGAGCGCAACGCTTTACTCGCCTCGTTGGAGCGGATGTATGCGATCAGCCAAGAGTTCCATCGAGCTCGAGAGATAGGGCAACGCAGCCTTTTTGATCTGAATCCAGATCTTTTGGGCGATGTGGGAGGGGCGCGCTTTGCCTTGCCTGACGATGTTCCCCCTCTTGCCGAGAAGGCGCGTTTGGCGGCTGAAAAGGAGCTTTTGGGTGTTTACATGTCGGCTCATCCTTTGGATGTTCTCTCCCAATATGTTGATGATCGTCTGACGCCCCTTGGGAATATCGATGAAGAAATGAAAGGGCAGGAAGTGCAGGTGGCTGGTGTGCTTGAATCGGTGCGCGAGATCATCACAAAATCTAACGAGCCGATGGCTTTTGCCCAGTTGGAAGATCTCTCCGGCGCGATGGAATTGGTTATCTTCCCGCAGACCTATCAGGAGATCAAAGAGCAGCTGGTTGGTGATACTCTCCTTTATGTTCGAGCCAAGGTAGATGTGCGCGACGGCTCTCCAAAGCTTATCGTGAACGTACTTGAGCCCTACAAGCTTCCCAAGGGGGCGCGCAGGCGCCGCCCAGGGACCCGCCGGGTTGAGCATCTCTTGGTTGAGATTCCTTTGGATGAAGATGCTCGCCGTGCTACAGAAGTGGTAGAGAGGGTCTTTGCTCTTTTGGCGGAGAACAAGGGGGATGTCCCCTTTAGCTTTCGTTTGAAGGATCGCCGTGGCCAGATACAGATGTCTTTCCCCAACCTGACCACTCGCTATACCCCTCAGCTTGAGCGGGAGCTCGATTCGCTTTTGGGGCCGGGGCATCTTTGGGTGCACTGGGCCTGAGGGGCGCTTGGGGAATAGAGCGGGACAGAAAGGGAGGAGTGCCAAGATGCGCCGCTATCGCCTGCTTTTAGGGGCCGGGGTGCTTATGCTTTTGCTCTGGCCTGTAGTGGCCTGGGCGCAAGTGAACATTGAATGGGATCAGACCCCCGGTCCGCTTGGAGGCCCCATTAAAGCCTTGGCTGTTGACCCCAGGCACGGAAAGATCCTCTATGCCGGCACGCTTACTGGGGTTTTCAAAAGCACCGACGGGGGCAAGTCTTGGCGGCCGCTGAATCAGGGCATCCTCGCGTGCAAAGAAATAAATGTACTCCAGATAGATCCCTCGGGGCAGCGTATCTATGCGGGGGGAAGGGAAGGCCTCTATCGTTCTGAAGATGGAGGGCAGACCTGGCGTCAGATCGGTGCTGGTTTGCCCAGTGATCTGGTCCTGGCTCTGGCTATTTGCCCCTCGCAGAGCAATATCCTCTGTGTAAGTATGGGGCGGGGGGTGTATCTCAGTGAGGATTACGGAGATCATTGGAGGAACATCTCTCAGGGGTTGCCCGGAAAGCCCTGGTCCCTGGCTTTCTCCTCAGTAGATCCTTACACCATCTATGCAGGAGGGGATGGCTGGGTTTACTTTTGGGTGAGTGCAAAAGAGGGGTGGCGTTCTCTCAGCGAGGGGTTGCCCTCTGGAGGGCAGGTGAAGGCGCTGATGGTAGATCCTTTCTCACCCAATGGCCTTTTCGCTGCTACTAATGAAGGACTTTATCGCCTTCGTAGTCACGAACTCCATTGGGTTGCGGTACCCTTTGGCACCGCGACAGCACAGGTTTCCTTTCTCAGTTTTTCCCCAGAGCTCCAGCAGAAAGGGGTTTTCTACACTAATGCGCGTTTAAAAGAGCTCTGGCGTTCTTTGGATGGGGGGGAGACGTGGCAATCCCTTCCTTTCCCTGACCGTGTAACGAGCATCTCCCAAGTGATCCCCTCGCCGGATAACCCTCTGCGGCTCTATGCGGCTACCCGAGAGGGGTTCTATTTAAGTGAGGATGGTGGGGCAAATTGGCAGCCGCATAATGAGGGATTGATAGCTAGCGACGTGCATGCATTGGTGGATGTGCCGGGCACATTGGGGCGTATCTATGCTGCGACGACGATGGGTGTCTTCCGTTTGGAGGGGGCGAGGAGGTGGGTCTCTCAGAGCCGGGGCCTTTCTGATATGAATGTGTCCTCCTTGGCTGTGGATCCGCGCACTCACGCTTTTCTCTATGCAGCGACCCGGAAGGGGGGGATCTACCGGAGCGAAGATGGAGGCAAGTCCTGGGTTCTGACTTCTTTTCTCAAGGGAGGGGGAGAAGAGGGCATCAAGTACCTCTGTGTGGGTTATCCCGATGAGGATGGTGGAGGGCTGCCCATTGTCTATGCCGGGGCTGAGGAAGGTGGTGTATGGCGCAGCCTTGACCGAGGGGAAACCTGGGAACAGATCACCGCTGGTCTTCCAGAATCGGGATTTTCCATTGGGGCGATGTGGTGCCCTCCGACGAAGAATGGGGGATACCTCTATGTAGGTGCGGGCAGGGGGGTCTATCGCCTGCCTATCAATACAGCCTCGGCAGAGTCACTTCGATGGGAGGCTTTGGAGAGTTCGTTTGATGGTCAGGTAGCGGCTCTTGTACCTGATCCTCAAGAGCCCGAGACCCTTTATCTGGCCACGACATTGGGGAAGGTTTATCAAAGTAAAGATCAGGGCCAGAGCTGGGAGCTTCTTTCAAGCCAGGCTCTTCCCACTGGGACCGAGGTACAGGCTTTTGCCGTCCTGCCTACGCGCTACAAGCGCGCACCTCTTTTCTGCGCTTTTACCGCGGGTGGGCTCTTTCTCAGTGCAGATATGGGGGGGAGTTGGTTTCTTGGCGGTACCGGGTGCTTGCAAAGCGCCAGAGAGTTCTCTGTTGTTCTCGACGACAAGGATCCAGGGACGATCTACGTGGGGATCCAAGGAGGAGGAGTCTATAAAGGGCGACTTGCCCAAGGGGGGCTGCTTGGATGGCAGTGGTATCTTGCGGGCATCCTTGTTCTGATAGTCGTAGCAGGGGGGAGCGCAATCTTTTGGCGGCAATTGCATTGGCGCTCCGTTTTGCATCGGCGTGAACTTTTTGAACAGAATTGGCCGCTTTGGAATGAGGCCATAGAGCGGGCTTTATTGATTCATCGCCGGGTGACTCCTGATCTTTTGGACATTATCCCTGAGCAGGAACGCGTTCTCGCTATGCGCCGCTATCTTGATACTCATCGAGATCAAGAACTGGTCTTTTATGAGGATCCTCCCACCATTGAGCCGGTGCGCCATCTTGCCTTGGAGCGGTTTGTTGAGGATTGGAAGACCTTGGTCCAACAGTTAGGCCGTCCAGAGGGGGCTGCCTCGCAGGCTATGCGCATCACAGAGCAGCTCTGCGAGCTGTTAGGCTTTTCTCCAATCGAGTCGCGCGTTTTCAAGTCCCTTTTGGGGTATATGGTGAAGGCACCTACGGTGCGTCTGAGCATTCCTTCGCGCTTCCCATTCATCTTTGTCCTCAAAGACAAAGTGGACGAAGATGATGTGCGTGATATCCGCGATCTCATGCGGGTGCTTAATGCAACTTCTTTCTTTGCACTTCTTCTTGTGCCCAATCAGGACCCCCAGGCTCGGGAGAATACCCGTCGATTGCGCCGTTTGGTGCAAGGGGGAGCTGAGGATTTCATCGTCCTAGATGACCAAGATCTGGCCAGCCTCTATTTGGCTAGTGATGCGGCCCGCCGTCTGGTGGAGCTTATTTTGGCTCAAGTAGATTTAACTGTTGTTTCACCCTATGTGGTTTCGGGGCCAGTGCCTGAGAATATGTTCTTTGGCCGTGATTACGAGCTCAAAGCAATTATGCGTACCGTGCGGGATCGCAGTTTCGCTATTGTAGGCGGGCGTAAGATAGGGAAAACCTCGGTGTTGAATAAAGTGGCCCGTCTGATGGAGCAGACGAGTAGCTTTGCATCTTATTATCTGGATTGCCAACACCTTACTACCTATGCGCACTTTTTCGATGCTTTAAAGCTCAAGTATCAGGTGCGTATTACTAGTGAAGAGCCCGACGCGATGCGGCATGTTATTGTGCATCTGCGCAGACATCGGCCGGAGGCTTTGATCGTTCTCCTTCTCGATGAGATAGATGCTCTCTTGGCCTTTGATGCTGAACAGCAGATGCATCTCTTTCGGGTTTTTCGGGCTCTCTCGCAGGAAGGGCTTTGCCGGTTTGTTTTCTGTGGCGAGCGAGGGCTGAATGATGCTCTACGGGACCCTGATTCGCCCCTCTTTAACTTTTGTAATACGATGCGGCTGAGCTACCTTCTTCCTCAGGATGCCCTACGAATTGTGGTGGAACCGATGGCAGAGATGGGCATTTCCTTTGAGGATCCCAAGGAGCTACCTGAGCAGATCGTTGAGCTTTCTTCCTGCCACCCCAATATTGTTCAGGCTATTTGCCGAATGCTCATCGAACGATTAAATGCTCGGCGAGAGCGCATTATCCGGACGTCGGACCTGGAAGCAGTGCGGGGCTCCTCCGAGTTTCATGATTTCTTTTTCTCCGTCATTTGGGGGAATGCAACAACGTTGGAGCGACTAATTACTGTCCTGATGGTCTCGCAAGAGAGCTTTACGCTAAAGGAAATTCGCCAGGCCCTTCTTGCTCATGGCTGCCGGGTGGGCACTTTGGAGCTCTCTCGGGCGTTGGATGATCTTTTGCTTTTCTCTATTTTGCAAAAGCAGAACAGCCACTATTCCTTTGCGGCACGCTCTTTCCCCAAGTTGATGATGGAAGCGGGACTGGTGGAGAGCTTTTTGGAGAGCTTGTTGGAGGAGTATCGATTGCAGGAGAGTAAGGATTAATGCTGGCTGGGAGAGGAGGGCTCTTCTTGGGAAAGTACGCCCAGCCAAAGATGGTCAGGGAGGATATCCTTCAAGGGGACGACGCGAATCCGCCCGTCGAGTGCCTGGGAGGGGATCCCTGCTTTTGGGCGGACGTAACAGATATTGGGGAGACGTCCGTATTTCTTTTTATAATAGGCCGCGGCACGAGCGATCTTGGTGCTCAGAGGGCGATGGGGAGAGTCGTCGAACCAGAGCATGCCTATTCGAAGCATAGCTTTTACCTTTTATTTGCTTGAAATGGCTCTTAGCGGTAAAGATGCCAGACTGCTTGATGGCTTGGGGTAGAAGGTTGTTTGCAGGAACCGTCTTTGTAGGTGGGCAGGAGCCCAGTGAAGAGCAGGTAGGCAAGCACGGCGCTTAGGAGCAAAGCTAATACTTTTACCATTCGAGACAAATGAGCTTGCCCCTCGATCCACTTCATCGTCCCTACTCCTGTGGCGAATGCATGTGGGGCTCTGGGCACAGGTAACCTCGCCCGGAGATGTGGGCAGGCCAGATTAAGATTAGTTTTTTTTGCTCTCGGGCGGGCACGCCGCCCCCGAGCCCCTTTGCTAAAACCATTATACTAGAACAAAAGTTCTATGTCAAGAACAAAAGTTCTATAATTTCCTCCCTACTAGTCTTTTGCAAAGCCCCTTTCCTCTGCTGCTTGCAAGAGTTCCCAGAGTCGGGCAATCTCGGCCAGGAGGATGCTTTCCCCTTGGGCTGTGAGAGCATAGGCTCTACGCATGCGTTTCGTTGGTGGTAAGGATTTTTCCTCAATTTGAGTGATCCACCCCCCTTCAAGTAACCGTTTCAGCGCGCCATAGAGCGTCCCTGTACTGAGGTGAAGCCGACCTCGGCTTAACTGCTGAACGTCTTTCATGATCGCATAGCCATGCTTTGGGCTCGTGGCCAGGCTCAGAAGGATGAAAAAAGTGCTTTCGCTGAGAGGCAAGTATCCCTCAGTTTCTGCCTGAGAGCCCATAGAAAACCTACCTTAATATGTCGTATGACGACATGTTTTTGAACGACATGTCTTAAAGCGACGTGTCGCTAGACGACATATTAACACAGGCTCTGAGGCTTGTCAAGGAGGTTTGCTCCCTGGGATGAGGGCGCCTATACTCGGAGAGTCTGTCCTCTTGGGTAGAGATGAAGATTTTGCAAAGGGGGCTCAAAATGAGGGTTCGGGAAGACTTGTTAGATCCCGCCACTCCTTCAGGGGTTGAGGTGATTCAACTTACAGAGGGGGAACTGCCGAGTTGCCATATCTATATGGAGGCTCAGATCTTTACTCCTGACTCGAAGCGTTTTCTTTTGCATGAATCGGCTCATCCTCATGGCAGCGATCGGCATGATCCTCGGCATCGCTATCTTGTCTGTGATGTGGAAGATGGTTTTTCTCTGAGGCCCATCACCGAAGAAGTAGGGGCGACGGCACCTTCTCTCTCGCCCGATGGGCAATTTGTTTATTATTTCGTCGATGAGACAGAGCCTGGAGGAGGTCGGTTGACGCTCAAGCGCGTGCGCCTTGACGGCCGCGAACGTGAAACGCTCTTTGTTCTGGATAGCCCCATTCCTGGGACGGCATATCGCCCTTCGCGGATCTATCCTCTCTCAACCATTCGTGCCGATGGCGGATGTCTGGCACTTTCTTGCTACCTGGGTGATGGGCAGATGGAAAGCCAGCCCTGGGGGTTGATGGTCTTTGATCTAGAGGGGCCTACGGTACGGTTGATTCTCCAGGGGCCGAGTTGGTGTAATATCCATCCCCAGTTCTGCCGGGCCAGAGAGGGGACCGCGATGCATGATATTCTTGTCCAGGAGAATCATGGCTGTCGTTATGCTCCTGATGGTCGGCTGGTGCAGCTTACGGGGGGAACGGGAGCTGATATCCATGTCATTCGTGATGACGGGAGTAATCTGCGTAATTTGCCTTGGGGTAGGGATGGCAATGAGTTTTGTCAGGGGCACCAATGTTGGCGTGGACGCACTACGTGGGCTATTACTAGCACCGAAACGCGCGATGTGGATGAGGAACAGTTGATCGAGAGCCAACCTGTACCTCCGAAGGATCATCTAGGCCTGCGTTCTCCAGGCGGAGTGCGCAATCATCTAAGTCGGAGTTTCCCCAAGCCGAGTTTTTGTCATTTCGCCACCGATATCGCTGGCCGGCGTTTGGTCAGCGATACGCGCAAGCGCGATCAGGGAGGAAGGGTCTGGTTGGCAAAGTTGGGGGAGCCAGGTAAAGAGCCACTTTCTCATTGGGTGCCTTTGGCTCGGCCTCATTCTTCTTGGAAGAAGGAAGCCCATATTCATCCTTTTCTCTCCCCAGATGGTAATATGGCCTTTTTCAATTCGGACGAGTCAGGCATCCTGCAGGCCTACGCGGTGATTGGTTTAGAAGAACTAGAGTTCTGAAAAGGCTGCACTCCTTGCCTACTACGACAGGGGCTGTCGTGGTAATGAGCGAAAATTAAGGTGATGTGATGGTAAAGAGAACTCTATCAATGGCAAGGAGGTACCATGAACCGCCGCGGGTTTCTGGGGAGTGTGCTGGGAGGCTTGGCTTTTCTCCTTGGTAAGGGGCTTTTTCAGCAAGGCGACAGAGGCCCAACAAGGGAGCTCAGCCCCTTTTTAATCCAGGTTTCCCCTATCGCCGGGCTTTGCTACCATGAGGCAGGGGAAGTTTGGGAGGAGCTTGCGGAAGGAGACTCTCTGGAGTTAGTTCGCGAGCCGGCTAATCCTTACGATTGGAAAGCTGTGGCTGTCTATTGGAAGGGATATAAGCTAGGGTATCTCCCTCGGCGAGAGAATATGGCTGTAGCCCAGATGATGGACCGAGGCTACCAATTAGTAGGGCGGCTGGCGCGCAAAGAGGGAGCGAGTGATCTAGGGATTCCACGACAGGGCCTATGGATGGAGGTATGGGGCGTAGCTTTAAACCAGCCCTCACCACTAAAGGTGGTAGGGTAAGAAGAGGCTTTTCCTCCCCGGTTCTTTGCTTGACAGGCAAAGGATGCTTCCCCTATATTCAGCTCAGGATAATGGGGAAAGAGGTAAAAGGTGGCTTCAACACATCGCTTTGGTGAGCGGCGGATCTACTACAACAACTTTGCCGCGCATCTTTTGAATGCTTATAACCCTAATATGCTCTATCCCGGGCTGCCCCACCGATGGACTACCAGGGAATGGCGGCAGGTACTGCGGATGGTAGCGAGCTTTGGCTTTAATGCTTTTTCCTTTTGGCTGGTGCCTCGGCTTTTCTCCCGAGATGCTTTCTACGCCGAGTTTGGACGAGCTTTCATTCGGCAGATAAAAGAGATTATCGAGGAAGCACACGAGCTGGGCCTGCAGGTGGGGATACTCTGTTCATTGACTACAGTGGGAAGCGAGTGGCATACCCATTGTCCGGCTGTGCCGGAGGAATGGGCAGAGGTGCGTGAGCTTTGGGATGCTTGGACGCGGACGCTCTCGGGGCTGGATATGGTTTCGATTTTCCCCGGGGACCCTGGGGGGTGCAGTCGCAATGGCTGTACTGCTGAAACTTTTATTGACCGTGCTGTTGAGATCGCTCATCTGATTAAGGAGAACTTGCCCCAAGTAGAGATCGAGCTAAACACCTGGGGGCCGCCTTTCTTCGGTTGGGGGATCATCGAGGGGCCAGAGGGCTGGGAGGGGGAATTTCTCCCAGAGTATCAGCAGACGGCTTGGCGTTTTATTCCTGAGCGGGCAAAGCGTTCTATGGAGCATCTCTTAAAGCGCCTCCCTGATTTCCCGGAACCGACGGTAGTGGCCATTAATTTGGGTTTCAACCCCGATGGTAATCCTGTTGGGGAGGAGAGCGCCGTCCCCTGGGCCCGCGAGATTGCCAAGACGCATAGCATTCGCACGTGGGATTTCAGCCTGACAGAAGGTGAGAATGCCATCCTTCCCCACTGGCGTTTTGAGCGTCTCTTTGCCCGTCGGCGCGAGGAACGGGCCGCTGCTCCCTATAGTGGAGGCATCTGTTTCACCATGACGCCTCTTTTAAATCAGCTTTCCCTCTATGAGGCGGCTCAGTCTTTTCTTTTCCCTGAGGCAGATCCTTTTGCTCTCGCAGAGGGGTTCTATGAACGGCTTTTTGGCCCTGCAGGACGCGAGATCGTTCCTTTCCTACCCCTTTTTGAAGTTGTTCCTGATTGGGGAAACTATCAGAAGCTCGAGATCTCGCGAGAGGATTTTTGCCGAAAGATGAATCAGCTGGCCGAGCTTTTGGAGGATCTCCGAGGAACAGAGAGGGAGAATCTGGCTTTTCACCCTCTCCCAGAGCGCTATCGGCAGGAGCTGCTCTTTTTTGCCCAGCTTTTTGCCCGGCTCTCGGGGCCAAACCCCGATTATGATGCTCTTGCCCGGGAATACTGGCAAAGGGTGTATTCCATCTGGGATTTCCTCCCAGAGCATGTGGATCCTCGGCCTCGTAAAGCGGTGGCGAACCTCATTGCCTACTTTCAGGGGATGCACTAGACCAAGCTTGAAAATCCCCAGGAGGGATAGCCCTCCTGGGGATTTTTTGCTTACTCGCCAAGGACAGAGGGAAGAAAGACGGTGGCAGGATCGGTGCTAAAGCGTAAGGGCAGCGTTTCATTCTCAGCTTCGGGATCCCACGATGTTCCACCGTTCCAAACGACAAAGCCATCTGCTTTCACCCCGAGGGGTAGATCCATCTCTGCGTAGGCAGAGGAAGCTGTAAAGTTGACAAAGTTACTCCGACTTTCTGTAGTGGAGTTCACACTGTCGGCACAGATGCGTACAGTTCATGAGCAGGTACGTTAAATGTGGCAGTCGATAATTTGATAGGTTGGCATGCTTTCCTCCTCAATTCCGCCTGAAGCAAGGCTACGTCTGAGTTTCGTCCTTGTCAACCGTTGCTGACCTGGGGAACTGGCAAATATTTTTAACCATCTTGATAGATGTTAACCAAATTCTAAGAAGATTCTAAGAAAATATATACCTACCATAGACCGATTTATACCCCTTTGTCCTCTATAATAAAGTGAGCCAGAGTGGGCAAATCTTCTCAAAGAAGAGGGCTCTGCTGGCAGAATTCCTGCAAAAGGAGGCAAGGGAGATGAGTAGACGTCGATTTCTCTTGGGCGCGTTGTTCGCCCTGCTCTTGGTCCTGGCCTTTATGGTGCAGGCGCCGGCCGTACGAGCGGACAGCGTCATTACCATCACAGTGACCAAGAGCGATGGCTCTGCCTACCCTGGAGTGAATATCTCGTATTATAAAGGCTACTGGCAGGGCTTGGGAAAGACGAACTCGGCAGGTGTCTTGGTAGTGTCTCTGCCCGATGGCACCTATAGCTTCCGGGCTGAGGTGGGAGGCACGGTAGAGACTAAATCAGGCACGGTGCCAGGGGCTCTTTCTTTCCAGACGGCCAAGGCGACGGTGCATGTGACCAAGTCTGATGGGTCGGACTTGGCGGGGGCCAATGTTGCCTATTACCGTGGCTATTGGCAAGGGTTTGGGAAGACGAACGCTCAAGGGAAGGCCTGTGTGGAGCTCTTCCCGGGGACCTACAAGTTCCGTGTGGAGGTAGGAGGCACGGCGGAGGCCAAGTCGCTGAAGCTGGATCGTCCTGGGGCGACGGTTTCCTTCCAGACGGCCAAGGCGACGGTGCATGTGACCAAGTCTGATGGGTCGGACTTGGCGGGGGCCAACGTTGCCTATTACCGTGGCTATTGGCAAGGGTTTGGGAAGACGAACGCTCAAGGGAAGGCTTGTGTAGAGCTCTTCCCGGGGACCTATCAGTTCCGTGCGGAGGTAGGAGGCACGGCGGAGACCAAATCGTTGAAGTTGGTTCGCCCTGGGGCGACGGTTTCCTTCCAGACGGCCAAAGTTATCGCAGAGGTGAAAGGCTGCGATGGTACGCCCGTCAAGGGAGTTGGTGTCCAGTATAACCGTGGCTATTGGCAGGGGATCGGCAAGACGAATGCCGAAGGTAAAGTTTGTGTGGAGCTCTTCCCAGCCACGGTAGGGTTCAGGGCACTCTATGCGGGAACGGCTTCAGCGGTGCAGAATGTGGCGATTGCGCGTCCTAGCGTAACCGTCACATTTACCCCGACCAAGGTGGATTTGCAGTTCACCGGCGTGGTTCAGTACTGGCGTGGCTACTGGCAGGGATTCCACTCGCCGCTCTACATGTTCCCAGGCACCTACCGCTTCCGTTTCTACAGGACTGGCCAGCCGGCGGTAGAGGTTAAGGTCAAAGTTTCGGGTTGTGAGTTGGTCAAGAGCGTGGCTTATGTTCGCTTGGTTGACCATGCGGGCAAGGGCCTTGCCGGTGGTGTGGCCCGTTATTACCTGGGTGGTTGGAAGACCATCGGCACAACCCCGGCCTCTGGAGCGGTGGTAGCCCTGATCGATGGCAAACGAGGAAAGATGAACTTCCGCATGGATTATGCGGGAGCGGCGATGACTAAATGGCAGAACATTGCTGCTGACTCGTTCGTCATCTTCCAGACCAAGCTGGCGACGATGAAGCTTCTAGACTCGGCTGGCAACGAGCTGGCCGGTGGGACCAAGTACTATGCTGGTGGCTGGAGGACGTTTGGGTCTGGGACGACGACGACGACGATGGAGCTCCTGCCGGTGAAGTACAACTTCCGGG
>JAGGYI010000091.1 GCA_021162655.1 Anaerolineae bacterium
AGCGAAGAAAGCGATAGAGAGGGTTCCAACGGCCAAAGGCCAGCAAAGCCCCCAATGCCCCCAACCCTACAAAGAACCGTTGGGGACCTCGGCGAGCACCCCTCAATGCCACAAGAGCCAGGGCCAAAGGCAACATGCCCAAATAAGTCATCAGCTCCACCGAGCCCTCAGGATAAGGGTTCCCCATCAGAAAAGGAGAAAAATAGGTGACCAAAAGGAGAGGATGATAAGAATAGCTGGTGAAAAAGGCCTCATCGAGGCCTCTCCCCCTTTGAGAGAGAAGGCTCAGTTCCGCCGAGGGGAGCAACTGGGCAGCCCCCAGCCCAAGCCCCAGCAAAAGGCTTCCGCCAAAGAGGGATAGCCGCCCAAGGTGCCGACGGAAGCCCTTTTGGTAAGCGACAAAGAGTGCATACCCCACCAAGGCAAAGAGGTTCAGGAGAAAGATCTGAGGATGTCCCGCCAGCCCCTGCAAACCTACTACGAAGGCCAAGGCCACCCCCCAACGAGCTCGCCCAGTAAAGAGACGTTGGCAGAAGAAAAAAGCCCAGGGAAGCCAAGCCACCGTGCAAAGGATGCTCACATGGCTCAGGTGAGCGATGACGAAACCCCCCAAAGAGAAAGCCAGCCCTCCCAGGCAAGCCGCCCCTCGGGCAAGGCCCCACTCACGAGCAAAAAGGTACATCCCCAGCGCCGCCAGGAGATAATGGAGGATAATGGTACAATCCAAGCTCATCGCTGCCGAAGGCAAAAGGACGCAAAGCCAATTCAGTGGATAGAGAGCGCCCATCTCTCCCTCGGCAAGGAGAGGGTAACCAATACCCACTTGGGTGGACCACCAAGGTATTCTTCCCTGGCGCAGGGCCTGCCACAAGGCCACCCTCTGGGGAAGGTAAATGCGAGCTATATCTCCACCGTAAAAAGCCTTACCACCCCAGAGCACATGCCCAAAGGACAAAAGGACGCCTCCCAAGAGGAGAAACACTCCCCACCATGAGCGCATCAAGAGCACAACTCTTTTCATCCTCTCACCTTTCGATGAAGAGAAAGGGAAGCCCTCTTAGAAGGCTTCCCCCTTTTTCGCCTCAGCAGAACCCCTTGGCCAAGGCCTTAGGAATCTTCATACACCGGCCGGATGCCCATATACGTTGGCCCAGCAGTGAGGATGCGCAAAATCACCTCTGGAGGACGCCGGTCCAAACGCTCATAAAGCTCGCGCACCGAGAGAGGTTTGTTCCCATTGGCCAGAAAAGTGCGAAAGATGGCGTCGATGATAGGGGTGTTGGGAGTAATATAATCGGGCTTGAGGCTGCAACAGGTACAGACAGCATGCCAGAGGGCATCTACCCGCATCACCTCACCCGTTTGCTCATCCACCCAATCCACCTCTTGGAGCTCTCGGTAGTTCTCTCCATACTCGGCACGACACTCACTGCAGAGGGCATCCCTAATATAAAGGCGAATATCCCTCTGTTGCTCTCGCCACCACTCCATGTCGATGTGGAACTTGGTATCCACTGTAGGGCGTTGCCACCTTATTGCCATCGGTCTCCTCTCTTCTACCTACCGAGATATTGGATGACCTGATCTTTAATCAGATCTCCACGGGAGGAAAGCGGGCGCTCCCTCATCTCCTCCGGAGTATGATATACTTTTCCTCTCAACGCGGGGTCATAGGCCCAAAAGCCATCCCCTACAGGATCAAAGCAGGCGCTACGGGTAAGTTCGGCAAAGATAGGCACAGCTCCCGCCCGCCGGAAGAGATTCACCACCGAGTAAAGGCTCTTGGCGTGCACTGTTCCCCGACTACTCAACTTGGCCAGCTCCTCGAAAGCGAGAAGAAGAAGCTCACTGAGTGGCATATTCCCCTCGTTAGCCTGGCGCATCAGCTCGAGAATGGATTCCCTATCGGGAATATCAAGGAGCATATTGCGATCACAACGCAAAGGAATCGTTGCCCGCTGCATCTGCAATACCAAGCGCCCCTCATTCACCGAAGCAGAGCGCACCCACTCACTCCGGCGGCTGCGGACAGGGGTAATCGAGATAGTGAAAACCTCCGGGTCCTCCGTGGCTGCCAGTGTGACCTGGCCTCCAACGTACATACCCACAGAGGCGTACCAATCCTCTAATCCACAGATATACTTTTCCGCTGGAACTACCCAAACCTCAAAGCGCTGATCCGTCCCAGCATCGATCAACGTGATGGGGAAATGGCTACTTCCCTTTTCTGGGAGCCGCCAGAGGAACTGCTGCACCGCGGGCATCGTGCCAGCATAGAGATGGGGAAAGTTCACCTCAAAACGAAACTCGGTGAGCTCACGCTGGATCATCGTCTCCACGTCATCGAGCTCATCACCGATCTCCTCCACCAGGTCGAGCATCGTCAACCCGATGTATTCCCCACCTAGCGCGCGGAAGGCTACCTGGTGGACAAAAGGACGCTCAAAGACGGCAGCAGGCTCAAGGGCCCGCAAGTACCAGATAGGTTCATCGGGCGTGCCTACGTTGTCAAATCGCTCATCTTCCTTAAGCGCCCGGTTCAGAGCGAAGAGCTGGGCCTCCTCCGAGCCCGTCGCCTCTAATTCGAGGTCTTGGAGCATCTCCCGCGCAGTAACGGGGCGCCCTGCCTCATAGATGACCGCTTCTGCCAGGTTCAGATACCCCACATGAATCTCGGGGAGAAGTTCCTGGAGGAACCAACGCCCATCAAACTGAACAAACTCTTTATTCTCCTGGAGGGCAAACTCGAGCTTTGCCGCCACATAGTGCTCAAACATGCGCACCAGATCATCTTCACCCAAGTCCTCCCTGCCCTGGCGCAAAAGCTCCTCCACAGGGCGATTCAGCGGATGAGGATGATCAAACCCCGCGGCAAACTCGCGCTCCTGGGCACCATCATCAAAGGCAACCTTGATCACCTCAAATTCCCCGTACTTGGGGTTGTGCCCCGGCCGCACATCTACCACCCGACCTACCGCATAGTCAAGCACTGAAAAGACAAGCTCTTCCCCCACTTGGTAGCGATCCACAGGGCGATAGATTCTCCCCCCACCTAGTTGGCGAGAGACCGCCTCCTTCTCTTGTTGAAGATAATGTTTGATGATGAGAGCGGCCAGCTCCTCAAGGGGCTGAGGTTTGCCTGCTTCTAGAATGTGCCCAGTGATCAAATCCAGATCGCCTTCAGAAACTTGGTACTCGTCGCGCCAGAAGGCCTCCGTCTGGGCCTTTAGCTTGTACTCTGCCATGAACCCCTCCCCGGGTCTATGCTCGCATCCCAGTTAACGCCAACAAAGGCCTCGGTAAGAGCCCTCGCCGAAGCCTTCGTACAACGAATGGGCAAAATTAAACTCGAACCTGAGAAACCCTTCCTCATAGGAAAAGCAAGGCACTCTCTTCCCATTCGCCCCAGAGACTATTTTATATGCTACCACAAAATCAGCCAGATAACAAAAGGCACAAAGCCGCCTTCCCCCGCCTTCTGTTCCCCCAGGGAAAGCTGAAAGGCCCCTTCAACCGTTCTCTCCGCAAGCGAGCCGAGCATAGCAGAGCCGCCTGCTGCAGGCGCTGGTTAACCCGCATATTGGGTTTGAGATAATGCCTGGCACATTGGCCTCCTTGGCCTGGTACGCCCTGTCGTTAACAGGGCACATCCTGCTTGCGCTTTGCCCTCGCCTTCGTCAGAGGATCGTAAAGAATGAAGAAGGCCATCCCTGCCAAGGCCATCCAGCCGGTCCAGTCGCCAAGGCGAACGGCAAGCGTCCTCCCTGTTCCTAGAGGCACATCGGCAACTACAACCTGACCCGTCTTATCACCGCCTGGCGTGACCGCGGCCGCGATGACTCGCCCGTATGGATCAATGACCACCGAATCGTTCCCGCTGCTATCGGACTTGACCATAGCAACGCGGTTCTCAATCGCGCGAAAGACCAGATGCGGATAGTGCTTTGTGGCGATCTCGGGCCAGTCGTGCGAGGGAACCAGAATCAGCTGCGCGCCATTACGGGTGACCTTGCGAGCCGAATCGGTAAAATCAAGGTCATAACAGATGATCGTACCAATTCTGCCCAGAGGCGTATCGTACACCGGATATGTCCCGCGTGTTGGACTGCTCTCCCCAGCAAAGCTGACAGGGTGATCTTTTCCATAGACGCCCAGAAACTGACCATCAGGAGCCAGCAGAGTGGTTTCATTACGCCAGATCGTCTCTGTCACCTTGACAAAATAGCCCAGAGCCAGATACGCGTCGGTTTCAGCGGCCAATTGGCGGAATTCGGCCGTGTTTGTGACCTGGGGATCGCCTTCAATTGCCTTCTCCGGCCAGACAACGACCCGCGCGCCCTGCCGGGCCGCCTGACGGGCGAGTTCAGCGAATTTGTCCACTGAATGCCAGGGAGACTCCCCTGCGTCGTAGTGCAGCGCAGCAACTCGAACCGTGGCAGTGGTAGGCGAGCGGAAGAGAACCAAACTAACGCCGATCCACGCAACCAGCGCAGCGAGCAGCCCCAAGCCCCAGTTGCGCACCGACCGGCTGGCGAGGGGCCGAATATCTGGGTCCAGCCTCCAGCGCCTATCAAAGAGGTATAACGCCCCTAGCCCCAACCCATAGTTAACGAACATGATGAGCAGACCAAGGCCAAAGATGCCAAAGATGCTGACCGGCTGGATCAACCACGGCTGACCATGGAGCGTATTGGCAACGAAAGCCCACGTGCCCATAATGGGAATGAAACTGCGAATCATTTCGATCCCCACCC
>JAGGYI010000205.1 GCA_021162655.1 Anaerolineae bacterium
ATTGCAGGCATCACTTGAACTGTTTTAGCTTTCTTTGCCGACCATTTGTTTGAGATATGCTTCGATAAGGCCATCAATCTCGCCATTGAGAACAGCGGTGGTGTTCCCTGTTTCCCAGCCTGTGCGCAGGTCCTTAACCATGCGGTAGGGATGCAAGACATAAGATCGGATCTGGTTCCCCCAACCCGCCGAAACGTGCTCTCCCTTCAGCTTGGCCTTTTCCTCTTCCTGTTTACGCCGCTCCAGGTCGTACAAGCGAGATTTTAGGACTGCCATCGCCCGCTCGCGGTTCTGCACCTGTGAGCGTTCATTTTGGCAAGTCACTACAATCCCTGTCGGAATGTGGGTAAGGCGCACAGCGGTCGCGTTCTTTTGCACATTCTGGCCACCATGTCCTGAGGCCCGAAAGACGTCCATTCGTATATCGTCGGGATTGATCTCGATTTTGATGGTGTTAGCGACGTCAGGGATGACCTCTACAAGGGCAAAAGAAGTGTGGCGACGATGCGCATTATCAAATGGAGAGATGCGTACTAGGCGATGTACCCCTCGCTCTGACTTGAGGTATCCATAGGCATTACGCCCTTTGACCTCTACCGTTACGCTTTTGATGCCTGCCTCATCACCCTCTGTCTGGTCAATAATCTCCGTGGTGAATCCTCGGCGCTCTGCCCAGCGGAGGTACATCCTTAGAAGCATTTCCGCCCAATCTTGGGATTCTGTCCCTCCTGCGCCTGCATAAATGGAGAGAATTGCGTCACGGTCGTCGTACTCTCCAGACATGAGAAGCTGCAAGCGCATATCAGCTAGCTTCTTTTGTAGCTCTGCAACCTCAGCAGCGATTTCTTGAATGAGCTCTGTTTCTTCTTCTGCTTCCGCTAACTCCAAGAGTTCGCCGAGCTCCCTGGTCTTCGATTCAAGAAAGCGCCAATCGTGTACTTCGGCCTCGAGTGAGGCAAGCTCTCTCATCACCTCTTGAGCTTCTTCAGGGTTATCCCAAAACGCTGCTTGAGAAGATTGTTCTTGTAGTTCAGCAATCCGCGCCTCTTTGCTAGGCAAGTCAAAGGCGCTCCAGCAACGTAGCTATTTCCTGGCGCATTCCTTCAAGCTTTGCTTTGAGATCTTCCATTTATCGCAACCTCCTCGAGTTTTCCTCAAAAAGTCCCTCAACGAAAGCCCGCGGGTCAAAAACAACAAGCTGGTCCAATCCTTCCCCCACTGTAACGAAAAAGATGGGCAGTTTGAGCTCTTGAGCAATAGCAAAAACCATTCCACCTTTGGCAGTACTATCAAGTTTGGCAAGGACGATTCCTGTAACTCCTACCTCTTCTGAGAACTTTCGAGCCTGTACCAGAGCGTTCTGGCCTGTCGTCGCATCTAAGACCAACACGGTTTCATGAGGGGCCTGATGAACCTGCTTCTGAGCTACTCCTTTAATTTTGCGCAGTTCCTGCATCAGATTGTGTTTTGTGTGAAGCCGCCCCGCTGTATCAATGAGGAGTACTTGGATCCCCCGCGACTGACTCGCGCGAATGGCGTCAAAGACCACCGCTCCTGGATCTGCTCCAGGTTGATGTGCAACAACATCTACTCCTACTCTTTGCCCCCAGACCTTTAGCTGATCGATAGCAGCTGCCCGGAACGTATCCGCCGCTGCTAACAAGACCTTCTCACCCCGATCGCGATGGAACTTGGCCAGCTTGGCGATAGTAGTGGTTTTTCCTGAGCCATTCACTCCAACAACGAGGACCACATGAAGCATGCGCTCGTCTGGAAGATAAGGACGCGAAACTTGCTCGAGAAGAGCAACCAGGTGGTCCTTAAGAAGAGATTCCATTTGTGCAGAGTCTTTCAAGCCACGACGAGTGACCTCTTCCCGCATTGTCTCAATGAGCTCAAGGGTGGTATCCACTCCCATATCCGCTTGAATGAGAAGCATCTCGAGCTCTTCCCAGGTCTCGTCGGTTATCTGATTCCCGCGAAAGAGCCCCGCTATTTTGGCAAAAAAGGAGCGCCTTGTCTTGGCAAGCCCAGAACGAAAGTTCTTAGAACGGGTAACCACAGCTCCCTCCTCGTTTATCTGGAAACATTATACTGTTCTGTAGGCCGCAAGCAAAAAAGGAGAATGCGTAGCAGGGGAAGGAGAAATCCCTCGAAGGGGAGAGAGAAGGGAGCTAAGCGCGGGGAAATTCAAAGTAAAAGGTGGAACCCTGACCGACTTGAGACTCGACCCAAACCCGTCCTTTGTATCGTTCCATGATGCCTTTGACGATGGCAAGCCCCAGGCCCGTTCCATGGCGTTCCATTGTCTTGGCTGCCTCTGTTCGGTAAAAAGTATCAAAAATGCGCTCTTGCTCTTCGGGGCTAATCCCAATTCCTGTATCCTTTACTGCTCCCCGAACCATATCCCCTTCGCACTCCACCATAACGGTGATATGCCCGCCTGAAGGAGTATATTTGATCGCATTGCTGATAAGGTTAATCCAAACCTGCTTGACATGCTCTTTACTTGCGGCAACAGGGGGAATATCTGGTTCGAGGCTTACCTCCAAGTGAAGCCCCTTGTCTTGCAAACGAGCTTGCATCATATCGAGGACATCATGAAGAATAGCCACTAGGTCGGTAGGTTCAACTTCTTTTTCATCCTTGGGTTCCTGAAGCCGAGCAAGATCCAGAAGGTCACTGATCAATTCCAATTGGTCGCGAGCTCTTTGCTCCGCTTTGGCGATGATCTCGTGAAGGCGTTCCTCGGGGACATAACCATCCAGAATGAGTCGAAGATAGCTCTGGATTGCTGCGACAGGGGCCCGTAGTTCATGAGTGACAAGGCGCATAAAAAGAGAACGAGTACGATCAAGCTCTTGTAATCGAGCATTCAGTCGAGAGAGCTCTGCTGCTCTTAGCTCGCAAGAGGCGTTTGCTTCATAGAGCTGTTTTTCACCCTCTCGGAGGCGCTCAATGATGCCAGACGAAAGATATGCAACGATAAAATTAGCGCTCCCAAGAACAAAACTCTCTGCTATGATGTGCCCAGGTTGTTGATAGCGTGTGGGAGAACGGAACCCCACAAGGTTATAATGGGGAAGCCAGCCTATTGCCTCCAAAACCAATAAGGTGACCCAAATAGCCGTCGCCGCTGTTGCATAGAGATAGCTGGCGCGCTTGGTCATCAGAATACTGCTAATTAACACCAGTAAAACATAGTATAAGGAAAAAGGATTCTCCAACCCACCAGAAAAGTGCAAAAGGGTAGTTAGGGCCAGGAGGTCTGTGAGCACCTGTGCATGCATGAGTGCAACATAGGAGCTGTGGGGAGATGCTCTTCGCTCAAGTCGTCGAAACAGGATCCAGAAAAGAATGTTATACCCCGCAATTCCTACCAAGGTGCCCCAAAGGGCAGGAGCAAGGAGAACGTTCCCCAGCCAGTGATTCGCTAAAAGTACAACAGCCGCCGCAATAGTCAAAGTGAGCCATCGTAGAGTGATCAGCCACCTAGCACGTTCACTTAGCTCGCGGTCGACAGGTATATGGAGAATCTCGCTCAAGGCGACGCTCCTTTACCAGGGTAGAGTAGATAGGGTCCCACAGTTTGAGATCAAGGCAGTTCAAAAACCTTTTGCAAACCTTCCAAAGCCTTGGAATAATCGCTTTCCCTGATTACACAGGAGATGGTCGATATGGAAGTGCTAACAGCAAGGATATTTATTCCCCTTTCAGCCAAAGCCCCAAAGGCCATCCCAGCAATGCCCGGGCGCTCCCGAAAGTCGGGCCCAAACACAGCAACAAGAGCAACAGAAGGGTAACAAACCACCTTTTGCGCTCCAAGCCTTTGTGCTATCGGCTCCAAAAGCTTCAGAGTTTGCACAACATCCTCTCGGGCCACGCAGAACTGAATGTGAGAGTTATTGTTGAGGTCGATACTTTGCACAATGAACTGCGCGTTCAGTTGTGCATTCCCCAAGGCCTCAAAAACAGCTGCAGCCAGTCCAGGGCGGTCGGGGGCAGACATTACACCAACTAAACATAATCCTTTGGTGTGTAGAATACCCCCGACTTTGATCTTTTTTTGGGGCAACACCCAGGCCCTCCACTTTCACTATCTATGCTGAGCGGACCTTCTCCAAAAGCCTAGCAACCCGCTGTAGCAAATCATCCGGGGCAATTGGCTTAGATACAAAGTCATCTATATGGATTTGCTCGTCCGTTGGGAAAAGGGCAGCATAATCCGAATTAGCAATCGAGGTCACCATCAAAATGGGAATCTTGCTGCGGATAGGATCATTGGCGATCTCTTGGCTCATGTTCAACCCATCGAGCACCGTTTTCATAATAACGTCCAGGACGATAAGATCAGGGGTCTCCTCCCGGACCTTTCGAAGCCCTTCGTCTCCATTGGCTGCGCTAATGACTTGATACCCAGCAGATTCTAAGACCATCCGCGTTGCCTCAACGAAATCCGGATCATCATCAACGATCAATATCTTGCTCATTTTGAACCTCCTGGCCCTTTCAATCTAGATAAAAGCAAAGGTTATGCTGCCCGAATGCAACGTCCATGTTTAATGTGGTATTCGTACTCATCGGCAAAAAGATTCAAACTACTGCGGATAGGGGCAACAAGGGCATCGCCTAGAGGACAAAAAGTATGCCCTGCAATCCCATCACAAAGGGAACGCAGACGCTCAACATCTCCAGGCTGGCCGTTCCCTGCCTCAATCCGTTCAAGAATAGCCAAAATACGGCCTGATCCTACCCGACAAGGGGTACATTTTCCACATGACTCGTGAGCAAAGAATCGCGCCGTGCGACGGGCTACGTCAACCATACAGGTATCTTCATCAAGCACGATAATGGCTCCTGTACCCAAAGCAGAACCTATCGCCGCCAAAGACTCAAAGTCCATAGTGACATCTATATTCTCCGGTGTCACTAGAGGCGTTGAAGCTCCCCCAGGGATGACTGCTTTGATCTTTTTCCCTCCAGGAACACCTCCTGCGTACTCATAGATGATCTCGCTAAGAGGAGTCCCTAGGGGAAGTTCATAGACACCTCGCCGGAAGACATGGCCGCTGACGCAAAAGATCTTGGGGCCTGTGCTTTGCTCTGTTCCAATGGAAGCGAACCACTCTGCGCCGTTAAGCACAATGTGCGGCACATTGGCCAGGGTCTCCACATTGTGCACCAATGTGGGGTACCCCAAATATCCCTTTTGGGCGGGGTAGGGAGGCTTGAGACGGGGCTCCCCTCGGTGTCCCTCCAACGACTCAATTAGAGCGGTCTCCTCGCCACAAATGTAGGCACCGGCGCCTCGATGCACACTTATATCGAGGCTAAAACCACTACCAAGAATATTTTTCCCCAAAAAGCCTTTCTCATAAGCTTCAGCAATGGCTTTAATCCAGCTTTTGAAGCCTTGGAAAAACTCTCCTCGAATATACACAAAGGCTCGATGAGCTCCCACAGCGTACGCAGCAATGATCGTTCCTTCTATCACTTGGTGGGGATCCTTTTCGATGAGCTCCCGATCCTTAAAAGTGCCGGGCTCACCTTCATCCGTGTTTACGCAGAGGAACTTGGGAATATCATCACCTTTAGGCATAAAACTCCACTTGAGCCCTGCAGGAAAGCCCGCACCACCTCGGCCACGGAGCTTGGACTTTTTCATCATCTCGATCAGTTCATCGGGGGTATACTCCCGAAGCGCCTTCTCTAAAGCCTGGTAGCCCCCATTGGCCATATATACTTCAATACTCTGGGATTGAGGCAATGCCGCTCGCTTCAGCAAAATGGGTTCAAACATCTGTTCACCCTCCCCTTAGTTCGTCAAGAATCGAGTCCACGCGCTCAAAATTAAGGTTGGTATAGAGCGTGTCATTGATTCGCATTGCTGGCGAGTTGCCGCAAGCTGCTAAACATTGGACGGTCTGTAAAGTGAAAAGGCCGTCTGGGGTCGTTTCACCTGGCTTGATACCTAACTTGTTTTCCAGGTATTCAAGTAGGTTTTCTGCTCCACCTGCTAGGTGGCAGGAGAGGCCCTCACAGACCTGAATGAGATAGCGTCCTGTGGGTTTGGCTCTGTACATCGAATAGAAGCTGGCTGTCTCGAAAACCTCTCCAGGACTCATCCCCAACCGCTCTGCGACGCGCTCGATGGCTTCCTTCGTCAAGTAACCATATTGTTCTTGTGCAATGTAGAGAGCAGTGAGCAACATCGCGCGTCTTTGCAAATCCTGTTGCGCAAACTGTCCTACCGCCATGAGGCTCATTCCTCCTTTGCCTGAGAAGTGTTCCCTAAAAGCTCAGAAATTCGCTCTAACAAAGTACTAGGATCGACGGGCTTTCGTAGGAAAGCATCGACTCGCCCTTCCTCTTCTGAAGGGAAGAGGCCTACATCTTCTTTGCTTACAATTGCAGAAACCATCAGCAGAGGAATTTTTCTTAGCCGAGGGTCAGAAAACATCTCTCGACTGATCGTCCACCCTTCAAGAGAGTAAGAGAGCATGACATCGGCAATGACGAGGTTGGGGAGCAACGTGCGCATCTTTGCTAAACCGTCCTCTACGTTCGATGCTGTCAAGACCTCGTACCCATTGGAAGAAAGAACGATGGAGATATAATCGAGAAAATCTGGGTCATCGTCGATCACTAGGATCCGCTTTTTCTCCCGAGTGCCCATATTCTCCTCTGGCAAATCCAACGCTCAAGAGACGGGCTTGCCTACCAATTCCTCGACCTTGCGAACGAGGTCCTCCGCCTGAACAGGCTTGGATATCCATGCATCAATGGGAATGTATTCATCTGTTGGGAACAACTCTGACAGAGGACTGCTTGTGATGGATGAAACCATAATGACGGGGATCTTGGGAAGCTCCTCATCCATCGTGTGGGCAAGGTACACACCATCGAGTACGCCTTTCATCATGACGTCCAAAATGACGAGGTCTGGAGGATTCTCCCTCATCATTTCCAAAGCTGTCTCGCCGTTATATGCTACTTCCACTTGGTATCCCTTAGCCCCTAGAACAAGGCGTACCACCTCAACAAAGTCTGGGTCATCGTCAACAACAAGGATTCTAGCCATGGGAACTCACCCTCCATACACCTCAGTGGCGGTTCAAGAGACGCCTTACCTCTGCAATGAGCTTCTCTGGAGCCACGGGCTTGGACAAAAAGTTATCGATAAGGTTGTCCTCATCGGTAGGAAAAAGGTTAAGGTAATCCGAAGCCGTAATTGAGCTGACGACGAGAATGGGGACGTTGTGTAATTGAGGATTGGAGCGAATGCGCCAGCTTGCATCCCAGCCATCTAGCACCCCTTCCATCATGATGTCCAAAATCACGAGGCTAGGAGGGCGTACGAGCATGCTTTTCAGAGCTTCTTCGCCATTGCTAGCCGTCTGGACTTCGAACCCTTCTTTCTCTAGGATCATTCGGGTTGCCTCAACAAAGTCTGGATCGTCATCTACTATGAGAATTCGCGGTACGGAGGGCTGGGGCAGAATCCAATCATAATTACATTTCTGTAGATCGAGAACGTGTGCCGTCTGGCTTTTCAAGATGCCAGGAACATTTCCCAGTCGCTGAGTTAGAAAGTCTCTTAGCTCATCATCAGAGTGAAAAACGGCATCAATTACAAAGTCATACTCCCCCGTGATCAGGTACAGGTTAATAACCTCTGGCATGTCACAGAGAATCTGCCCTATAGCCTTCACTTTGGCTAGCTCAACGCTTAAAAAAATGAGTGCCCTGGTTTGGTAGCCAACCTCTTTGGGGTCGACAATACCAACAATCCGCAGGGCACCACTAGAGATCAAGCGATCAATGCGTTTACGTACAGTTCCCTCTGAAATACCCAACTCGCGCGCTATCTCGACATTGGAACGCCTGCCGTCTTGGCGCAGAAGAGCAATGATTTGTTGGTCTGTGCGATCCATGTTTTCCCCCATTGAAGCGACGTTGATGCATCAGCTTTCGTAAAGCATTATATCATGATATACGAATTTCGTCAACAGTTTTTAGAAATTCAACGATATTCGTAAAGGGGAATCTTACCGCCTAGCTGTAAAGACGCGATACTGGGGAGTCTGCACGGGGATATCGACTGAGGGGAAATGCCTATGGAGAAGTTTATCATAGGGGAGAAAGCGATTGGCAACCAGAATCAAGCGACCACGAGGAAGAAGAGCCCTGTGGGCTCGAGAAATAAAAGTTTGAGCCATCTGCAAATCAACTCTGTGCCCTATGTGAAAGGGCGGATTGCTAACGATGAGGGAATAGCGCTCTTCCTCCAAAAGTTCAAGAGCATCCTCCCAGATTACTTGAGCGTTTTTTATCCGGTTTGCTATCAGGCCACGACGAGCACAATCGCAAGCCAGAACATCAATGTCGACAAGGTCTGCATGGCCCTGCAAAGCTTGCTTTGCGGCATACATCCCTATGACGCCATACCCACATCCTACATCCAGAATAGACTCATCGGGACGCACTGAAAGGTGCTCGAGGAGGAGCCGAGTTCCTGGGTCAAGATGCTGCCAAGAAAAGATCCCTGGCTGTGAGAATATGGCGAGTTTTTGCCCTTTTATTTCGACAGCAAAGGTGTGGAATCTCGGTACCTGGTGGGAAGAGGGCAAAGATTCTTTTGAAGCTGCCCCTTTGTATAAAAGAACGACTCGACATCCCTTTTTATAAGCGAGAACACGCTTCTTTTCGAAGAGAAGCAAAGCATCACGAATGACACTTTTAACACCTGCTTTGGTGGCTCCGGAGATATAAAGCCTCCCCCCAGGACGCAAAAGACGGGCAAAACCATCCAAATAAAGCCGAGCAAGCGCACGTCCTTTCGGGATAGGGAAAAGGATCACATCAAACATTGCTTCTGATGCCTTGGGTGCTATCCCTGGCTGAAGGGAAACTTGCTCAAGACCTTCCTGAGCGAGGAGATGCCTTGCCACCTGAAAAGCTACCCAATTTACTTCACAGAGAGTGATGAGGTTTGGTTCGGTGTACTGTGCCGCCCATACTCCCAGGATCCCGTGTCCACAAGGGGAGATAAGCACCCTCTCGTTTGGGGCAATCGTTGCCGCGTGAGAGATTAAAGAAACGCTAGGAGGAATCGCGTCCCAGTCTGCAAAACCTGGCCGTGTGGGGATGTACACGATGCGATCCTCTAGAGAGAAGGAGAGGATCCTTTGGGGCAAGCTTGTCGCAGTCATTTCCAATTCCTGACTCTGGTTCTTAGGCTTTCGGCACTTCTTGCGCTAGGTTGCCCAACCAATTATTATACCAAAAGTCCTGAAAAGTAAGTTGACAGAATATAAAGAGACATTATAATGGGCTTTAGGGAGGGGATCGATGAATGACGAAAGAAATCCCGAGGGAATTTCTCTCCCAACTGAACTAGTTGAGCGTCAGGCTCTTTTTGCAGGGCTCATTTATAATGAACGTGGTGAGCCTGCCCAGGTTGCCTACGTTGGGGGGGTAGCTCACTATGCCATCCCTGACGATGGTTTTTTGCGCCACGTTGAGGCGTACAAGATAGATCGAGAAATCATCGCCCACCTAAAGGAACAGATATCCTCCATGCAAGACGAGGTTGTGCAGGCGATGATGCAGGCGCTGGGCAAAAACGATCTCTTAACAAAAGCAGCTATTGATGCTTCGATTCGTAACCTAGAATGGAGCATTCGCCAGAGCGACCCTGATCAGTGGCTTCCCTGGCTTAAACTTTTTGGCTTTCGGGTTATTGTA
The DNA here is from genome assembly GCA_021162655.1 of Anaerolineae bacterium. Taxonomy (GTDB): domain Bacteria; phylum Chloroflexota; class Anaerolineae; order UBA1429; family UBA1429; genus JAGGYI01. The sequence continues at coordinate 9,748 of JAGGYI010000205.1, forward strand.
GACGTACATGGAAACGTCGTGCGAATCATCTACCCTTCACCGCCCCCCGATTATGGTGATTAGGATAGCTTCCTAGTCATCTCCCAGGCGCACTATATTCCCTGTGTGGACAGCCTCGATGGCTCCAAAGACCATCTCGAGGCTTTTTATATTGTCTGCACCATGGGTTTTAGGAATATAGCCTTCCGTTAGGGCCAAAAAGAACTCATGCAAGAGGTAAGCTTGCCCCGTCCTTTCACAGGATAGTAGAGGAACTTTTTCCAGTTCCCTCTTACCCGGGGTTCCGAAGTAAATCTGATCCTCCTGAGATAGGAGAACTCCCCGTTCACCTTCGATACGCCAATCCCCATTCCAGGATGTCTCTGCCCCCATTGCACACCAACTCCCCGTATAAACCACAGGCAGACCTTCTTGGAAAGTAAAAAGGAGAGCTACAGAGGCATCCCCTCGGAACCAACTCCAAGAGGGGTTCCAGCTCTTTCCCCTAACACTTTGGGGATCTTTACCCAGGATGTACCGCATCAAGTCAAAGTGATGAATAGCCATGTCGACGAGCAAAGGGAATTCCATCTCTTCACGAAAGCCACCAAAGTGGGGCCCTTTGAAGAATTGAACGGCAACTTGGCCCACCTGTCCCAAGATCCCCTTTTTAGATATCAGCTCATGCAAAGTCATGGTCAGCGGCTGATACCGATAGTTTTGTGCCACCATCAAAGTGAGCCCCGCTTGCTCAGCCGTGGTCACTAGGCGTTTGGCTGCCGCCAAAGAACTGGCGAGAGGCTTCTCTGTTAATACTGGAAGACCAGCAGCCAAGGCGGTCATGCAGATGGTCTCATGAGCTGCGGGAGGAGTTACATTTATCAGGCCGTCAGCTCGTTCTCTCTCAAGCGCTTGTTCGAGAGAAGTGTAACAGTGATTGATGTCAAACCCATACTTTTGGCTTTGCTGTTCAAGGGTATGTCTATCGATGTCGACCCAGGCCGCATATTCCATCTCTGAAGAAGCTAATACAGTGCGCACCCAGGTATCTCCCATTCCTCCAATGCCCACCTGAATAAGTTTGAGTTTGCTCATAGGACGGTTCTCCTTTTCTCCACATTGTCTACTTTGGCATCGCTTTTAAAGCAATATAAGCGGGACGAGGCTTGAATTCAGGCCAGCTAGGGTAGGTGATAGCCCACCAGTATTGCTCATCTTCAGGAGTCCAATCGGGGTCGCAGATATAAATGAGACTCATCAAACCGATCCACGGAGACCAGTGTTCTTTGGCATACTTGTAGGCACGCACCAAATAGTCAGCTTTCTCCTCTTCACTGACAGCATGCCAATGATAGGACGATTCTGGACGGGGGTCGCTTGTCCATCCAAACTCTAGAATAGCGATTTGCTTATTCTGATCCCCATATTTGACCATGACAGCTCTCAGGTCCTCCACATGCCGAAAACAAAATGCCCGTTGTCCTCCCAAATCCTTATTTGCTGCTACCTCAGCAGGATCACGCTCCGGGGGACTCTTGAACCCTGGAGCATGGGCTCCTAGGACGTCAAAATATCCATCGCTGTTCCCCCCCATGGCAATGTACATACTTTCCAGATACCAGACATCAGGCCGGGCAGCATCCGACCATGTCCCCGTTGGAGAAAGCCCTGCACTAATCACCATCGCATGGGGATCAGCTGCCTTAATCGCCCGATAGGCCACACGCAAAAGTTTAACATACTGTCCAGGGTCAGGCACCTGGCCTCCCCATTCACGAGCCAAGTTAGGCTCGTTCCACACTTCGTACGCTCGGATGCGTCCTCTATAACGCGAGACAAGGGCAGTCAAGAAATCGGCCAAGTCCTGATAGTTATCCGGTGGCCCGTTGGTAGGAAAGCCTCCACCAGCCCATTGAGGCTGATGGTCGATGCGAACCACCAAATCGATTCCTTCTGCATTGGCCATTTCCACAATGCGGTCCGTATGCGACCAATCAAAGATTCCTTTCCCAGTCCCCTCGATATCACGCCAACCAAAGTTCACCTTGCACCATGTAAAGCCCGCATCACGAATGATCTGTAAATCGCGGCTGGCCACTTCGGGCCTCCACCAGAGAAATGCCTGCATTCCATACTCAGGGGATTTCATTCGCAAGGGCTTGACCGGGAGGGGAGTG
>JAGGYI010000102.1 GCA_021162655.1 Anaerolineae bacterium
GCATCCTTCTCGTTTTGATGGGCTTTTTGCTCCTCACGGGGCTCTTTACATCCCTCGTTTTTTGGCTGAACTCTGCCCTCGGAGGCTAAAAGAGAATTTGCTTTCCCTCTTCATTCGCTATATACTTCAAATGTTCGGGGCGTGGCGCAGACCGGAAGCGCGCACGGTTCGGGTCCGTGAGGTCGGAGGTTCAAGTCCTCTCGCCCCGACTTGGCTGTCTCTTGCATTGCCCCCAGGATGCTGGGGGTTCTTTTTTTAAGGCATACCGAGGAGGGAGAAGAATGGGCCAGCAGCAGTTTATCTTTGAAACAGATGACGGCATCGCGACCGCCTTCTGCCGTAAAGGACCGGCTCTCTGGCTAAAACAACTCCTGGGGCTCCCCTGTGGCCTTCATGGACATAATATGGGACCACCTCGCTCCCAAGGGTTAGGCATTCTCGTCGTCGATGGACAGCGTCTTGAAGCAGAACGCCTATCCTTGGTGGAAAGCCACTTTGATCAACAGACCGCCACCTTCACCTGGGAAGGCCTCAACGGGGGCATTCGCTGGGAAAGCAGCTGGACTCTGGATCGTGAAACGGGCATTTGGAGCCGTCGCGACAAGCTTCAAAACAGGGGAGGCTCGCCCCTGACCATCACAAGATGCTTAGCCCGTTTCCCTTTCGCCCCCTCTCAATACCTACTTTACGCCCAGCACAGTGACTGGTGCAATGAGAATCAGGGCGGTTGGCAGCCTCTACTCCGAGGAGGACACCTTTTGTATTGTCGGGGCGGGCGTACAACACAGGGTAATACCCCTTTCCTTGCCCTCCGAGATGCGGCCAGCAACCAAGGAGTGAGCTTCCACATCCTCCCACGAGGTAACTGGGTCATTAAGGTACTCACCTGCCCTGCAGGCGGAACTTTGCCACCTATGGCCATCGTTGAGCTTGGCCTCGCCGATGAGGATCTCCACCTCACCCTTGCACCTCAGGAGAGCTTTCCTCTACCAGAGATCCTCATCCAAACTCTTCCTGGGGGACAACCCGAGCTAGCTGCTCCTAGGCTGCATCGCTACCTTCAAAAGCACCTCTTTGCCTCGGCACGCCCCAGTTTGCCAGTAGTTTACAATACCTGGTTCGACGCTTTCGAAAATCTAGATCCCGCCCGGCTACACCGCCAACTTGCCGTCGCCAAAGAGATAGGATGCGAAGTTTTCGTCATAGATGCTGGATGGTATGGGGCCGGCCCCGGGAATTGGAGCCAACAAGTGGGGGACTGGCGCGAGAAAGAAAAAGCCGCCTTCCGCGGTCAAATGCGCTCCTTCGCTGAGCAGGTGCGAGCAGCTGGCCTAGGGTTTGGCCTCTGGATAGAGCCGGAGCGCAACCATCCTTCCACCCCCGCTGTCCAAGAACACCCCGATTGGTTCCTCCCTGGTGGCAAGGGCTTTTACTACCCAGACCTCACCCAAGATCAGGTCTATAGCTATATCCGCTCAGAGATGGTCCGCCTGATCGAGACCTATGGTCTGAGTTGGCTGAAAGTAGACTTTAACTTTGAACTGGGCAACGACCCTGCCGAGCTTTCCCTTTACTATACCCGGTGGTATCAATTACTGGACGAGCTTCGCGCCAGCTACCCCCAGGTAATCTTGGAAGGCTGTGCTAGCGGAGGCATGCGCTCGGATCTCCACACCCTCTGCCACTTTGATGGGCATTTTCTCTCTGATACTGTACACCCCCTCGAAGTGCTCCGTATTTACCAGGGAGCTCTCCTGCGCCTTCCCCCAGGCCGATTGGGCAAATGGCTGGTTCTTCGCTCCGTGGGGAAAACGATCTATCATTACGGCTATCCTCCAGAGGAAAGCCCCGAAACCCTGGTAGCTCCTGCCAATGCGACATGGAGCGAATCCCTAACAGTAAATATAGATTTCGCTGCCCGCGTCGCCATGGCAGGGCAGATGGGGCTCAGTGGAGACCTTGCCAGCCTTTCCCCGGCAGCGCGGCAGCGCCTCGCAGAGCACATCGCCTTTTACAAAAGATGGCGCGAATTGATATCCCGCTCATTAGGGCATTTACTCACCCCTCCCAAGCCTAAAAACGAGCACACAGGCTGGGCAGCCATCCAACTCCAGGATCCTCTCGAGGGAACCAGCTTGCTTTTCGCCTACCGCCTGGCCGCTAGCTCTCAAACGCAAATCTTTCGCCTCCGCGGGCTGGACGCTCAAAGCCTTTACACAGTGCACGAGGCCGATCAACCCTCCTGCTATCAAGTGCTTACAGGGCAGGAGCTACTCACCCAAGGGGTCTCTATTACACTTCCTCAGCCCAATATGGCAACCGTTTGGATCATCACCCCTCAAGAAGCCTAGTACTCGGGAGGGAAGGTATGGAAATCGAAGCCATCGACTTTTTCTACCTTGCAATGCCCGAAATCCTCGATATCGGCGACGGCAGCCAAGATGCTCTTCTTGTACGCGTACGCGCCGGCGGCTATGAAGGCTGGGGCGAGTGTGAAGCCTCGCCCCTTGTCTCCATTGCCAGTTTGGTCTGCCCCATGTCTCACAGTGCCTGCAAACCCGTACAAGCCTCTGTGCTGGGCCAAAAGCTTACTACCCCCCAAGATATCCAACGCATCGGCGACCTTGTTCGAGCCAACAGTTTAGATCTTTTGCAGGCCGACCATACCCTCTCGGGCATCGACATTGCCATGTGGGACCTCTTGGGCAAGCGCTATCAAGTGCCTGTCTACCAGCTTCTGGGCTATAAGCAAGCCTTCCCCAAAACCCCCTATGCATCCGTCCTCTTTGGTAACACCCCTCAAGAAACCTGGGAAAAGGCTCGGCGAATTCGCTCCCTTGGCTACCGGGCTGCCAAGTTCGGCTGGGGCCCCTTTGGCAAAAACTTGCAAGATGATTGCGACCACATTGCCGCCGCCCGTGAGGGACTGGGTACAGATGGCATCCTTCTCATCGATGCCGGCACCATTTGGAAAGACAACGTGGCTCAAGCGGCTGAGCGCATCCCAACCCTACAGGAACACCGCGTCACCTGGATGGAAGAACCTTTCGTCTCAGGAGCCCTCGAGGCCTACCGTCAGCTTGCTGCCCTAGCAGAGCCAGTCAAGCTGGCTGGCGGGGAGGGGTCGCACAATTATTACATGGCCAAGCAAATGATCGATTATGCGGGCATTGGCTTTATCCAAATAGACGCTGGGCGTATCGGCGGCATAAGCCCAGCAAAGCAGGTAGCTACTTATGCTCAAGGGAAAGGGGTTCTTTACGTGAACCATACCTTTACTTCACACCTGGCTCTTAGCGCTTCACTCCAACCTTACGCCGGGCTGGAAGATGCTGTCCTCTGCGAATACCCCATCGAAGCCAAGCCTCTGGCCGTCGAAATGACTAAAGAACATCTTCTCCCTGACGAGAATGGGCAGATCCATCTCCCCGAAGCTCCTGGCCTGGGGGTAACGCCCAACCTGGAAGCTTTATCCAAATACCTTGTAGAGGTCGAGATCCGTGTGCAAGGCAAACTTCTCTACAGTACCCCTCCCCTCGGCTGATCCCGGGTCCTCGTTTGACGCTCTCTACCTCCTCCCCCTATAATGAGGTTGCCCCGGCACTTGACTCTCGACCTCCCAGGAGAGAAGGCGCATGTACTACCGGAGTTTTGATCTGCGGCTTGGGGAATGGAATCCTACTACTCGCACTGGCGTGGCCGAGGTGCTCAACTCCCCTGCCGGCGAAGGACAACGTTACTCTTTTCTCCTCCCTGCCAAGATCCTTTCACCCTCGGAAGAGGTGCTCTCTATCCCCTCCATGGCCAAGGAATTGGGGCAAAGGCTGGCGGCAAGCGTCTTCTCTCCTGAGAGCTGGACCCTCTGGAACGAAAGCTATCAGATCGTTCGCGAGCGGAAGCAGGGGCTACGTTTACGGCTACACATCGATTCCTGGGAATTAGCTCGCGTGCCCTGGGAGCTTCTCTACGATGCCCGTCGCGCCGAGTTCTTTGTCTTTGATCCACTGGTCTCTGTCGTGCGCTATGTACGGCTCCACGCTGTGCCTCCTTCGTTAAGGCAAGCCCATTCCCTTAAAGTGATGGCCGTCGTCGCCACACCAACAGACCAAGCTCAACTCGCCTGGGATGAGGAGCTTGAAAGACTACACAAAGCCCTCCAAGAGTTAATCGACTCAGATCGCCTGGAGCTGAGCGTTTGTGAGCATGCCACCTACGACAAGCTCCACTTTGCCCTGATGGAAACACTACCTGATGTCGTCCATTACATTGGCCATGCCCTCTATGATCCGGAACGTCATGAGGGATCCCTTCTCTTAGAGGATGAACACGGCCTCAGTGCTCAGGTAGGTGCCAATGAGATCGCTCGTCTTCTTCGGCGCTACCTAACAAGCTTGGTAGTTTTGAACGCCTGTGAGACAGCCAAAGGAGCCTGGGCCGGATTAGCTCCTGCCCTAGTTCGTGCCGAACTTCCAGCCGTCGTCGCTATGCAGTGGCCAGTGGAGGATCGGGCGGCCATTCATTTCAGCCGCGCCTTTTATCGAGCCCTTTCACTACGCAAGACGATCGATGAATGCGTGGCCGAAGGGCGTATCGGAGCCAACGCTATCGACCCATCACCTCAAAGCTGGGCCGCCCCTGTGCTCTTTTTGCGTTCCTCGAGTGGGGAGCTCTGGACAGAGGAAATGCCAGGGCCTCGTAAACGCCCCAAGCCTGTATCAGCACCTCCCCAGAAAACTGTGCCCCCAGCATCCGAAGAGGAATTCTTTTTCAAAACCCGGGGGCCTCTCCAACCATCCATCGATGAAGAATTGCTCATTGACCGCCCCGAGCTACGCCGCGCTCTGCGTATTGCTCGGCAACCATCCGTCACTCAATACGTGGCCTTTTTGGGGGCCCGGCAGACCGGCAAGACGACCCTGCTCTTCCGTCTGATGGACCTTCTTCAAGATATGTACGTCTGCGTTTTCATCGACCTTTCTGTATTACGCCAACAGGACGCACGTGCATGCTTTCGTTATGTGGCATTCCGCCTCCTTAGTGAGCTACGCGATATCCTAGGCGACGATCTGCACCTGGCCGAGCCTCCACAAATCGAAAGTGCTGTAGACTTTCTCGAGTTCCTCCGCCAACTGGCTGAGGCAGTGCCCCTCCCACGCATCATTATTCTGATTGACGAGGTGGGGGCTCTCAGTCCCGAAGCCTCGGATAGCTTCTTTAATACTCTGCGCACTGTTTTTACCCAAGGACGCAGCATGAACGGCCAACTGGCCAAGTATCTCTTTATTTTTAGCGGGGCAGTGGATCTCTATAGTCTCACCTTCGGCACAAATTCGCCTTTAAACATCTGCGAAAAGCTTTACCTTCAAGACTTTACTCGACAAGACGTCGCCAAGATCGTCAATCAATTCAAGCGGTTAGGCATCCCCGTAGATGAAGAGGCGATAGATAAGGTCTATGAACTCACCCATGGCCACCCCTACCTAACGATGCGCCTCTGCGCCCTGATGGAACAGGCCCGCGTTGCAAAGGTTACCCCAGCAGAAGTAGAACGCATGGCCGATCAAATGCTCATTGAAGATGATAACATTCGCCACGTCATCCGTGAACTAGAGAGAAACCCTTCTGCCCGTCGTCGACTCCGGAGCATCCTGATCGAAGGGCAACAGATCCCCTTTAGCCGTAACGACCCCATCCTCGCTTCTTTGGAGATGATTGGGGCTATCCAAGCAAGTCAACCTTGCCAGGTGCGCAACCTCCTCTACGAACGTGCCTTACGTTGGTACTATGCGCAACTTGAGGGTAAGGTCCCTCAGCCCAGCACCGTGCAAGAAAAGCCCCTTTCAGAAGATGTGGAGCTAACCTATGGGCAGTTGGAGAGCCTTCACGCCCAGGCCTTGGATGAAACAAACCACTACCAGCCAGGCAAAGCCTGGGAGAGTTTTGCAGCTGCTCTCTTTTCAATGATTCCGGCCTTCTCCCTCTACCCCACTACTGAGGAAGTCTGTAGCATCCTCCTCTCCATCGATCCTTCCGCCCCTGGCGGAGACTACTGGGCCCCCTACCAACCAGCCATCCTGGTGACCTGCCACAACTTGCCTTCTGGTAGCCCTGAAGAAGCCCTGTCCAACTTTCTCCACCTCGCAGAGCGCTATCAAGCTAAACTAACCTTTATCATGCTTGCGGGCGAACCTTCGAAAGAGGAGAATGCAGATACCTACAGCGGCCTCTATGGAGAGACATGCCTCGTTGCTCTAGAAGATAGTGAGCTCATCAAGCTGCTCAAGGAACGGGCCGAGCTAGAACCCTGGCTAAAAGAAAAGGTGCTTCAGGCGAGGCTGCGGAAGGCCTGAGCATAGCCTCTCCAAGGAGAACGCTTTTCATGCGCCTCAAGGCTACCCCCGAAGACTTTGTCGTTGAGGAAAAGATTGACCTGAATCTTCAACCCTCGGGCCCCTGGGCAGTTTACCAAATAGAAAAAAGAGGACTCACCACTTTGGAAGTGCAAAGGCAGCTTGCACGTCTCCTCAAGGTGAGCCGTCAACAGGTTATTTTCCCTGCTCTCAAAGACCGCCAAGCCCTTGCTATCCAGTATGTTACGGTCCCTGCTTCTAAAGCAAAGCGCACCCTCTCACGACCGGGGTTTCGCGCTCAGCACATCGGCTATCGTACCCATCCCCTCAGCCCTCGGGACCTCCTGGGCAACTCCTTTACTCTTGTCATCCGAGCCCTCACTCCCGAGGAAGCTGCTTACCTGCGCCAACGGCTCCCCCTCCTCGAACGAATAGGATTGCCGAACTACTTTGACGAACAGCGGATGGGTTCCTATGCCCCTGGATGGGGATTCATCGGCAAAGCCATCCTCCAGCGAGATGCCCAAGAAGCTCTGCGTGCCTATCTTGCACGCCCTTTTGTCGGAGATCCTCCTGACATTCGAGCCTTCAAGAAGCGGGCATCCTCTCTCTGGCCCGACTGGCAGGCGATGCTCCAAATTGCTCCCAAGCCTTCCAACCTGCGTAGCGTGCTTACTTATCTTGTAGACCATCCCCAGGGCTATCGCAAAGCATTGAACCTCATCCCCCAGAGGCTGCTTGCCATCTACCTAGCTGCCTATCAAAGCTACCTTTGGAACCGCCTCATAGGATATTATCTTCACCGCTTCTATGTAGAACATAACGTGCCCCAAGCCTTTCTACCCATTGCCAACGAGCAACTCCCTTTTCACCTAAGCCTCACCTCAGAGCTGGTCCATCAGCTAGCCCAGGAACGCATCCCTCTCCCTCATCACCGGGCTATTTATACTGGCCAGCTGAAAGAGATCGTCCCCCAAGTGCTTGCAGAGGAAGGCCTCTCTTTACACGAGTTCAAAGCACGTATCCTCCAGCGGGCCTACCTTCCCCGTGGGACACGCCCTCTTCTTGTCTTCCCAAAGGACGTTGCCTTGGAACCAGCAGCGCCAGATCCTCTCCATCCGGAGCATCTGGCGCTGCGTGTACGCTTCAGTCTTCCCCCAGGTAGCTATGCCACTTTGGTACTCAAGGCCGCCACCCTCAAAGAGAGAGACACCTAAGTTGTCGGTCCACTCACCGTCGCCTGAAGCAATCGCGGAATGCGCCCCTCTAACACGTTCCAATAAAGCTGCCAACGACGGTTGCCCCAGTCAAGAACCAACGTCTGCCCCTCATAATAGAGCTCCAGCCGACGGCGACGCCGATCCTCCACCTCCACCATGGCCCACTTTTTTTCTGCTTCCTCCAAAGTCTTCCCAGGAACAAAGACATTCACTACCACCGTGGGAGATTTCTCACACTCGGTGGAGATGCTCAGATAGTGGACGGGGCCCTTCTGATCGGGATGCTTGGTCTCCAGCCCTTCATGCACGCCTATGGAATAAGCCGAGGAATGATCGCCCAGCCCTGGAGTATAGGGTGGCAGCAGTGTCTTGACTAAAAGTACCGCTCCCTCTCGGCGGAAAACAGCATCGAAGTCGCGCAGAGTGATCTCTCCAAAGGTATGCAGACGAAACTCCATCGGCATGGAACGGAAAGCATAATGCCCCGTCCATCCACTAACCTCGTCCACCTGCACCACGAGCTCCGGCCGCAAAAGGAAAAAGTAACGTTGCCAACGCTGCAACCCTTCGTAATCATAAGCATGGGTTAGTTCCATTTTGACCACATCATACCCAGGTTGGCTAAGGAACTGGACAATATCGCCACCAAAGAACTCACGAGCCACTTGCTCATGCCCATCGAAAATGGGGCAATTGTGCGTCCGCGAGCTCTTGATAGGGGAACGGCCGCGGTGGTACCCACGCGAGTAGGTGCCCACACCCGGCTCTGAGATGAGCTCTTTGCCATAAGCAACAAGAAGAAAAGTTCCACAGTCCGGATGTTGGTGTCCTCCACTTACCGTTCCTGCCTTGGTGGCTAATACCAAGCGATAAGGATCTTCCCAACTCTCACGGAGCACCGCCCAGCCAATCTGCGGCCAATAACGCGATGGCGGGTCGAACCGCGGAGGCTGAGGGCGCAGCGCGCTGTCGCGCCACAAGATACCTAAAGCCCCTCCAGAACGGCGCTCATCAGCTACATATTGGAGATCTCCCCGCCCACTCAAGGCAGCTTCTCGATAAAGCACCGGAGCCGGTCCAGCCTGGACACCACAATCGCCAAAGTAAACCTGCCTCCCTGGAGCCAACATAGTAAAAAGGAAAAAGTCGGGCAAGACCTGGAGGCCCGGATGGTCTGCCAAGCGAGCATCCCCTGCTGCCGCCAAAGCATCCACAAAAAGGCGTGCACTTTGCAACGTCCCCATCCCATAACTGACGCCTTCTCGCCAGCCTCCCAGCGGGTGAATATGATCGAGGCTACGCTGAATATGCCCAGCCGCCGTTTCGATCGCCGGGCGCACTTCTGGCCGTTCTGGATAGATCGCCAGGGTAGCTGTACCAATATTCGCCATGGTGTGGTAACTCCAGTTACCATCATGCGCCCAGGACCACCACTGTCGATCGATCGTCTCGGGCTGGATAAAAGCCGTCCCATGCTTGAGGATCGCCTCTTGCACGGCAAGGCGCTCCTTTTCATCCAATTCCTCAAAGAGTAGATCATAGGTAAGCCCCACATGGAGCGCCGTAAACCCGCTAGAGAGATCACACGGCAGGGGAAGATGAACAGGGCTACGCCAATATTCCCAACTGGCTATTTTAAGAAGCGCCCTCTTGGCCAGTTCTAACCACTCCCCATCCCGGCTGGCCCACCAAGCCACAGCAGCAGAGAGAGTGAGGCGCCCCATCTCATAGAGCTGAGCACGGAAACCCTCCCCCAGGCCTCCTGGGGGGCAGTCTGGCAAAGACCTATCCTTTCGCTCCTCCAACCAAGCGAGCATCTCGGCATAATAGGTGGAAACAGGAGGTTCCGTCACCTTGTTGGGCAAGAACATCAAATCCTCACGGGAGACAATAAGAAAAGGATGCCTCAATTCCTCGGCAAGTTGCAAAGCGATACGATCGCTCATCGTGCTCTCCTTTTTTTCCTGCGTTCTACTTCCCACCCCATTATACTCAAGCGCATCCTCGCAGGAAGCCACTTTCGTGCCCTCTTTGTGCCCTCCACTGGCGCTTGACACCACCTCCTACTCGTTGTATAGTATCTCGCAAAAGAATAGTTCGCTTCCCTTAAAGGCTGTGAAGGAGAGAGTAACTAGGGGGAAGCTCACAGGGAGGGAGGATCACTGACTGCAAGTCCTCCTGAGGGGAACCCTAGTGAAGTTCACTCTGGAGCCGACGGTTGAAGCCTCCAAGTGTGGATGGTGTGTAGGCCGCTCCGGAAGCCCTCCGTTATCGGGCGGCTGGCAGGTGTTTTTTTACTGCCAGCACTGAGGGGACCTCATCAGAGGTCAAAAAGGGTGGTACCGCGGAGTGCTGGCGACTGCAACTTCGTCCCTTGGTTGCAGTCGCTTTTTTATAGAGCGCTAACACTATCGTGAGGGAGAACCCAATGATAGAAGAGTTGAAGCAGATCCGCAAAAAGGCCGAAGAGGAGCTCCGTCAAGTCCAAGATCTGGAAGCCCTAGAAGCCTGGCGACTGGCCTATTTGGGTAGGAAAGGCGCTGTGACCTTGGCGCTCCGTTCCATCGGCAAGCTACCCCCCGAAGAACGGCCCGCTGCCGGCCGCTTGGCCAACGAAACCCGCCAGGCCTTGGAGCAGGCCTTTGCTGCCCGACAAGAGGTCCTACGCCAGAAAGCTCTAGAAGAGAGCATTGCCCGGGAGGCCCTAGATGTGCGCCTGCCAGGTAGGCCACAGGGATTGGGTTACTTGCATCTCATCACCCAAACCCTCCGCGAGATCTATGACATCTTTGCTCGAATGGGCTTTGAGGTTCTCCGCACTAATGAGATCGAAGACGATAACACCAA
>JAGGYI010000215.1 GCA_021162655.1 Anaerolineae bacterium
CCCAGCAGGCTCGCTTTTCAGTCTCTCCCTCGTTGCCCTAGTGGACGAGCTCTTTCCCTCCTTTGAAGGTGGAACGATCCTTTTTGGCGGAATGGGGGTGACCTTTCTCATCCTAGCTCTCTTCCCTCGAGGAGGTAAACGCCAGCTTTGGGCCATTTTCCCTGCCATTGGTTGCTTCCTGGTAGCCCTGCTCGCCTTTCCTCCTTTCCCTCAAATCCTGCGCTATGCTGGGCCAGCCGGGCTTATTGCCGCCGGTCTCTATTTGCTCCTACGCGCTCTGGGTCATCGCTCAGCCGAATAGCCTCCTTGACGAAACCTTTTCTGCGGACGATAATTTTTTTAGGATCAGAGTAAAAGAGGGGAAGTGAAGCGAAATGGCAAAGTTTATCGGAGGGCTCACCGCTGGTGGGGACTGCCCAGGCCTGAACGCTGCCATCCGTGCGGTAGGTAAGGCAGCTCATTCCCGGGGCATGGAAGTCATAGGCTTTCTCGACGGCTTCCGAGGCCTGGTAGAAAACCGTACAGTGCGCCTAGATATGAGCAAACTATCGGGCATTCTCACCTTGGGAGGCACCATCCTGGGAACCAGTCGGGACAAACCTCATCGCATGCCCGTCGGCGAAAAGGGCACCATGGACATGACCCCCCTCGCTGTGGACAACTACAAGCGGCTTCATCTCGATGTCCTCGTCTGCATGGGTGGGAATGGAACTCAAAAGAATGCCTACCGCCTGATGAAAAAAGGGTTGCGGGTCATCACCTTGCCAAAGACGATCGATAACGATGTGGCTGGCACCGACATCACCTTTGGTTTCGACACTGCCATGGCCATTGCCGCCGAGGCCATTGATCGGCTTCACTCCACGGCTGATAGTCACCATCGAGTTATTGTCGTTGAGATTATGGGGCATCGTGCCGGCTGGCTTGCCCTGGGCGCTGGCATCGCCGGCGGGGCCGACGTCATCCTCATCCCCGAAATCCCCTATCACATTGAGAGCGTCATCGAATCTCTCCTGAACCGCTATCGCCAAGGCAAACGCTTTAGCATCGTCGCCATTGCCGAGGGAGCCCTTTCCGTAGAGGAAGCCAAAAAGAAAGAAAACTCTTCCTCAGAAAAAGAGATCCAAGGCCCAAGCGCAGCTGTCAAACTGGCCCGGCAGATTGAAAGCCTCACCAACCTCGAAACTCGGGTCACTGCATTGGGGCACCTGCAACGCGGTGGTACGCCTACCCCCACGGATCGTCTTCTAGCCACGCGTTTAGGCACCAAATGCATAGAGCTCATTGAGCAGGACGTGTACAACGTCATGGTTGCCGTCAAAGGGACAGATTGCGTCCCTGTCGAACTAGAGAAGGTAGCTGGAAAGTTGCGCCTCGTCCCAGCGGACCACCCTTGGATCCAAAGCGCTCGCCTAGTAGGCACCTGTTTTGGGGATTGACCCCCCACTCTTCCCCACAAAAAGATAGGAGGGAAGGCCCCACAAATTGTGCCTCCCCTCCTTGTCTCTTGTCCAAAGTTCAGCCAAGAAGCGTCTCCTCGTCTGACTGGCGCTTGTCCGTCTCGGTTTCTTTATCCCAATCAATGTGTTCCAAGCCCTCAAGCGTATGCGTCTTGCGCCATTCAGCAAAGTCAGCCTCGATCTCTTCTGTCCACTTGGAATCCATTTGGCTAGAGGTATAGACGCCCTCTCGGAGCCGCTGATGACTAAATATCTCCCGCAAACGCACTCGCTCTGAATGTTCTACCACCTCTTCCGCCAGATGCGGAGGGATGAAAAGGACACCCGTATAAGTACCTAGAACGACATCTCCGGGCATGCAGATCGCCTGGCCAATGCGGCAGGGCACGTTCATCCCTACGAGAGTGACATCACGAATGGGCGTTGGGTCGATCCCCTTGCAAAACGTGGCAAAATCCTCAATCTCGAGGATCTGCTGAGCGTCACGAATGCCTCCAAAGATCACCTGCCCTGTACCCGTCCGAGTGGCAATAGCTGTAGAGAGATTTGCCCCCGAATAAGTACCCTGGTACACCTTGCCGAAAAGGTCGATAACTATAACATCATCCTTCTGCAATGTTTCGATGACCCAGGAGTTCATCGCACCCACACGCCCCTCTTCCTTGTGGCCATACTCCATCAAATAATCATGAAGATCTGGCCGATGGGGCACGAAAACGCCCGTCACCGCTCGACCGACAAGCACCCGATCAGGGTGAAGGTTGATCCAATTGCCCTCAAACTGGTAGTGATACCCATGAGACCAAAGAACCGCCCAGGCCTCCTCGGTACGCACCAACTTCATTCGGCGAATGATGTCATCAGGCACCTTAGGACGCCCATCTGGGAAACGCTCCCCTTTCCAGAGAGGAGTAAGTTGGATAATGTCTTCGCGGTTACTGAACTTCATGGTTGTTTTTCCCTCCTAAAGATCTCTATCTGAACAGTCCCCAGACTGCCCATTCCAAAACACTCAAGCCGGAGCTCCTTTGCAGGGAACTCCGGCGCCCTTCAATGGACGAACGATCCCCTTTCCTATCTACGCTTCAAAGTAAGGTACATGCCGCTTTGACCAATCTGCCAAAGCCAAAAGAGGCACACGCACCGTCTGACGCAGAGCGTTCACCTCACGCAGGCCTGTCACCTTATCATAAACGAAACCAGCCACTGCTTCAAAGACACCCCACACCGCTACTCCACGGGGGTAGAAGCAAAGGTTGTTGCCTCCAAAAGTCTCAAAAAAGACCCGCACATCACGAGCATTCGTGGCTGCCTGCCAATCCCAATAGCGTTCTGCCATATTCAGCATGTCTACCCCGCGGTAAGCAGCCGCCAGATCACGAAGCATATTCATAGAGACCCAGCCCGTCGTTCCGCTCTGCACGGCCACCAAATCACCCACCACTGAGACTTGGGCTTCACCATGGTAATCCGTATGACAACAGCCATATTGGGTAAGAGTTCGTCGGCAAGCATTCAGCATATCTTGGGCCAGACGCGCATCATCCAATCCTAGATCGCAAGCTACCATATCCAAGATGGGCAAAGCATTAGCTGTGTAAATATGATAAGCATCCCAGCCGGCCAGCTCCCCATGGAGCGCCTCCCCTGTCCAAGGATCACGCAATCCCTCGGCCGAAGGATCCAACGTGACAGCGTAATGGTCGCCCAACCAGCCCTTAGCTTCTACCTCTTGGAGGATACATTCCGCCTGCTTGCGATAGGTCTCCAAGCGCTCCCCTGGATAGCCAGCATTAGCAAGAAGCTCTGCCCCGCAACGCAACGCTGCCATCGCCTTGACGGCCAAGTAAATTTGCTCACGACCATACTGCACCGCCGGAGAAGCATCATCAATGGTATTTGTACACCCCTCATCGGGCACCCCATTGCCCGTTGTATCACAAGCAAGCACGAAATCCAAAAACTTGCGAATCGTCTCTCCATGGCGCCGTTGAATATGTCCATCGCCTGTACGCCGCCAGTAAGCATGGGCTAGGAGAATATAATTGGTAACCTCCTCCACTTCCATCTCGTGAGGGTAAACCTGTTAGCCACAAAAAGCCATACTGCCCATATCATGGGAAAGAAAAAGCGTCCCCCGGCCTCGCTCGCCCAAGCATCGCTCTCCCGGCTTGGCAAAATCTGGCCATTCATCCAGCTCCATCGCTAAAAGCTCAGGCCACAGAGTGAGATAAAAAGGTCCCTGGGTAAACTCTACATCCACCGTGGAATGGTAATAACAGCTCCCCTCCCAGACGGAAAACCACTCAGCCCCATTTGGGCGCTTTACCCACCAAGTGTTAATCAGCCAAGAGTGAAAGGTCTGTCCCAAAAGGTGGGTAAAGGTGCTGCCCAATGAGTTGTCGGCGATGCTTTCATCAAAAAAGCGGCCTTCTTCTTCAGCCTCTTGGGCATGCTCTCGTGCCCAAGAGGCCACCTCCTTCAGCGAAGCAAAGCCCTGCGTATAGCGGAAAGGGCAACTCTGCCCAAAGACCTGCAAGATAGGCGGAGCATAGGCACACCAGGCCAACTCTACATCTGGCCCTACCTGTCCCATCTCGAGAGAGAAGGAAACTTTGGCTCCGTGAGGGGTCACTTCTCCTTGAAGCACCTCCAGCCGCTCTTGCAAAGAAATAAAATGTGGAGGCACATGTCTATCAATCCTCCCCATCTCATCAGGAACGGTATAGGGGGCCTCAAAGGAAAGATCAAGGCCCTCTCCTACCGGCACGAGATTCAACCCCTCCCCTCCTACTTGGAGGAAAAGAATCCCTTCCACAGGGCCTTCCACCGGTTTCTGCCATCTAAAGGATTTTTCTAAACGGCTCACATTAGCCCGAATATAATAGACAGGCACAGTGCTAAAGAACACATCGCGTGGACGCAAAGGTATACGCACCTGGAGGCGAACTTTGAGAGCTGTCTACGGATCAACCCCGGTCATTACCATAGACGTAGGCATCAGTTCTTGATCAACAAAAGCAAAATCAGTCCCTTCCGGAGCCAAAGGGAGAATCACTGTACGCTCCCCTATACGCAGCCCCACCTGCAAAGCAAAGGGGATACCTGGATGTTGATCGAAACGCACAAGATAACACCGCCGCTTAAAGGGATCCCACATCATTCCGTGTCTTGACCCCAATACTGCCAACCCATCACCCATCAACTGCATGCTTACCTCCTCTGGCGGCCAGATGTATCCCTCTTACCACCACTAGTAAGCCTTGTCAACCCAGAAGCGCTCAGAGTGGACAGTATTGTCCGTCTCGAGTATCTTGAGCCAAAGCCCTTGAAAAAAACCGAGAAAGGAGTATACCCATGCCAGCCTTTCCCAAACTCAGCAAGGAAGAGCGTTTGGCTATGCTCGAGCCTCCCACAGGATCTGTCTCCATGGTCCTGGATACAGACACCTTCAATGAGATTGATGACCAATTTGCCCTCACCTATGCTCTCATCTCCGACAAGATCAAGGTAGAAGCCGTCTATGCAGCGCCCTTTACGAACAAGCGCTCCACCGGCCCAGCAGACGGCATGGAAAAAAGCTATCAAGAGATTTTACGCATCCTCGCCAGGCTGGGCTATTCGGCTGAGGGATTTGCCTTCCGCGGTTCTCAGGAATATTTGCCCGCTCTCGACGAACCCGTCCACAGCCCTGCTGCGGAGGACCTCATCGACCGTGCTCTGGTCCCCCGCTCCAAGCCTCTCTATGTGCTGGCCATTGGAGCCATCACAAACATCGCCTCCGCCATTCTCCTCAAACCCGAGATCATCCGTCATATCGTCGTCGTCTGGCTAGGAGGGCACCCCTACTACTGGGACCCGCATAAGCTAGGCAAGGAATTCAACATGAGGCAGGACGTACCTGCCGCTCAGATCATTTTTAATTCAGGTGTTCCCTTTGTACACATCCCTTGCAAAAACGTGGCTGAATTTATGCTCACCACCTTGCCCGAGATGGACCGTTATGTCAAAGGCCGCGGCCCGATCGGCGACTATCTCTACCAGATCTTTGAGGGCTATTTTAAAGATCACTATGCCCGCTCAAAGGTTCTCTGGGATATTTCAACCGTGGCCTATCTGAACAATCCTGACTGGGTACCCACGGAAGTCCTTCCGGCCCCCATCCTTCGTGACGACACAAGCTACGATCAAAGCGACACTTTGCGCCACGCTATTCGGGTAGCCTATCACGTCCATCGAGATCCCATCTTTGCCGACCTTTTCCGCAAGCTCGAAACATTGGCTAAATAGCTCAAACCTTGGCCTGAGCAATAAGCTCCAGCTGAGCGCGCTCGAAGGCATGGGCGCGCTCATTCTCTTTCTCCGGCGAGCAAACGCGGCGCAGCTCCGCTTCCAATTCGGCCACTTTACCAGGCAGCTTCTCAGACAGATTGTGGAGTTCCTCAGGATCCTCATAGAGATCGAAAAGCTGATGGGGAGCCTCCATATAATAAATGAGCTTCCAGCGTCCCTGCCGTATCATGAAGGCGCCCGAACGCGTACCATGACCGTGATATTCAGCGAAAACAACTCGCTCTGGATCATCCACAGGAACCTTTTGCAGAGGGCTTCCTTTCCAATCAGAGGGCCTCTCAGCTTCCGTACAGTGGAAAAGGCTAGCCTGGAGATCGAGCAAGCTCACCGGCGTCTTGACCCGCAGCCCCTGGCTAAAATCTGGCCCTGCCGCCAAAAGAGGAATGCGCACCGAATCCTCATAGAGGGAGCACTTCCACCACATGCCAAACTTGCCCAACATTTCCCCATGGTCCGATGTGTAGATGACATTCGTTTGCTCCAACTGACCGATCTTTCGGAGGGCATCAAGCAAGCGACCAAGTTGTTGATCGATAAAGGTCACACAACCCAAATATCCTCGGCGCAGGCCACGAATCTGTTCCTCGGTGAATTGATCACATTCAAAATGGGCACGCAAGTCTCGAGCATAAGGATGGTTCGCTGTAACACAATCAGGGCCATACTCGGGAAGATCCGCCCCCTGCGGATACATTTCCCAAAGCTCCGGGGTAACGAAATGAGGGAAATGTGGCTTGACTGTATTCACGGCCAACACCCAAGGGCCACGGATCTGAGGAGCCCGTTCCAAGAGCCATTTCACCGCCGCATCGACAACTGCCAGATCTCGCGCAAAAGGCTTTGCCCGCGGGCCAAACCCATCAGCGCGCTTGGCCGCCCCATGTCGAATAGCCAACGAAGGCTTGCGCTGATGATTTACGTCGCCCGGCAGGGGACGATCCCCTGGGAGGATCATTTCCGAAAACCCCAGTTCTTTCCCTGGGCGGTAGACATCTACCTTACCAACGTGTACAGCATGCACCCCCTGCTCTGCCAACAACTGGCCATAGGCAGGGTATCTAAACTCCTCCATCCCAACATTGCAGTTGCTATAAGTCTGGATCTCGTGCACCCAACGACCCGCCATAAAAGAGGAACGACTTGGCATACAAAGAGGGGAGGGGCAGTAAGCATTCTCAAAGATTGTTCCCTGCTGAGCCAGCCATTCCATATTCGGTGTCTGGATAAACGGATGCCCATAGGGAGAAGAGAATCTAGGATTATGCTCATCAGAAAGGAACAAAAGAACATTACTCATACCCATCCTCCTGGCCGGGGGTGAAACTCGCTCACCCCCGGCTGATAGATGCACCCTCTAGATCTCGTCAAGAGTCACATAACCTGCTCCCAGCTCCTGGCGAGGCAAACCGTCAAACTCGACCTTGAAGACGCAGATTCCCACCAACTCATCAGGGTTCTTTGCCGGTAACCCCTTGAGCACAAGGCGTTTCTCCGTTTGTTCAAAATCAACCGTTTGCCCCGTAGCTAGATAAGAGACCTTGCGTACCCTCGTATGCAGCCCCCCAATGACCAATTCGCCCCCTGGCCAACGATCGCACCAGAAATAACCCACATTCCCCTTGAGCGTCCACTGCCCAGTGGGGCTCCACTCCATCCATCCCTGGGCCCGGTCCACCTGGCCATAGAGTGCCTCTCCGTTCAGGGCCACCCATTTGCCCACTGTAGTGAGCCGCTCCACCGCCTCTGGTGGCACCGAGCCATCAGGGGCAGGGCCGATGTTCAAAAGAAGATTCCCCTGCCCTGCCGTGACGGTGCGCAGCATCTGTACCACCTCACGTGCCGAGCGCCAATCAATGGCCGAGGGCATATATCCCCAGGAGCCATTAAAAGTCATACAGGACTCCCAAGCTCGCCCTTCCTCTGCCGGAGTGATACGCTCTTCTGGGGTACCGAAATCCTCATCAAGCTTGGCCCGGTTGTTGATGATGATATCAGGCTGGAGCTCGCGCACCATGGTATTCATCTTGTAGGTCTCCCAACGATCAGCGTCCTCCAATGGCC
Organism: Anaerolineae bacterium; assembly: GCA_021162655.1. GTDB lineage: Bacteria > Chloroflexota > Anaerolineae > UBA1429 > UBA1429 > JAGGYI01. The sequence goes on from JAGGYI010000215.1 coordinate 7,875, forward strand.
AGGAGACGTCATACCAGAGGATATCGATCTTGCCATAGTTAGAACAAAGCTCACGCACACATCCCTGGGTAAAATCCAAAAAACGGCGCCGCGCCACCTCATCTTTGGCACAACGCGCCCCATCAGGGTGGTGCCAATCCATCAACGAATAGTAAAAGCCCACCTTTAAACCGAACTCGTGGCAAGCATCGACGAACTCACGAACTAAATCCCTACCTGGACCTCGCTTAACAGCGTTATAATCAGTCTGTTTGGTATCCCAAAGGCAGAAACCTTCATGGTGTTTGGTGGTCATGACCATATATTTCATCCCTGCCTCTTTGGCTAGGCGTGCCCACTCTCGGGCTGGGCGTTCCTTGGGCTTCCAGGTATCCGCCAACTTTTCATATTCCTCTAGAGGAATGCGTTCCCGGTTCATCACCCATTCATGACGCCCCAGCTGAGAATAAAGCCCCCAATGGATAAACATGCCAAAGCGGGCCTCCTTCCACCAACGCATCCTTCGCTCACGAGTAGAAGCCACCCAGCGCAGATATTTTTCTTTGTCCATCACTTTCCTCCTCGTTTTTCTTTTCTCCCAAAACAGGGAGCCGTTGGCTAAACCACCCGCCAGATCAATGGACAACGATAAAACTCTACTTCTATCTCAGGGAAGCACTCTGCCAACATTTTGGCAAAGTGAGCCAATCCTGGGTTCTCTGAGACTTCGTGACTCGTCTCAATCATGGGAATACCACACTCAGCAGCAAAGCGAAAGCCATAGTCATCGCTCTCTCCAGCGATGAAAACGTCGCAACCCTGCTCGATGAGTCGCTGTTGGTAGGCCACATTGACAAAAAGCCCCAAACCTCCCCAGGGCAATCCCACCCTGCGGACGGTCTGTTCCATCCCTCGAGGCGCACAGACGCGTACCGCAGCCATGCCCACACGAGCTTTGACCCGCTCAGCCAGTTCCGCCAGAGTGCATGGAGCGATCTCATAGACTTTATAAATCCCCTCTCCAGCCACCGGCTCACCCAGCCCTAACTGCTGGGCAAAATCGTCAAAGATGCAGATCTCATCTAACGAGCCATGTACCCGCAGTAGAGAGAGGTTGTACTTTTGCAAAAGCTCCCGGCGGCGACGATTCGTGCACCATTCCTCCCATCCCAAAGGGTTATCCTGGCGCACAATAGCATCATAGGGATAGTAAAGGCTTTCATGAGTAAGCACTAAATCGCACCCATGCTCTCCCGCCACATTGAGAGCGCTCACCGTAGCCATCCAGCAGAGAAGCACTTTGCGCACTTGGCGCTCTGGCGAACCATGCTGTACTCCCTCATCAGGATTTAACGGATGCCCCGCCAGATCCTCTACATAAGCAACGATATCTGCCACCGTCGGCACCATCTTTCCCCCTCGTCTCCTTACCTTACCTCCCACATCTGGCGTAGTATATCCAAAGCGGCGAGAATCGTCTCAGGATACTTGCCCGGAGCCACTTCAAAGGTTCGCACCCCTTGAAAGTGGATTTGTTCCAGGGCTTCCAAGAAGGCCTCCCAATCTGTCGTGCCCTGCCCAGGGATAAGGTGCTGATCGCGGCCACGCCCATCATTATCTTGGATATGCAGTGCAAAGAGCTTTTCACCCGCTTCAAGCACCTCTTCCGCCGCACTGATCCCATTCGCGTTGCTATGCCCTGCATCCAGGCAAATACCCACATGATCTCCCAAGCCCTCGATCAACCGAAGCACCTCGCTAACCTTTGCCGTTGGGCGGGGTATCTCACGGGCAGGCAGATTCTCGACCGCTAGCTTTACACCCAACTCCTGGGCAAGACTCGCTACCCGCTCCAGAGATTCCCGAGCCCGCGCAAAGTTCGCCTCCCACTCTTCTTCCAAGAAGGGATGCGTCCCCATATTGGCATGATAGATAACGATGGGGATACCATCACGGGAGGCCATGCGCACACACTGCTCCATCTCTTTCAGAGAGGCCTCGCGGGCAGCATCATCAGGGTTGTCGTTATCCCAAGCCGTGGCGGGGGGATGCACCGCTTGCACAAGCACACCCGCCTGGGTAAAGCTCTGCACTACTTGGGCACTTCCCTCACCCAGGCGCCCCAACCAAACCCCTACTGGGCCTTTATCCCCCGAAAGCTCTACTTCATGGAAACCTGCTGCAACTACTTGATCGACCATGCGTGCAATGTCCGCTCCTCGAAAGAGCGCCGTTGAAAGCGCATAGGAAATCACCATAACCTCCTCTTGATATCGTTCTTTTATCGCTTCTCTGGCCTCCTATTCGGGTGGCCAGATGGAAGCCATTTCCCAAACATCTAAAGCGAGTAATCGACCACTCCCTCCCCGTGCAACTAAAGCCAGACCTAAGCTATCCTCTCGAGTAGGATAAATGCGGCTCGTCAAAGCAAGAAACCTGTTAGCAAAAATCTCCAGCACGGAGCGATCAAGCCAGATGTGTAGTTCCAAAAGCCCCTCCTCCAAAGCAAGGGGAGCCATCAAAGCATCTCGATAGGCCGCCGGATCGCGGCTGGAGCGCCGTCGATCAATGACCAACTTCCCTTCTTTACGCTGCCAAAGGACAAGTGTCTCCTCCTCACCATCCGGGGAGCGGCGCAAACTCAAGCCCACCTCTTGGGCGTTCCCAGGGTCAATTTGGGCAACGAGCTCCAAACTATCACTCTGAACCTCCAAAGGGTAAGAGCCCTCGTTGAAAGCAATCTCCCCCAAGCGCCAATGTCCACGCCGTAGGGCCTGTAGCTCCCTAACCGGGAGGATACAAAGCCTCC
>JAGGYI010000209.1 GCA_021162655.1 Anaerolineae bacterium
CGAGCCCCTGGGCATCAAAGTAACACGCCTCGCCCTGGGCCTTCCCCGTGGGGGAGATCTGGAATATGCCGATCGCATCACCCTGGCTGAGGCCCTGGCAGGCCGCCGCGAGATGCACTAAAGCCCACCTTCCTCCTCGGCAATCGCTGCGCTGGGCACCCCAGCGATCGAGGTGAACGATGCATCAAAAGCCCCATATCCTCATCATCGAAGACGAGCCCACCATCACCGAGCTCCTGCGCACAGGGCTCAATTACGAGGGATACCGCGTCAGCATCGCCGCCGATGGCAAGACAGGCTTTGCCAGTGCAAGCCAAGGAGCCTTTGACCTCATCATCCTCGACGTCATGCTGCCCGATATGGACGGCTTTACCCTCTGCCAAAAGCTCCGCGCCCAAGGCAACGAGACGCCCATCATCATGCTCACCGCCAAGCAAGAGATCGAAGATCGGGTGATGGGGCTCGATTCTGGAGCTGATGACTATGTCACCAAGCCCTTTAGCTTTGCCGAGCTGCTGGCCCGCATCCGTGCCCAGCTGCGTCGGAGCGGGCGCAGAGCAGAACCCACTCACTTGGAAGCCGCGGGCATCGTCCTCGATACGGAAACCCACGAGGTCACAAAGGACGGCACCCCCATCCATCTAACGCCCACCGAGTTCTCCCTGTTGGAGCTCTTTATGCGGCATCCTCGGCGCGTTTTCACCCGCGAGACCCTCCTCAACCGCATCTGGGGCTACGATTACATCGGAGATACGAGCGTAGTGGATGTACACATCAGCCACCTCCGCGAAAAGCTCGGAGATCGCCCCCCACGTTTGATCCGCACGATCTATGGAGTCGGCTATGCTTTCCACCCTAAAGAATAAGCTCCGACAGCTATGGAACAACTTGCCTCTGCGCATCCGCCTCACCTTCTTCTATGTCGGGCTTTTGGGCCTCCTGCTGGGGATCTTTGGGGGAACACTCTATTGGGATACACGCCACTTTCTCTTTCAGAGCACCACCACCCGCATCCGCGCCCAGGCTAAACCAGTGATCGAGCGCCGGCTGTTCGGCGCAGGAGGCTCTTCCTCCTCCTCGCCCCAGGCCCTGGAGGAACGCCTTCAGCAGATCGCCTACCCGCTCGCCCGCGACCTCACCTCGCGAGATACCGTCGCCCTCGTCCTCGATAAAACCGGCCAAGTCCTCGCCGATGGCCGCCTCCTCCCGGAGGAGCCTTATCCTCCCGTCCCCTCGCCTCAGGCGGTCTCGCGGGCCTTGGCAGGGGAAAACGAAGTGAACTATATCACCACCATCCAGGGAGAACGCGTCCTCGTCCTCCTCATCCCCCTGCGTCAGGCACCCGGAAGCCCCCAAGTGATCGGTGTTGTCCAGCTCAGCACCCCTCTTGCTCCCATCGAGCAGATCCTCCAACGCCAGCGCCTCCTCCTCGCCCTCAGCATCACAGGCACCCTCCTCGTCGGAACGATCCTCGGCCTCTGGCTGACCACCTCTGCCCTCACAGGGCTCACCCGGATGGTCCAGACCTGCCAACGGATCGCCCAGGGAGATCTAAGCCAGCGGGTGAACCTACCCCATCACCGCGACGAGGTTGGCCAGCTGGCCCTCGCCTTTGACGAGATGGTAGCCCGCATCGAGGCTCTTTTTGCCTCTCAGGGGCGTTTCGTCGCTAACGCGGCCCACGAACTGCGCACTCCTCTCACCGCCCTCCAGGGTTCCTTGGAGGTCCTCATGCGCGGCGCCCAAGACGACCCCGCCGCCACGGCCCGGCTCATCCAGGGGATGTACCGCGAGATCACCCGCCTCACTCGGCTCAGCCAGCAGCTCCTCGACCTCACCCGGCTGGAATCAGCCAGCGACATTCGCAAACAGCCCCTCGAGCTGGCCACCTTTTTCGATGAATTCCTCCAACAGGCCCAGCTCCTAGGGCCAGAGAGGAACATCTCCCTCCAAGCAGGACCACCGCTCACCCTCCTGGCCGATGCCGATGCCCTGCGACGCGTTCTCTTTAACCTGGTCGACAATGCCATCCAACACACTGCCCCCGGGGGCACCATCAGCCTAGGGTGGCGCCGCCAAGGGGATCAAGTGGCCATCTGGGTGGCAGACGATGGAGAGGGCATCGCCCCAGAGGACCTGCCGCACATCTTTGAGCCCTTTTACCGAGGAGATCGCTCCCGCTCCCGACGCTGGGGAGGCACTGGCCTTGGCCTGGCTTTGGCCAAAGCCCTGGTCGAAGCCCATGGGGGGCAGATACAGGTTTCCAGTGAGCCCGGAAGGGGGGCCCTCTTTACCATCACGCTACCCCTCTCGCAAAACGAAAATCTTTAACATTTCTTTAGCTTTGCTTCAGCCTTTCCCAATAAAGCTCCGCTAACCTAAAAGAAAAAAAGGCTGAAGCATGATCACGATCCGCCTGCCCTACAGACAAAGCCCTTCTCTTGAACTGGGCAAAGCTCGCCAGGCCCTCCCCAGCTTGGCCGAACTGCGCGCAGAGGCCCCTCTGCTCCTTCTCGGCGCTCTTTTTGGCCTCCTCTACCTCCCCCAGCCCACCTCTATAGGGGAATGCCTCGCAGCCGTCGACTGGCACACGCTAAAGAGCCTGGCAGCGATGCTCCTGATCGTCTCGGGGATCCGCCAGAGCCATCTCCTAGACCTCCTCGGAAGGCGGATCATCCTCCAGCTGAGGACGGAGCGCTCTCTGGGACTTGCCCTCGTCCTCTTTACGGCAGGGAGCGCAGCCTTTTTGACGAATGACATCGCCCTTTTTGTCACCGTTCCTCTCGCCCTTTGCCTCCAAGGCCTCGTCGCCAACGAGATCTCTGGGAAGCTGATCGCCCTACTGGCAATCGCCGCCAATGTGGGCTCCTTCCTCACCCCCATCGGGAACCCCCAGAACCTCTTTCTCTGGCACCAATGGGGCATTTCCTTTGGTCAATTTGTCCTCAACATGCTCCCCGCCTGGGGGATCTGCCTAGGGATCCTCTTACTCTGGACTGCTCTGGCCTTCCCCCAGGAAACACTCAAGCCGGCGGCGCTGGAATCCCCAGCGGTCCACTGGCCGCTTGGGGGCATCTCGCTGGGCCTATTGGCCCTCTACATCCTTCTCACAGAACAGGGCCTGGAGAACTGGGCTTTGGGGCTTGCGCTGGGCATCTATGCCATCTGGCCGCGGGTCCTGCGCCGCACGGACTGGCGCCTCCTCCTGATGGTCGCCCTGATGTTCATCGACCTGCACCTTGCAGCACAGCTCAGGCCCATTCAAAGGCTCCTCACCTCGGTACATCCCCAGGGCATCCCTCTCTTCCTCCTGGGGGTCTCGCTCTCCCAGCTCATCAGCAACGTGCCAGCAGCCATCCTCCTTGGCCGGCTCAGCCACCACTGGCGGCTCATCGCC
>JAGGYI010000316.1 GCA_021162655.1 Anaerolineae bacterium
ACCCTAAACTACCCTGAAACGTATCCCAAAGGGCCTTTTCCATCTCCTCAAAAGCAGAATGGAGCCTGTCAAACACTTCTTTCTCGTTTGGGAGAAGCATCTCGATCACTCCTCCCGAGTCCTGGAAGAGGTTGGTGGGAGGCAGCCCCAACCTGTAAAGCAGCCAATCTCCTAGGACTCGATTCAGCAGCGTCAAATGGAAAGAACGCCCTCGGAGGCGTTTGCTTGCCCGCTTTCTTTCCATTTCATGCCGCGGCTCAACGATTCGATAGATAAAAGCCTGGATGCCTGAGATATCCACCTTGACCAAGCGAGCGATAGCTTCCTTACACCTAGAGAGGTCGCTTTGCTGAGCGAGCCTTTCTAGCCGCTTTTTATCAAACCCCGATAGACAAACAGCCAATGCAGCAGCTAGATGCATCACACTGTACTGGCTGACGAAGGAAGAGGTCTCTCCATCATAAGCAAGGGCCGGGAACCACCCCAAGAGCACTGCCAACCGGTCAAGATAGGCTGCCAGGGAAACGTAATTCAGCTGCTGCCCCTGAGGTAAGGAGGGGAGGAAGCTTTTCAGTTCCTGCCAGTAGCTCTGCCAGGCCCCAGAGGGAACAACCCTTGGCTTAGGGAAATGACTACGAGGGGCATAATACCAGTTTGTCGCCCTACTGGGTGTCTCTTCTTGATCAATAGAGACAGCAACTGCTATAGGTTTGAAAGTAGAACAGACGAGGGGCGAGTTCATGCTCATTATATTCCCGGCCCGGGCCAAGCGGTAAGCAGTCAAGACCAAGGGGTCTGCCTTGTTCGATGCCTGGGTCTCTCCAAATGCTCTTTTTAACTCTTCGATCCCCCACTCCAGCGCCTTGATAGCACTATCGTAAACCGTGCTTTTTTCACCCATCTTCTACCCTCCACTGTTTTCTCCGCTGCTGAACCCCCAAGAAGATGAAAGCTCTATACCTTCCTTTCAAGATGGAATCATGGCATATCACTCCAACTAAAATCCTACAAGAAACTTCTTTTTGCTGTGAATTAGAATTAATCGTATTATATATGATGTTTCTCCTTCCTCGCAAGGGGCTATAGGTAAGGCACCAAAGAACCAATTTGACAAAAACTAAGATCAGGTATATCATATCAAGTTGCAGAAAAGATGCCTCTCACTTCCTTTCACGTGCTAGCACAGTACCCCTCAGCAGAAGTAAAGACAGTGCCAAGTATCTTTTTGCAGAAAAACCGCAACTTTTGCACATCCCCTGCCGTCTAGTGGAGAGAACGGTTGGGGCATTTTGTGTATTCGCCAGTTTCACCCATGCCTCAGCAGATAGGAGGGCACCTTGGAACTTAACGATATCAAGGCTTTACGGATCAGTCTTGCTTCCCCTGAAAAGATTCGGTCTTGGTCCTACGGCGAGGTGACCAAGCCCGAGACGATCAACTACCGTCGTCTTCGCCCCGAGAAGGACGGTCTCTTTTGCGAGGCCATCTTTGGTCCTACCAAGGATTGGCAATGCTATTGCGGCAAGTACAAAAAGGTCCGCTTCCGAGGGATTGTCTGTGAAAAGTGCGGCGTTGAGGTCACTCACTCGCGAGTGCGCCGCGAACGTATGGGGCACATCGAGTTAGCGACCCCCATCGCCCACATTTGGTACACACGACGCTCGCCCAGCTACCTGGGACTCTTGCTAAACATCTCCCAGCGCAACCTGGACCGCGTCCTCTACTATGCTCAATACATCATCACTGAGGTCGACGAGAACGCTCGCGAGCGGGCACTTCATCACCTCGAGGAAGAAATGAATCGAGAGATCGCCCGCATCACCAAAGAGTATGAGGAACAGCTCCAGGCCATCGATGCCTCACTGGCGGCCCAGGACGAAGAGCGCTCCGAAAAGGAGCAAGAGATCTCCTTGGACATCCAAAAGCGTCGCGACGAAGCTGTCGAGACATTGATGAACGAGGCCACCAAACTCCGTGAGCTCCTCGATGCTCAGCGCGATCAGGTGGCAGCTGAAAATATCGTTCTAACCTCTGTCGACGCCGTCATCGTGCCCAAGGGGGAAAAGATCCTTCGGGAGCACGTTGCCAAACTGAACAAAATCGTCCAAGACGAGCTGACTCGCATTGAGGAAAAGTTCTCCATGGAGCGCGATCGGCTTCTCCAACCCCTCGACGAGGAGGAGAGCCTGGCATCTCGGCAGGCCGAAGATCGTCGGCAAAGCCTGCAGGCCGAGATGGATGCCAAGTTGGAGGAGATCCGCGAGCGCTACGAAATGGAGCGAGAGGAACTCCTTTCTATCAAGCCGCGTCAGCTCCTTAACGAGACCCGCTACCGCGAGCTCGCCTCCAAGTGGGGGCGCGTCTTTAAGGCGGGGATGGGAGCCGAGGCCATCGATGAGATCGTCTCCAAGATCGACCTCGACAAGATGGCTGAGGAGCTCCGCCACGAGATGAAGACAACCCGTTCCAAGCAACGGCGGAAAAAGGCGATCAAGCGCCTACAAGTGGTTGAGGCACTGCGCAAGTCGGGCAATCGCCCCGAGTGGATGATTCTCAAAGTATTGCCGGTGATCCCGCCGGCTCTGCGGCCGATGGTTCAGCTGGACGGCGGTCGCTTTGCGACAAGTGACCTCAACGATCTTTACCGCCGCGTAGTGAACCGTAACAACCGCCTAAAGCACCTCATCAGCCTCCAAGCGCCCGAGGTGATTATCCGGAACGAGAAGCGAATGCTCCAAGAGGCGGTAGACTCTCTCATCGACAATAGCCGGCGAGGAAAGGCGGTTTCCCTGCGAGGGCGACGCCAGCTCAAGTCCCTTTCCGACATGCTGAAAGGCAAACAAGGGCGCTTCCGCCGCAACCTTTTGGGGAAACGCGTAGACTATTCTGGACGTTCAGTTATCGTCGTAGGGCCTCACCTCAAGTTGCACCAGTGTGGGCTGCCTAAACGGATGGCTTTGGAGCTCTTCCGCCCCTTTGTGATGCAAAAGCTCGTCGAGTACAACCACGCGATCAACATCAAAGGGGCCAAACGGTTGATCGAGCGCGAAGTTCCTGAGGTTTGGGAGGCCTTGGAAGAGGTTATTAAAACACGTCCGGTGCTCCTCAACCGTGCTCCTACCTTGCACCGCCTGGGCATCCAGGCCTTTGAGCCTGTCCTGATCGAGGGCAGCGCCATCCAAATTCACCCGCTGGTCTGCTCGGCCTTCAACGCAGACTTTGATGGGGACCAGATGGCTGTGCATGTTCCTCTCTCCGAGGCAGCAGTCAAAGAGGCTCGCGAGCTTATGCTTTCAACCAAGAATCTCCTTCGCCCGGCTAATGGCGAGCCCGAAGTAGGTCCATCGAAAGACATGGTGATGGGCTGCTACTACTTGACGATGGAACGCCCTGGCGTCAAGGGCGAGGGGATGGCCTTCTCCTCCTTTGAAGAGGTACAGATGGCCTACGAGCTAGGCATCGTCCATCTTCATGCCAAGATCAAGTTCTACTATCAACCCTCAGAGGATACAGAGCCTCAGCTCATCGATACAACTGTTGGGCGGGTGCTTTTCAACGCGATCCTGCCAAAAGAGCTCCGCTTTGTCAACGAAGTACTGGATAAAGGAGCACTAAAGAAACTAGTCGCTAAAGGCTACAAGAAACTAGGTCTAGAGGGCACTACCACGCTAGTCGACAACATCAAAGACATCGGCTTTGAGTATGCTATGCGCTCTGGGACAACGATCGCCATCGATGACATCAAGGTTCCGCCCGAGAAGGAGCGCATCCTCGAGGAGGTAGATGCTCGAGTAGCCGAAGTGGAGCGGCAGTACCGTCGAGGGCTTATCACCGAAAATGAGCGCTATGTCAAGACGGTAGAGCTCTGGACGGAGGCCACCGAGCGCGTGACGGACGCAGTGGCTCGCGATCTGGACCCCTACGGCCCATTGGGGATTATGGTAAACTCTGGGTCCACCAAAGGTGGCCTGCAACCTATCCGCCAGCTTGCCGGTATGCGTGGTCTGATGGCAGACCCGGCAGGGCGCATCATCCCCTTGCCTATTCGTTCGAACTTCCGCGAAGGGCTAACCTCTCTGGAGTTCTTTATCTCCACCCACGGCGCCCGCAAGGGGTTGGCCGATACCGCGCTACGTACAGCCGATGCTGGCTACCTCACTCGGCGTCTAGTGGACGTAGCTCAGGACGTCATCATCAACGCCGAAGACTGCGGCACCACCCAAGGCATCTGGGTAACCCGCGAAGGAGCCCGCGAGGCTGGGGAAAGCTTTGCGGAGCGCATCAATGGGCGCTTTACCGCCGCTCCAATCGTCAACCCGAAAACAGGAGAGATCATCCTCGATACCAACGAACTCATCACCGATGAAGTGGTCGAGGCGATCGAAAAAGCCGGTATCGATGCCGTGCGAGTGCGCTCCCCGCTTACCTGTGGGCTACGTCATGGGCTCTGCGTACGCTGCTATGGCCTGGACCTAGGCCGGGGTGAGGTGGTCAAAGTAGGAGAAGCTGTGGGCATCATCGCTGCCCAGTCGATTGGCGAACCCGGTACTCAGCTTACCTTGCGTACATTCCACACTGGTGGTGTAGCTGGCGTCAGCGATATCACCCAAGGTCTACCTCGTGTCCAGGAGCTCTTTGAAGCCCGCGATCCCAAGGGAAAGGCTATCATCGCCGACATCGCCGGCCGAGTGGAGATTCGCTCCCAAGGAGACCAGCGTTGGGTCAAGATCGTTTCCACAGAGATCAAACGCATCGAGCATCCTGTCCCCGGGAACTATTCCATCAAAGTGGTAGACGGAGAGCAAGTCGAAGAGGGCCAGCTTCTCGCTAGCCGCAAAGGCCAAGAGGACATCCTCGCCAAAGCAGCTGGTCGGGTGAGCATTGAGCCCAAAAAGATCGTCGTTATCCAAGAGGAACGACGCGAGCGTGAATACGAGATTCCCATCACCGCTCGCTTGGTAGTCAGCGATGGCGACGAGGTCAAGCCCGGCGACTTGATCACCGAAGGGTCCAAGAACCCTCACGAGATCCTTTCGATCCTTGGGCTTGAGGCCGTGCGCGACTATTTGCTCATCGAGATCCAAAAGGTATATCGGATGCAGGGCGTCTCGATTAACGACAAGCACATCGAAGTAATCATTCGGCAGATGCTTCGCCGTGTGCGAGTCATCTCCGGTGGGGATACCGATTTACTACCCGGCCAACTGATAGACCGGATCGATTTCGAGAAGCTCAACCAGGAGATCATCGAGAAAGGCGGCGAGCCCGCAGTAGCTGAGCCCGTCATACTGGGCATCACCAAGGCCGCCTTGAACACCGATAGCTTCCTCTCGGCAGCTTCCTTCCAGCACACAATCAGTGTTCTGGCCGACGCTGCCATCGCTGGCAAGGTCGACGAGCTTCGTGGGCTCAAAGAGAGTGTACTCATTGGCAAGCTCATCCCCGCTGGGACGGGCTTCCGCGCCCGCAACGGTGGCGAGGCAGAGGCCAAGCCCGAACAAGCAGCCGGAGCGGAGGCAGTCCCCAGCCTTGAAGCTCTGGGAAGCGATATCCTCGGTGATCTTGGTGGGGGATTGCTAGGAAAAGACACAGAGGGTGAGCTGGATGCCCTAGATAAAGCTTTTCTCCGCAAAACCGAAAAGCAAAGCTCAAGCTCTAAATAGCTCTGAGAGATAACCTATGGATATCACTTTGATTCGTCGCCGCGTTAAGCGACCAAAACGAAGTGGAGGGCTCTATGCTCTCCGCTTCGTTCTTGCTATGCTCACCCTACTGCTTTCCACCATTCTTGCCTCCATCGTAGCAGTCGCGGGGACGGTGTTGGGCGTTTATGCTTTCTTTGTCCAAGACCTCCCCTCCGCAGAAGAGATCAGCCGGCGCAGCGTCGAGACGTTTGAGACGACGCGTATCTACGACCGCACAGGCAAGCACGTCCTCTACGAGATCATTCCCCCTAACGGGGGGCGGCGCACCTGGGTGCCCCTCTCACGCATCCCCAAATACCTGCGCGACGCCACCATCGCTATGGAGGACAAAACCTTTTACACCAACCCTGTAGGAATCAATGTAGAGGGGGTACTCCGCGCTGCCTGGGGTGTGATCACTGGAAGGTACGCCGGAGGAGGAAGCTCCATCCCCCAACAGCTTGTGCGCAATGTCATCATGACCCCTGAGGAGCGGATGCAACGTAGCTATATCCGCAAGATCAAGGAAATGATCCTCGCCTTTGAACTGACAAGACGCTACCCAGGGATCGAAGGCCGCAACAAAATTCTAGAATGGTACCTGAATAACATATTCTATGGGCACTTTGCCTATGGGGTAGAGGCTGCCGCTCAAACATACTTTAACAAACACGTCGAAGATCTCACTTTAGCTGAGGCGGCCATGTTGGTCCCCTTAGGGCAATCCCCCGCTCTAAATCCTATCGATCATCCCCAAGAGGCCAAACGACGCCAAGAGATCGTGCTCGACCAAATGTACCTCCAGGGATACATTACGGCAGAAGAGGCTTGGAAGGCGAAACAAGAGCCTCTTGTCATCGCTCCTCCTGGGTTTGATATCAAGGCCCCGCATTTTGTCCTCTATGTACGCGACCTCTTGGAGAAACGCTACGGCACGAAAGCAGTGTATGGAGGAGGGCTCCAGGTCATCACTTCTCTCGACCTCAATGTACAGGAAAAAGCCCAAGAGATCGCCCGCCAACACATCGAACGCTTACGAGATGAGCACAATGCTCACAACGCAGCCGTTGTCGTCTTGGACCCCAAAACCGGTGAAATCCTTGCCATGGTGGGCAGCATCGATTACTATGACAAAAGCATCGACGGCCAGATCAACATGGCTATCACCCCCCGGCAGCCGGGTTCCAGCTTTAAACCTTTTACCTACGCTACAGCCTTTGCTCAAGGATATACTCCCGCGACGATGGTGATGGATGTCCGGACGAGCTTCCCGGACCCACCAAACCCTGCTCCCTATGTGCCAGAGAACTATTCACGTACATTCCATGGGCCTATGCTCCTGCGGCGAGCACTCGCCTGCTCCTATAACGTCCCAGCCGTGGCCTTGATGGCCAAAGTGGGCACTATGAATGTGGTGGAGACTGCTCATGCCATGGGCATCACCACGCTGAACGACGCCCATTATGGGCTCTCGCTCACTTTGGGCGGTGGAGAGGTCAAGCTCCTTGACATGGTCTACGCCTTTAGCGTTTTTGCCAATGGAGGAACTATGGTTGGGGAGCCAGTTCCCCCAGAGGAGTTCAAACCGGGCTACCGCCGCCTGAACCCTGTGGCCATCCTCAAAGTAACCGACTCGAAAGGGCATGTGCTCTACGAATACAAAGAACCTCAGAGGCAAGAAGTAATTCGCCCAGAAGTGGCTTTCCTTATCACGGACATCCTCTCCGATAATCAGGCCCGCACCCCAGCCTTTGGCCCTAATAGCCCCCTCAAATTGGAGGACCGCCCAGCGGCGGCCAAGACAGGTACCACCAACGACTATCACGATGGCTGGACGATCGGCTATACGCCCCAATATGTCGTGGGCGTATGGGTAGGAAACACAGACTATGAGCCAATGGAAAGGGCCTCAGGTGTGCGTACAGCTGGGCCCATTTGGCACGATCTCATGGAATGGCTACATCGGGGGCTCCCCGTCGAGAGTTTCGTACGGCCGCCAGGAATCGTCACGGCTATCGTCGACAGCACTTCTGGCAAGCTTCCCACCGAGTATTCCCCTCATCTTATTCAAGAGATCTTTATTGAGGGGACCGTTCCCACAGAAAAAGACGACATCCATCGTCCCTTCCGCATCTGCAAGCGTTCCGGGAAGCTCGCTACCCCCTATTGCCCCCCGGAGGACGTGGAAGAAAAAGTCTTTGAAATCTATCCCCCAGAAGCCCAGGATTGGGTACGGGAGAGGGGCATCCCCCAGCCCCCTCAAGAATATTGCGATATCCATGGTCCTAACCTAGCCAAGGCCGACGTAGCCATCGTCGAACCCAAGATATTCCAGGTCGTCAGCTCGACGGTTCCCATCATCGGCAATGCCAAGCCAGGGGGGCTGCAAAAGTACTGGCTCCAGTTTGGAGAAGGGATGGACCCAACCAGCTGGCTCCCCATAGGGCCAGAGCACGGCCACCGAGTGGATAATGGGATACTCGAACACTGGAATACCCAGGGGCTTAACGGCCTTTACACACTGCGTCTCTCGGTCATTGCAGGGGGCAACTTGCGTCAAGCGCAGGTGCCTGTTTTGGTAGACAACATCTCACCTACGGTGCAAATCCTTGCTCCTGCGCCCGATCAAGTGTTTGTGATGGACAAAGACGAATGGATCAATATCCAGGTAGATGCCCAAGACAACATCTCGATGGACCGGGTCGAATTCTTTCTTGATGACCACTCTCTCGGATACTCTACCGTAGCCCCCTACACTCTTCGCTGGACCCTGGCCCTTTCCAATACGGTGCCAGAATACACCTTTGATTTGGCCGAACCCATCACAGAGACGGTGGGAGAGGAGATCATCAAAACCGAGGTGATTACCGTCGGAGAAAGCAAAATCTTTACCCACTCTATTCAGCATGGGGAAGAGATCACTCTAACCCAAGTTATCAGCACGCCAGAGGGGCTTTCCTTCAAGATGAGCTGGCCCAATGGCAGAACGATCATCTCTGATACGATGGGCTACACTGAGACACACACCATCTACGTCATCGCCTATGATGCAGCTGGGAATCAGCTCAAAAGCGAGCCCATCAAAGTACACGTCATCCCCAAGCCCAAAGAGGAAGAGGAAAACAAAGAAGCCAATCTCCGCCAGCCTTTTCGAGAAACCGCGTGGAGGATAGGCCAAGCGATTCTCTCCCTAAAAGTCAATAGGCCCCGATCTCCCGAAGCCTGTTGTCGTCGATCCCAAAATGGTGAGCGAGTTCGTGAAGAACCACGTGCCGCACCAGCTGCTTAAGCTGCTCCTCCGAGCGACAGCGCAAAGCAATGGGCCCTCGGTAAATGCTGATCTTATCAGGAAGAACTAGGCCATAACGGCGAGGGCGCCGCGTCTGCGGAATACCATGGTAAAATCCCAGCAACTGGACAGGGGACTGCACCCCCGCCTTTTGTAGCACCAGGGGGTCGGGCCAATTCTCCACAACAACCTCTACATTGTCCAATCTCTCCTGGAACCACCTGGGCAAACTCTCGAGAGCCTCTACAACGCAACGCTCAAAATCTTCCTCACTTATCTCCATCCTCGCCTCGTATCAGAACGTTTTCTGGCTCCACAACCAACGTTTGCTCATTCCGATAAGTCACCATCCCAGGGCGTGCTCCCTTGATAGGGCGCACATAGCGCCGTTCCGTATAATCCACCTGCACACGAGGTTCGCCCCTCGCCCCAGAATAATAAGCAGCCAAGGCGGCAGCAAAACGCAAAGTCTTCTCCGAGACGGGTTTTCCCCCACAGCGGATAGGCACATGGCTTCCCGGCACGCCATGAGCATGTAGCCAAATGTCATCGGGAGCTCCCAAATGAAAGGTCACCTCCGCGTTCTGGCGGCTATTCCGCCCTACAAGGATCAAAGTACCATCCGGAGCGTGCACCCGCAATGGTCCCCCATGAGAAGCCTTTCTCATCTTGGTTTGACGGGGTAGATACCCTGCCTCAGCAAGTTCTTCTTCTACAATATCCAACTGCTTCCTATCCCCAGCCAGCATTACCTCTGTGCGCAGCTGGTACAAGTAAGCCAGCTCCCTTTCCACCTGTTGAATAAGCTCCGGCACTTGGTGGATAGCTGCCTTCATTTTTCGAGATTCGCGGAAAAGCCGTTGAGCATTTTCCACTGGGCTCTGTGAGGGGTCTAGCCTAATGCGCAAAGGCTTCTCTCCTTTTAACCCCACAAGTGCAGGGTCCACCTCTATCTCCTCCTGCCCAGGCTTGATCGCCCAGGCTACAGCCAAGATAGCCTGGCCTTGTCGCTGAAGCTCCTCAGCTTTCTGGGCCGCCTTTTCTTCTTGGCGCAAGGAGGCTAAACGAGCCTTCTGACGAGCAATCTGCTGATCGATGAGCTGATAGAGCCGCTGCCGAGCTTGACGGTATGGATCAAAAGTTTGCTTCTCCAAAGCAACTCTGTTAAGAGCCTCAATGATCGAAGGAACGCGCTCAAAATCCCCCAGATGAGTTAATTCATAAGGCGCATAAGCTACAGGGCGCCTTTCTTCCTCATAAGCAACAGTGGGAGCCCACGCATGTGTCTCAGGAAGACGCATCAACTCCAGCGTCACTTGCACCAAAGCCTCGTACTCTTCCTGCGATAGAGGCAGCGCAGGATCAATTCGGCCTACAGCGCGGTAGACAATCTCTTTCGCAAGTAACGGACTAATGCCCTGGACGCCAGCAAGCAGCCTTCGCCAGACAGGACCTTCTCCCCGGGCCAGGATCCTCTGGGCCTCGGCTGGAGTCATCAGGAGGGGATTTAACTTTTCCTGAGGGGGCGGTGGAACATAAAGATGCTTGGGCAGGATAGTGCGATAACGGTTCAATGAAGGGGGTATGCGCTTTGCTGCCTCCATAATGGTGCCATCGGGCGCAAGTAAAATGAGGTTGCTCAACCTCCCCATAACCTCACAGACCAGATCAACAGGCCCCAGTGCACCACCAAAACGCAACCAAAGCACACGCTCCCAGGCTGGCTGGGACACCTCTAACAGACGAGCCCCGCGCACGTATTTGCGCAGCAAGAGCAACAGGGGAGAAGGTTGCTCCACCCCGCGACGCAGCTTCCTCTCCACCAAAAAGATGCCCGCTAACTGGCTTTCTGCACTGAGAAGGAGTTGATGACGCTCCCCGGCATAGATCTCCAATCCAAAGGCGAGCTCTGAAACTTGGACGACGCGCTGCACACGCCCGCCTAACAGGCGCTCTGTTAACACATCCCGCATTGCTGCCAAAGTCAGAGCATCGTAATACATCATCGCTGCCCCTGCAACAAAGCCCGAAAAGCCATCAATACCCTGGCCAAATCCCGAGCAGTGTAATCACCATGCACACGAATCCGTCCAAGTTCGAACATGCGATCAGAACGCTGAATTATTCCCTGGTGCACCGTCACTGCTCCCCAGTAGTGGGCAGAATGAAGCACTCTCATCACGAGCTCATCATATTGGCCAGAAGGATAGGAGAAGAAACGTACAGGCCGGTGAGTCCTCGCCTCAATAGCCTCTTTGGGACCTAAAATCTGCCAGACAAGGTAATCAACATCCCGCCCACGCAGGTCCACGTGGGTATAACAATGCGCCTCCATCTCCATCCCAGCAGCGCTCATCTCCTTCACCTGCTCCCAGGTCATATACTCTGGTCGTCCCTCATCAATATACCCCGTGATGAGAAAGAACGTCCCTCGGAAGCCATACCGCTGCAACAGAGGGAAAGCGTGAAGGTAATTATCCCGGTAACCATCATCGAAGGTAAGGACGATTGGTTTAGGGGGCAAGGGATGGCCTACCTGCAACGCGAGAGCCAATTCATGCAAAGAGATGCTTGTGTACCCCTGATCCCGCAGATAGCAAAGATGCTCCGCAAAGCGCTCCGGTGGCACCGAGAGATCTCGCCGGATCGCATCCGCCCCTTCTGGAGGGATCGCGATGTGGTGGTACATCAAGATAGGCACCTGTAAAGCACGAACGATCCCATCAGGCGTAGGCAGAGGGATAGGTGTCGCCGAAGGCGTGGGCGTCTCGGTAGGGATAGGCGTCACCGTGGGAGAGGGTGCCCAGGTACTCGTAGGAACCAACGTCATGGAAGGGGTAAGCGTAGGATACCGGGTCCAAGTAGGTGTCAAAGAAGGCCGCACCGCCTTCGGAGTAAGCAACTTGGTCGAGGAAACGCTCGACCGCTGCCCCGTCTTCCTCGCCTCAGGAACTGTAGAAAAGCCGGAGATCCTATACCCTCCCCAGCCCAAAGCCGCTACAATTACTAGTGGGAAAAGCGCATACAAAGCTCGTCGGGAATTCAAACGCCGCAAGAAGCGAAACACCAAGCCCCCCTCAGAAACGCTCTAGCGCAAGTTCTTTTCCCTATTATACCCTTTTCTCCACCCTACTCCTAAGGAAGCGTTCCTCAGGCATCTTCTGGAACAAGCTCTAAAGCAACCACTCCCAAAGCTTCCTTCTCAGGAGGATAGATCTCTCGCAGGACCCTCTCAAGCTCCTCCATTTCCATACCTGGCGCTATGCAAGCAGGGTCTTCATGGGCCAATAATTCCTCAAAATTACGATAGTGAGCCACCCGCTTGATCCGGAAGAGGAACCGGTCGTTCAAGCGCAAGAGATCTCCAGGCTGCAGGCGGAGAATATTCTTGTATCCCACCCGCACTTCGATCGTCTTTTCCCCTTGTAATATCTGGTTTAAATAAATGCCTTTGACCCAAAGAGCCTTGATACGTCGCGTCTCCATTTCCCGCTCTCTATTGAAAAGCGCCCCCGTAGTAGAGCTCTACTACAGGGGCGCTGCCAATCAGCGTCGCCCGCTATATGCTCTGATGAAAGCCTCAATAGAACGATCATAAGTCCGTTCGACTTCAGGAGGAAAAAGACATCCGGGCAGCTCGCCCATTCGGCGATGATAGGCTATGCACTCACAGCACTTGCCTTTGCGAGAGCAAGGCTCATAAGTACAAGTACACTGGGCAAGGTTTTGCTCGATCTTACACTCCATTTGATCCTCCTTTGTCCTGAATTTCCTCTTCCAAAGCCTTTTCGGCACGCTGAATAAATTTTTCCACCGACATCACCCGCCCACCACGCAAACTCGTTCCCCCTACAGAGATGCGCACCCGCTCCTCTTCTTCGGCCTGTAAAGGCTCGGCAGAGAGCACCCAACGTATTCGCCGCGCCACGATCTGTGTGCGTTCCTCATCACAACCAGGGAGAACGATGAGGAGATCTTGGCCATACCAACCGGGAGAATCATAAGAGCGCACAGAGCGGCGGATGCGCTCGGCCAAGTCTTTCCAAACCCTCTCAGAGAGAGAATCTTGGGGTTCCACCCGCACACGAACCAACCCGATGGAGATATTTTCTCTCCGGGCTCGGTTGAGTTCTCGGTGAAGAATATCTATAATCGCTCCCTCCATCCATAATCCCGTCTCTGGGTCGCGGAGCATCTGGGTTTGCAGAACCTGCTTCGAGCGAGCAAGCTCCTCCTGCAACATGAGCACCTGCTGGCCCACTCGCATGCGCACACGCAGTTCGCGCGCGTCAAACGGTTTGGTCATATAATCATCTGCCCCTGCCGCTAGCCCCTCAACGATATCCTCACGACGGCCCGCGTCCGTCACAAGAAGGATGTAGGGCCTGTCCTCCCGCCCCCTCAACTGCTGGCAAAGCGCAACAAAGTCCACCCCAGGCATCATCCAGTCAAGGATAACCATTTGGGGAAATTCTGGCCCAGAACAAGCAGCCCAAAGGGCATTGACATTCGAGGCCACCGTCACCTCATGCCCCCACCGCTCAAGCAAAGAATGAAGGAGCTTCCGGAGGCTTTTTTCATGCTCTGCAATCAAGACTTTCATCCGCGCCCTTCCTCTCAGCTTTCAAAGGATATCCCTCTCCCAGTAGTGAATGGCCTGGCAAGAAACCCTGCCCCAGCCTCCCCACCCCTGGCTCATTTCAGAACCGCTAGCATAGTAAAGCACCGTCACGATATGACCATCGGCAAGCTGAACAGTAGAGGGATACCCCACATCTGTGTTCTCGATGCCATCTCCCGCCAAAAGCACCTCTCGGTCCATCCGCCATGTTCGGCCGCCATCCTCGCTCAGCAATGCTCCACACCCTAGAGGGCGAATCCGGCGCCCGAAACTCAAAAGCACCCGACCACTCTGCAAAACGGTTAGATCAGCGGGGTGCTCTCCATCACGTGTAAGTGGTGCAGGAGAGCTCCAGCTGTATCCCCCATCCTCGCTAGAGAGGATAGCCACGTGCCCACTTTCCGAACGCGCCGCTGCCAACAAGCGCCCATCAGGGAGGAAAGCAAAGGCCGTTTCATTATAACCAAAAGCCACGAGTGATTCCTCGCCCCAGGTCTGCCCTCCGTCGCGACTCCGCAAGAGGATACTCGCATAGCGCTGCCCCTCCTTGGCTTGCCGAGGACGCCCATACACACCCATGAGAAGGGTACCATCAGGAGCTTGGAGAATGCGCCCATAGGGCGACGCCAAGGAGAGCAACTGAGAAGAATAAGGCAAAGGTTCAGACCAGGTCTTTCCCCCGTCCTCATTAAAACAATAATACAAAGCAGGGACTTTTTCCCAAAGCTCCTGGTCTTCCTCCTGGGCACGATAATACAAGCCCCGCCCAGAAGGATCGGCCTTGTATGCGTGGAGGCGCGCCTTCCAAAAAGCCAGCAACAGCCTGCCCGAGCGAGTCACACCAAAAGCCGGATTGCGATTATCGTCCCAACGTGGGAAAAGCTCCTGCGGATCCGACCAACTCTTCCCCCCGTCCTGCGAGGTAGAGAGAGCCAAGGTACCAGTGATCCCAATGTGCGGAGCTCCCACTCGAAAAACTACCGCCAAGGCGTTCTCCCCCGTACGTACCAGCACAGGGAAGTATCCCTCCATTGAACAAACGAGGTAACGCCGGAACCTCTTTCGCCTCCCGATAAAGACATCCGCCTCGCCCATCAAGTAATGTGGAAACTCGACCATATCCCACCCCCCACGCCTTAAAATGGTAACCTATATTCATCTTCCTGCCAAGCAAATCAACAGGCATCGATGCTTGACAAAAAGGATTCGCAATGCAATAATAACTTAAACCCGGCCTTTCGTAAAGGAGGTACCGCCCAGATGATTCCCCTGCAGGATACGATACGTTCGCGACGTCCCCCGATTATCAATTGGTTAATTATCCTGACCAATGTCATTCTCTTTTTCTACGAGATACACCTCCCCAGAAGCGCTCTGCAGCGCTTTGCCACCTCTTATGGTGTAGTGCCCAGGCGTTTCCTGATGAACCCAAGCCTTACCCAGATTGGTACTCTCTTTAGCTCCATGTTTCTCCACGGGGGATGGGCTCATCTCATCAGCAACATGTGGGCCCTCTATATCTTTGGAGATAACATCGAAGAACGGATGGGGCATTGGCGTTACCTCTTTTTCTATCTCATCTCGGGTGTTGCAGCCGCCCTTACCCACATCCTCTTTCAAGCAAGGTCCACTGTTCCCGTCATTGGAGCCAGCGGCGCCATCTCTGGCGTGATGGGCGCTTATCTGGTCCTCTACCCTGGAGCGCGCGTAATCACTCTCCTGCCAGGGCTGTTCTTTATCCCTTGGTTCGTCGAGATCCCAGCTTTCTTCTTTATTGGTTTTTGGTTCATCTCTCAGCTTTTTAACGGGTTGCTTTCTCTAGCCTTCACCGGTCCTATGGCCACCTATGGTGGAGTTGCTTGGTGGGCCCATGTTGGAGGGTTCATCGCTGGGGTACTCCTGGCCAAACCTCTCCGCGATCGGCTTGCCATGCGGCGCTGGTATGCAGACGAATATTGGCCGTGGTAAGACAAACTGCCCTCGATTCACACTCGTAAGGAGGTTCCCATGGAACTACTAAACATCTTTTGGTTGTTCCTCATCTTTGCATCCTTGCAGCCCATGCTTCGACAAAAGATGTTGGAATCTGCCCGCCTGCGTATGCTCCACCGTATTGAGCGCTTGCGAGGCAGTCGAGCTATTGCCCTCATCCACCGACAGGAAACCCTGAGCTTCCTGGGTTTTCCTCTGGCCCGCTACATCGATATTCAAGACTCGGAACAAGTGCTCCGCGCCATTAAACTTACAGACCCCAACGTACCCATCGATCTCATCCTACACACACCAGGTGGACTAGTACTCGCCGCAGAACAGATTGCCTATGCTCTCTGCAAACACCCTGCCAAGGTAACCGTCTTTGTACCACACTATGCTATGTCTGGTGGAACCCTACTGGCTCTCGCTGCTGACGAGATCATCATGGACCCCAACGCTGTGCTCGGCCCCATCGACCCTCAACTAGGCAACCAGCCCGCCGCCTCCCTTCTCAAAGTGGTGGAACAAAAGCCCATCGACAAGATCGATGACAACACCCTGGTGATGGCAGACATCGCCCGTAAAGCCATTAACCAGGTCAAACAAACGGCGACACGCATCCTCAGCCACCACATGGATGAGGCCAAGGCAGCCGAGATTGCCGAAGTGCTTTCCACTGGACGATGGACCCACGAC
>JAGGYI010000304.1 GCA_021162655.1 Anaerolineae bacterium
AGACTCCACGCAACTCGAGGAATTTGATGCCCAATTTCTCCAACGTATCCAATTGAACTTGAAGGTCATCCGAGATCTCGTCAGCAAATCCACTCAAGATGAACATCGCGCTTTTCCCCCAAATGAAATGGTTCCAAGACGTCTGACATTATACATGAGCTTGGCCAGAGAAGCCAGCGGACGAGCTACTTTGACAAGGGATGAGCGCCCCATTAGAATGGGCAGGGCTGGAGGGAGTTTTACTTTACATAAAGGATTGTTTAACGTGAAACAATCACCCTCATTTCAAGAGCGCCCAATCTGTGACTATGAGGGCAGCACTTATCGCACCGACTTTTGGGGAAGCCAAGACCGAGAATATGAGGATCAGGTCGAGCGCCTAGCTATCCGCGCCCTGCTTCCCCAAAGAGGGGAGCGCCTCTTGGACGTGGGAGCTGGCTTTGGCCGCTTGGCCTCACTCTACCATGGATACAAAAAAGTGATTCTCCTCGATTATTCCCGCTCTCAACTTGCCTATGCGCGGCAACAACTCGGCGATGAGGGCTTTATTTACGTCGCTGCGGATCTCTACACCCTCCCCTTGGCCACCAACGCGGTCGATACTACCGTGATGGTGCGTGTTCTTCACCACATCGCCGACGTCCCCGCTGCTCTACAACAGATCTGGCGCGTCACCCGCCCAGAGGGCACCTTCCTCCTCGAATTTGCCAACAAGCGCCACCTGAAAAACATCCTGCGCTACCTGCTGGGGCGAGGGGTGAACCCTTTTTCCCCAGAGCCCTACGAGTTCGCCAAGCTTCACTTTGACTTTCACCCCCGTTGGGTCCTGGAGCAACTCCTACAGGCCGGTTTCGCTCTGCAAGAGCGCCGCTCAGTCTCCCTCTTTCGGGCAGCTCTTCTCAAGCGTATCTTTCCCACCCCTTGGCTCGTCAAAATAGATGGGCTTCTCCAAAGGCCCACAGCTCCCCTTGCTTTGGGACCAAGCGTCTTTGTCCGCTCTCGAGTGCTCAAAAAAGGACAGCCCAAAGTGGCGGCAGAGGAGGTGCTCTTTCGCTGCCCCTCTTGCGGGCATGAACCCCTTCAGAGCGAAAGGAGTGGACTCTACTGCTCCCAATGCGGAGCATCCTGGCCTCTAGAGGAAGGCATCTATGTTTTCAAGTAGCAATCAGGATACACTTGAAAGGACTCAAAAAACGCCCTATAATGCGAGCATTAAGAGGTGAGGGAAATACTCTACAGCGCCTGGCACCTGCGGGGCGATCTCCAAAAAGGAGGTTCTGTGATGCATAAAATCAAAATCCTGGCCCTCGCTGTCCTTATCGGCCTACTGGCCTTTAGCTTCTCCGTCTCAGCAGAGTCGGTCAACGTCGTCAAGAACGGCAGCTTTGAAGAAGAGTTCATCAACGGGGTAGGCAAGTATTGGCACGCCTTTAACAATGGCGGCTATGCTTCTTATGGCTACCACGACGACACCTGGAGCAAGACGGTTTACGACGGCCAGCATTCCCAGCTCATCGAGATCCACACCAAAGCTGTAGGGGGCAGCCAACCAGACCGTTATACAGGCATCTACCAGGTGGTCGACGTCGTACCTGGTGCCCGCTACATGTTCAGCTTCTATGGCATGGTGCGCAGTACAGAGGGCAGCGAAGAGAAGTCCAAGTGGAACTACCGAGTGCAAGTTGGTTTTGATTATAATGGCGGCACAGACCCTTGGGCTGTCACCGAGTGGGTCGAAATGCCCTGGCCCGAGTATCCCCGCCTGAGCCCTGGCGTCTTTCAGGCCTATGCCCATGGCATCACCCCCACCACAGATAAACTGACCATCTTTATCCGCGTCTGGAAAAAGTTCCCCACCGTAGGCCACGAGGCCGATATCAATATCGACGCCGTCAGCTTGGTGGGCCCCAATCCGGCCCAGGCTCAACCCGCCGCCGAAACAACCCAGCCGGCAGAGGAAACGCCCAAAGAATCTGGCATGCCCAAGACAGGTGCCCACAGCGCCCTGCCTTTTGTCGGGCTGGGGCTGGCCTTGGTAGCCATCACACTCACCAGCCTACGCCTCATCCGCCAAGAGCGCTAACCTTTACATTAATCAAAGGGGGAGCACGGATGTGCTCCCCCTTTTTTGGTTGACAGCCCCTCTCAATGCCCCTATACTCCTAGTACGCATTTCCCAGAGGAGGATCAGTCCGATGAAAGTCTCCTGTCTGCAAGAGAACTTGGCGAGGGGGCTCTCGATAGTGGGCCGTGCAGTCGCCACGAGGAGCACGCTACCAGTGCTGGCCAATATCCTGCTCTCTACCGATGCTGGAAGGCTCAAACTCTCGGCTACTAATTTGGAGATCGGGATCAACTGCTGGATAGGGGCTCAAGTGGAGCAAGAAGGGGCCGTCACCGTGCCAGCCCGGCTGTTGACTGAATTTGTCAACTCCCTCCCTGCAGAGCGCATCGACATGGAGCTCCTTCCTCGGACGCAGACCCTCAATCTCAAATGCAGTCGCTTCGAGGCCAATATCCGGGGGATCGATGCCCAAGAGTTTCCCCCCATCATCATCCCAGAGGAAGACAGCCGCGCAAACATCCCTGCGGAGGTCCTTCGACGCATGATCGACCAGGTGGTCTTTGCCGCCGCCACCGATGAGAGCCGCCCCGTGCTAACAGGTGTACTGGCAGAGGTTTCTGCCGAAAGCCTCACCTTCGCAGCTGCAGACGGTTACCGCCTCTCGGTGAGCTCTGCCTCCCTAGAGAATGGCCCCGAGACACCCCTCAGCCTGATTATCCCGGCGCGGGCGCTTCAAGAGCTCCGCCGCATCAGTGCGGAAGCTGAAGGAGCCGTCCAAATGCTCGTGGCCCAAAGCCGCAACCAAGTCTTTTTCCACTTTGATGACATCGATCTCATCTCCCAGTTGGTGGAGGGTACCTTCCCAAATTACAAACAGATCATTCCCACCAGCTATAATACCCGCACCGTGCTCGATACTGGCGAGTTCCTCAAAGCAATGCGCATGGCCTTTATCTTTGCCCGTGACTCCTCCAACATCGTGCGCCTTCAGATCACTCCCAATGGAGGAGGGGGGCGGCTGGTCATCTCGGCCTCCTCTGCAGAATACGGCGACAACGTCAGCGAGCTAGACGCTGTCGTCGAAGGCCAGCCTATCGAGATCGCCTTCAATGCACGCTATCTCATCGACGCCCTCAATGTTATTGACACCGAGCAAGTGGCTTTGGAGACACGGGATCCTTCCAGCCCTGGAGTCATTCGCCCCGTCGATGGGACCGATTTCGTCCATGTGGTCATGCCGATGCATATCTCGCGCTAGTGCGGCTCGATGCACCTCACACATCTCTCACTGACCAACTTTCGCAACTATACGCGCCTGGAGCTCGACCTTCCGGCGCGTATTCATCTCTTCCAAGGAGCTAACGCCCAAGGAAAAACAAACCTGCTGGAGGCCATCTACTATCTCGCCACCACCAAATCGCCCCGTACCTCCAGCGACCAACAGCTCATCCACTGGGCAGCCCAGGCAGAGGTCATTCCCCACGCCCATGCCGCCGTAACCTTTATGCGGGCTGGTGAAGAGCACACGATCGAGGCCATCCTCGTTCAAGAGCGCTTCCCCAACGGCCTCGGTCAAGTCCGCTTTCGCCGGCAGCTCCGCCTCGATGGCCTTCCTCGCCGCGCGCTTGATATCGTCGGCAAGTTGAACGTCGTCCTCTTTTTTCCCCAGGATATCGACCTCGTTGCAGGCTCTCCCGCCGAACGCCGACGCTATCTCGACATCACCCTCTGCCAAATCGATCCCCTCTATTGCCGCACGCTTTCGCGCTACAACCGCGTGCTCGGCCAGCGCAATGCGCTGCTCAGACAGATCCGCGAAGGGGCAGCCCAAGAGGAGGAACTCGACTACTGGGACGAACAGCTCATTGAGCTCGGGAGTTACATTCTGGCCCAAAGGGTCCAGGCTATCCAGCAGCTGAACACTCTTGTCCAGGAAAGACAGGAGCAACTCACGCAAGGAGGGGAGCGTCTTTCCCTTGCCTACCAAAGCAGCGTTCAAAAAGATCCCACCCAACCACAACAGGAAAGCCTTTTACCCCCCAACGAAACTGGAGAGTGGAAGGCTCTCTTTCGCCAAGCCCTTCAGAGAAAGCGCTCCGAGGAACTGGCTCGTGGAGTGACTACCCTTGGCCCCCACCGAGATGACGTCCGCTTCTCCATCAACGGCATCGACGCCACCATCTATGGCTCTCGAGGACAACAACGCACAGCAGCCTTGGCTCTCAAGCTCAGCGAAGCTGAGCTCATCCGGGAGCACGCTGGAGAGTCCCCTGTCCTATTGTTGGATGATGTCATCTCAGAACTCGACACCCTGCGTAGCCAGCTCTTGCTTCAAGCCGTCTCTCAGATGGAGCAAGCCCTCCTCACAACTACGGACCTGGGCCCTTTCCCCCGCTCTTTCTTACGCTCTACTATTCTCTGGCAAGTCATTGGGGGGAAGATCCTCCCTCTGGAGGCCCAGGAATAAAAAAAGCCGCTCATGAAGCGGCTAAACTCCCCTTTGAGGATCGCGAGCGCAGTGGCCTCTTGGCAGGGATACCCACCCTGCGGGGATAGCGTGCCGGAGTAGGAGCCACCTTGTCCACCACCACAAGGTAGCGCTCTCCAAGATCTGCAAGGCGCACTGGCTTGAGCGCTACCAGGGCACCTCCCAGAGTTTCAAAAGCCAACTGCGCCTCTTCTACCTCCTGAGCTGCTCCTTCCCCCTTGGGTGCGATCATTCGGCCTCCCAGTCGGAGGAGGGGTAAACAGTATTCAGCCAATACTGCGAGATGGGCCACCGCCCGAGCTACCACAACGTCATACTTTTCACGGTGCTCTGGTTGGTGCCCCACCTCTTCAACGCGCGCATGGAGCACCTCCACACCCTGCAACCCCAGCACCTGCACAAGATGGCGGAGAAAGGCCACCTTTTTCCCCGTTGCCTCTACCAAGGTCATCCGAGCCTCTGGCAGCATGATCTTGAGCGGAACGCCTGGGAACCCCGCTCCCGAGCCTACGTCCAAACACCAGAGCGCCCGCGACTCGAGCTGCAATGGCACTGTATCGGGAACCTGAGCCTCCGGCGAGGGAAAAGCTAAAAGGCAGCTCAACGAATCGAGAAAGTGCTTGCGCTGCACTTCTTCATAGCCTGTGATCGCCGTAAGGTTCAAACGGCGGTTCCAAGCGGTCAGCTCTTGGTAATAACGCTCAAAAAGACGCAGATGGGCAGGGCTGAGAATGAGCCCCAGCTCCTTGGCCTCCGCCTGCAGCAGCTCCATCCCCATGGCCTGCCCCACGCCTCCTAGTTGGAGGGAAAGATCTTGCCCGGGTTCATGATGCCTTTGGGATCCAGAGCCCTCTTGATGGCCCTCATGACCTCTAAACTGGGGCCATGCTCTCGCACCATGAACTCTCGCTTGATCCAACCCACACCATGCTCGCCAGCCACAGTCCCCCCAAGGTCCAGTGCGTGCTCGACAATCTTCTCGGTAGCCCGCACAGCCTTCTGAAAGATCTCTGGCCGGTCCCGCCAGGCGATCGCCTCAGTATGAAGGTTGCCATCTCCTGCATGCCCAAAGGCATAGATGATGATGCCCTCGCGCTCGCTCAGCTCATGAACAAAGGAGACCATCTCACCAAACTTGGAGATAGGCACACAGATATCTCCAGCAATCATCGTGCACCCTGGATGGGAGAGTTTGATAGAATCATGGGCATCGCGACGTGCTGCCCAAAGCCTCTCCCGCTCCTCTTCAGTCACCGCCATTTGAAAGTCCAAGCAGTTATTATCCTCGCACAGCTCCCGCAGGTACTCTATTTGTTCTGCTATCCCTGCCTCGTTCCCATGGAACTCGACAAAGATAGTGGGTTTGATCCGCAAAGATAGTCCCTGCTGTTCATTGGTAGCGCGCACAGTCAGCTCATCGAGGAACTCGAGGGCAGAAGGGTCCAAGCCATAGCGGACGCACTCGTACACCGCATTGGTCGCATCTTCTAACGTATCAAAGACGGCAACAACCACCGCCACATTCTCCGGCAGGCCTATCAAGCGCAAGGTCACTTCGGTGACCACGCCTAGCGTTCCTTCGGAACCGACGAACAGCCGCACAAGATCGTAGCCGCTCGTCGTCTTTTTCGCCAAACTACCTGCCTCGATAACCATTCCCCCAGGGAGCACCACCTGCAACTTGAGCACATAGTCGCGAGTTACCCCATACTTGACGGCACGCATCCCACTCGAGTTATTGGCCACCATCCCCCCAATAGTTGCAACCTCCGAGCTCCCGGGAGCAGGGGGGAAGAACATCCCTCGACGGCGCAGCTGCTTATTCAACTCCGCATAGACTACACCAGGCTGCACCACCACCTGAAGGTCTTCTTCGCGTAACTCGAGCACCTTGTTCATCCGGTACATCGCCAAAGCGATGCCCCCATAGACGGGCACGGGGTTCCCTTCCAAACTAGAACCTCCACTCCATGGCACAATGGGCAACTCGCGCTCATTGGCATAGCGCAGGATTGCTGAAACCTGCTCGGTGCTCACTGGCCAAACCACCACGTCAGGGAGGTGAGGTTCCATCCACGATTCATCGATAGAATGAGCGACCAAGTCGGCCTCGCGAACGGAGACGTTCTCCTTGCCTACAATCTCTTCCAGCGCCCGGATATCCTCCTGAGCAAGCACCCAATTCCTCCAACGTTTAGTTTACATAATCATGAAGATGCACCCTGGCTCTGCTCCAAGTCCTGAGGAGAGATCAACACCTGGCGGGCCTTGCTTGTTCCTGTAGCAGGACCCACAATGCCCCGCTGCTCCAGGATATCGATCAACCGTGCCGCCCGCGTGTAGCCGATTCGCAGGCGCCGCTGCAATAGAGAGGCCGAGGCCCTACCCTCCTTTACCACGAGGGTGATAGCCTCTTGCAACAGAGGATCCTCATCCCTTTCGCGTTTTTCCTCCTCTTCCAGCTCGGGCCAGAGAGGGCGTTGTTCCACCGAACTCAGATCCACCGATTGGGGCGGAGGCACATGAGCCTCCACACGCCGAGCAAGCTGACCTCTCCAAAAGCT
>JAGGYI010000194.1 GCA_021162655.1 Anaerolineae bacterium
GTGGCTGGAAGACGTTTGGGTCTGGGACGACGACGACGGCGATGGAGCTCCTGCCGATAAAGTACAACTTCCGGGTGAGCTATGGTGGCGCCTACATTGAAAAATGGCAGAATGTAGGCAGCAATGCGACGGTAGTCTTTCAGACGGCGCAAGTTCACTCGGATAGTGGTGCCTGCACCCAGTATTATGCGGGCGGTTGGCGCTCTTTCACCCAAGATATGGAGATGCTGCCTTGCAAATATCTCTTCCACTTTAGCGATGGAACGCCAAATATGTACTATACCATCAAGGCAGGGCAGGTGAACCATA
The DNA here is from genome assembly GCA_021162655.1 of Anaerolineae bacterium. Taxonomy (GTDB): domain Bacteria; phylum Chloroflexota; class Anaerolineae; order UBA1429; family UBA1429; genus JAGGYI01. The sequence continues at coordinate 310 of JAGGYI010000194.1, forward strand.
TTCACTGAGTGGGTAAGCACTTCAAAAAGGGGAGGTCTCTGCAGACCTCCCCTTTTTAGCTTTTCATGAGTTTGGGTTCTTGTTCATTCTCCGATGATTTTGACCAGGACGCGCTTGCGCCGCCGGCCATCGAATTCGCCGTAAAAGATCTGCTCCCAAGGGCCAAAGTCCAGCTGGCCATTCGTGACGGCGATGACCACTTCGCGCCCCATGATTTGACGTTTGAGGTGGGCATCGCCGTTATCTTCGCCTGTACGGTTATGGCGATAGCGGCTGAGAGGCTCGTGAGGAGCAAGCCATTCCAGCCATTCCTCGTAATCCTGGTGAAGGCCAGGTTCATCATCGTTGATGAAAACCGAGGCCGTAATGTGCATGGCATTTACCAAGACAAGCCCCTCACGAATGCCACTTTCACGGAGGCATTCTTCTACCTGAGGGGTGATGTTGATGAAAGCCCGCCGTGTGGGCACGTTAAACCAGAGTTCTTTGCGGTAGCTTTTCATTCTCTCTCCCTCGAAAGTGATTCAAGCCCGTTCCCCCTGATGGGTATAGTGGGTTTGGGTAGAAGCCAGTGCTTGGAGAAGAAGGTTCTTCATCTCCTGTTGGGTATCTTGGACGTCTGGATGCCCAATGAGGTTGAGCTGCTCGAGAGGGTCCTGTTCCTGGTCAAAGAGAAGGTAACCTCCGCTGCGGCTGCTCCAGGCATATTTATAGCGGGCAGTGCGTATCATATATGTGTAGGCCCCAAAGGCATGGATCTCGCTGAGGACGAAAGGACGGTGCTCCTCTGTCTTGCCTTGTAGGAGGGGCCAAAGGGAGCGCCCGTGGCAGCGTTGGGAGGGTTCTGCGCCGATGGCTTCGAGGAGGGTGGGGTAGACGTCGATGATCTCGGTGAGGGCAGAGCTCACTCGGTTGCCCTCCACTGCGGGGTGGCTGATGATGAGAGGTACGCGCACGCTCCCATCGTAAAAGACCTGTTTAAAGAGAAATCCGTGGTCTCCAGCCATCTCGCCATGGTCTGACCAAAAGACGATCATCGTTTCGTCTAGCCAGCCCCGCTTTTCAAGGGCTTGGAGGATCTCTCCGACCCAATGATCGATAAGCGAGATCTTGCCATAGTAGTTGGCTCGGATCCGCCGGATGTCTTCTTCATCCATCCCTGGTGTGAGCTTGCGCGTATAGGCGAGCTGGGCCAAAAGCTCCTCCCGAACTTGGTCGGGTAGCCAGCTCATTTCCTCCAATTCTGCGGAGGGAATGGGGGCTGGCACCTGGGCGGGATCGTACATGGTAGCGTAACGCCCTGGAGCATCCCAAGGCTCATGAGGGCCAGGAAAGCCCACAAAGAGACAGAACGGTTTCTTTTGGTTATAGGTAGAGATGAACTCGACGGCCTTTTGCCCCACGTAGCTATCAATAAAGTCCTCTTCAGGAAGAGGGCTGGGGCGAACGACTTGTCGGGGTTGGTTTGCCCGCCAAGTATAATCCTCTCGAAAGGCTCTCAGAAACGCCTTGCTTTGCCAATAATCTGTCATATAAGAATCCGTGTGGAGAGTGGCCCAGGGGCCAGTGGTTTCATGGATGTAGTCGATCCCCCGGGCGTGCATGTAAGGCTCGTATTCTTTGAGATGGAGCCCTTTCTTATGGGAGTAAAAGTGCGACTTGCCTACGTATCCTACAAAGTAACCATTTTGCTGAAGGTGGTGGAAAAAGGTCTCATCCTTGGCGGGCAGGGAGCCAGCGTTCTGCCAAAGATGGTGGTTGTGAGGATAGATCCCGCTGACAAAGGAAGCCCGGGCGGGCATGCATACCGGACTGACGGTATGCGCATTGGCAAAGAGAACTCCTTTCTGGGCAATCCGATCGATGTTGGGCGTCTGAATGAGAGGGTGACCGGCACAACCCAGGGTGTCGGCTCGGAGTTGGTCGGGCATGAGAATGAGGATGTGAGGTTTGTCTGCCATGGATAATCACCCCCGAAATTGGTATGTTCGGCCCTTCCAAGCGACTCCAGCACCAAAGAGGCTACGGGCAACCGAGTCTAGGCAAAAGAGAATGGCTGCCACCACCGTCAGGCCGCTGAGAAGGGCGTAACGACTAGGAATGTAATAGCGGTGATAGATGAGTCCAGTGGCCGTCCAGATGAGGAGCAGCTGGATGACTGGCAAACCGAAATGGAGCATATCGATGATGCCATCTCGCCAGGCGCCATAGAGGCAGAGGTAGGGGCTGAGCATGAGGGTGGAAAAGAGCCCTATTGCTAGTATCAACTTGGGCAGCGAGTAATTTAGAGCTGGGAAGGCGCTCTTGGCTAGGCCGTGCCAGGCCTCCCGGGCGTTGCGGTAGAATTCGACTCGCAAGACTGAAGCTCCATCAGCTACGGCAATGCGCCCACCGACGCGTTTGACCCAGCGAGAGATAAAGACGTCCTCAACGATATCTTGGCGGACGGCCTCATGGCCGCCGAAGCGATGGTATACTTTGGCTCGGAAAAGCATAAAGGGCCCTAGCGCGGTGGCCAAAAAAGGGCTGTGCGTTTTGGTAAAGACAAAGTGGGGCAGGCACCCCACAAAGACAAAGGGGATGATGCTCATCAGCACGCGGGTCCCAAAGGTTTTCAAGGCCATATCGGGAAGGAGACTGAGGAGATCCAACCTGTGGCTCCAGGCAACGGCCAGGGCCGAAGAGACAGCCTTGGGGTGATGGCGGGTGTCGGCGTCGACAAAGAGAAGCCATTCCCCTTGGGCGTGTTGGGCCAGCTGGTGGCATGCCCAGGCTTTGCCGTGCCAGTCCAAGGGAAGGGGCTCCCCGCGCACCAAGCGCACATGCTGGTGCTTTTGGGCGATCTGCTGAACGATCTCGGGTGTTGCATCAGAAGAGTCGTCGTCAAGGACAATGATCTCCAGGTTCGGATAATCTTGCTGAAGGAGCGACTCTAGGCAGGCGCGAATGTTTCGTTCCTCGTCCCTTGCGGGCACAAGCACTGAGACGAGAGGCAGGTGTGGTGGCAGTGAGGCGTCAGAAGGCAGGCGAATCATGTAATGGAGATTGTAGAAGGTTGTCAGGAGGATATAGAGGGCAGCAAGGGTGACGAACAGCTGATAATAAGAGAACATCTCCCTTCTCCTCCTTTGGATATTAGTTGTTGCGGCGGCGCAGACGCAGTCCCTCGATCCAGCCACTCTTGGCGCGCATGGCTCGTTCGTGTGGGAGGTCAACGATCTTTTTCAGCCCGGCGATGCTGAACAAAAGAATGACCCCAAGGACACCATAGA
>JAGGYI010000281.1 GCA_021162655.1 Anaerolineae bacterium
TCCAACAGGCGCTCGCTGTAGCGCACCGTATTAAAGGCTGCCGGCCGAGCCCCCACCTGGCCAAAACGGGCTCCACGCAGCCCACGCACTATGCGGCAGACTGCAGCGAACTTGCGCAGGTCTTGGCGGAAACTCTCGGAAAGTGGATCAACCGTGTGCAGCGTTGTCAAGCTATAAGGAATGCCATATTGATAGAGGTTGTTGCAGACGGACATCTTGCCACAGAAGCTATCACGCCGGTTCGCTATATCCATTTTGCCCAAGGTATCAGGGAAGGCATGCACAAGAACCGGCACATCCAGCCCCGAGAGACGGATAGTATCAGCCACTCCCCTCTCATCGCCAAAGTTAGGCAGGGTAACGAGAATACCATCGATCTCCTCACGATGGGCCTTGAAAAGCTCGGCACACTTTTGTGCATCTTGATAAGTCTCTACCGAACCGTAAGGAGTATCTTGTGGCCCCAAAGCAACAGCCTTGATACCTTCCTCCTCAAGAACTCGGAGAATCGTTTCCCGACCACTTTTGCACAGCTCCGAAGGGAAGAAACCCCGATTGCCTACAATGACTCCTAGTGTAGTCATCCCAACCTCCTTTGCGGAAAGGTTTAAAAAGGGCTACCTGTATTATTAGCGCAATGAAAGCATTTGTCCACCCCACGAGAATTGCGAGGTGCAAGCAAAAGCGGTATCATTCGAAGGCAACCTAATGGAGGGGAGAATCATGAGGACAATAGACGCCAGAGGGCTACCCTGTCCCCAGCCTGTCATTCTGGCGCGCAACGCCATGCGCGAAGGAGCAGCATTCACCATCCTTGTTTCCGCTCAGGAGCAGGTGAACAATGTGCGGCGCCTCGCCGAAAAGGCTGGCTGGCAAACCCAAGTCGAATCTCGGGAAGGAGAATTTGCCGTTCAGGTTCACCCGGGCAGCGAAACTTTGCCCTCACAAGCGGAACAAAATACCTCAAAAACAGAACGCCCCACCGTCTTGGTGGTTTCCAGTGAGCGCATGGGACGAGGGGAAGAAGAGCTGGGAGAAATTCTCATCCGAGCTTTCTTCCACACCCTCAATGAAGTAGACCCCCTGCCCAACACGATCATCTTTTACAACAGCGGAGTAAAACTGGCGGTAGAAGGTTCACCTATCCTCGAGGACCTACAAGCTTTAGAAACCAAAGGAGTGGAGATCCTCGTCTGTGGTACTTGCTTGGGTTACTTTGAACTTAAAGACCGCCTTGCTGTCGGAGAGATTTCAAACATGTACTCTATTGCGGAGACCCTTCTCTCCGCCGGACATATCATCTCACCTTAATGTGGAGGCAACAGACTAGCCATGCATACAAGACCAGCTCCTCAAGCTTCTCCTGTTTCAGGGGATTTAGCCCTTGCCCAAGGGGCCTTGGCCGCTCAGGTCCAATTCGTTGCCGGCTATCCCGGATCGCCAGGCGCAGGGGTTTTCAACGCTCTCTTAAACCTAACCCAAGAGATCAACATCCATTGGGCCCCCAATGAAAAAGTGGCCATGGAGGCTGCCTTTGGCGCCTCTTTAGCAGGAAGCCGCTCCCTCGTCATCTTGAAAAGCGTGGGGATGAATGTCGCTCTGGATCCCCTGGCCACCTTTTCGCTCAGCGGCTGCCATGCAGGGTTGGTCATCCTCGTAGGAGACGATCCTGGTGCCTGGGCCTCTCAAAATGAGCAAGACTCTCGCTGGCTGGCGCGTTTGGCTGAGGTCCCTGTTGTGGAGCCAACCAGTGTGGAACAGGCCGCTCTTTTGATGGTGCAGGCTTTTGCTTGGTCCGAATCGCTGGGGCTCCCAATGATCATACGCACTACAAGGGCATTGCATTCAGCAAAAGCCACATTACCTCCCCTCTGGGAACTGCCCACTAGCCGACGGCGCTTCCTTCGGCAGCGCAATCACTGGATCGTCCTCCCCTATCTTGTTCAGCGCCGGCATGCTACCCTTCACAGCCGACTGCGCAAATACCAAGCGATGCTAGAAGCCTCTCCTTACGATGTCAGCCAGGGCTCGGGGGCTCTGGGAATCATTGCTTCTGGTTTCACCTACAGCAAACTCCTCAGCATCTCCCCTAAAATCCCGGAGCGCTACCAACTTTTAGCACTGAGCAGCTCCTGGCCCCTGCCTCAAGCTAGCCTCACTCGTTGGTTAGCTCCTTTAAAGCGCGTACTCATCCTTGAAGAGGGGGCTCCCTTTGTCGAGGAGCAAATTCGTGCTCTCGCACAACGCGAAAATTTGGAGGTGGAACTCTTGGGAAGGGAAACCCGCACTCTTCCAGAGGAAGGAGGCCTTCTTCCTAGAGAGATTATCAACGCTCTCCATGCTCTCGATCCCGCTTACTCGGCAGATCCTCCCAGGGAGACGGAAAAGACCATGCCCAGCACAGTACCCCTCTGCGAGGACTGTCCTTACCGCCCCACCTTCCATGCTCTACTTGAAGCCATGGAGGCACTTTACGGGCGCCAACACTATATTGTCGTCGGAGAACCCGGATGTATGGTCCGAGCTAATCTACCTCCCTTCCAGCTTTTCGACGTCAAGTACTCCCTGGGCTCTGGCCTGGCGACGGGCTTAGGGCTAGCTCTCTGTGATAAACAGCATCACATTATCACTCTTTTGGGAGATTCCTCCTTTTTCCACTCTGGGCTGAACGCTCTGCCCTTCGCCCTACAACAAAACCCTCCCCTTACTATGATCATCTTGGATAACCGAACCACAGCTCTGACAGGGGGACAAACGCATCCTGGCAGCTCTTTCGATGAACGAGGTCAGCCACGGACCAAGGTTGTAGACATTGCTAGAATAATCCAAGGGATCGGAGGTAGCCCCCAAGTATTGGAGGCAGATTCTCCCTCCCTTAAAGCAGTCTTCCAGCGAGCCCTCACCCGTCAGGAGCTACAAATCCTCATTATTCGAGCCCCTTGCCCACGATATACCCAGGATTGAAGGAGGCCTCTCGATGGCTATCCGTTTTATCCATGCAGCTGATCTCCACCTTGGCTATCAACAATACAACCATCCAGAGCGATACAACGACTTTGGACGCGCCTTCGAGAGACTAGTTGATGACGCCTTGGCTAGAGAGGTGGACTTTGTCCTTTTGGCGGGAGACTTGTTCCACAAACGAACTATCGAGCCCCGCACCCTTCTCCAGGCTAGCTACCAACTTCACCGCCTACACAGAGCTGGAATCCCCGTCTTTGCTGTGGAAGGGAATCATGACCGAGCCCACTACAGCGAAGCTCTATCTTGGCTAGGTTACCTAGCGGAGGAAGACCTCCTCTTTCTCCTCGATATCTTTTACCAAGACGGAAAGCCCCACCTCATCCCCTGGAATCCAGAGGCCAAAGCCGGCTCTTATGTCGATCTTCCTGCGGGAATTCGCATCCTTGGGCTAAAGTACTATGGAGCAAGTACCCCTCGTGTCGTCCGAGACCTTGCCCAAGCCCTTGCAAATATCACACCAGCTCCCTACACCATTTTGATGATGCATGCCGGCCTGGAGGGCATTCTTGATTATTACGCCGGCACGCTCAGCAGAGCTCAGCTTGAGGAGCTCCGCCCTTATGTCAATTATCTCGCTCTGGGACACATCCACAAGCCTTTCACCCAAGATGACTGGATTTACAACCCCGGGTCGCTGGAAACATACAGCATTACCGAAGCAAACTGGCCGGAGCGAGGGTATTTCGTTGTAGAAGTGGACATCTCCCAAGGGACACATCAAGTAAGCCAAATATGCCCTCCACGACGTCCATTTCTCATCCTCTCCTTCCCAGTAGATCGTCTGGAGAGCCCCGAGACTCTTTATAGAGCCTTGAAAAGCTATCTTGAAGAACAAGCTTCCAAGAATACTTGGACACAACCACCAGTCATCGAGCTCCGCTTAACCGGTATCCTCGCTTTCGAGCATGCTGATCTAGACCTGTCGCAGATCAAGCTCCTTGTGGAAGAAGCTCTACATCCCCTTCTTTGCAACGTCAAAGATACGAGCTCAGCCAACACTTTCGAGGTTCGGGTCAGCCACATGGCAAACCGCCAAGAGATCGAACGCTGCGTGCTCCAAGAGCTGTTGGAAAGAGACGCTCGCTACCAAGCCCAAAGCGCCCATTGGGCCCGGGCCGCACTGAGACTAAAAGAA
>JAGGYI010000171.1 GCA_021162655.1 Anaerolineae bacterium
GTCCCCAGGAGCTGAGCATTGGGATACTGGGGGGCTTGGCTTATGTAGGCACCTTTTCGATGTATTTTCCCCTCATGCGCCTGCGGGGAGTCTCTATCTCTTCAGCAGTCGTGCGGCTGGCTGCTGCTCTCCCTGTGCTCGTCTCTATCCTGGCCTGGGGAGAGCGGCCAACCCTTTTTCAAGGGATTGGGGCGTTTCTGGCTTTGGGAGCTCTTCCCCTACTAACTATCGAGCCTGGGGAGAGAGCTTGGCACTTGGATGTGCGCCGCAGTCTGCTTCTCCTGGGGCTTTTTGTAGGGAGTGGTCTCTGTTCTCTCTCTGTCAAGACTTATCAACAACTTGGAGGAGAGGCCAGCTCCCCCTTCCTGGCGACCCTTTTTGGAACAGCTGCTGTGATCGCTACGATGGTCTGGGTCTGGCAGCGACGGGGCTCCTCCTGGCGAGATCTTCCTTCAGGCATTGCCTTGGGATTTTGCAATGCCTTGGCCAATTTAAGCTTGCTGGGGGCCCTGCGTTCCTTACCTAGCGTGGTAGTCTTTCCTTTTTATAGCGTCGTGGGCTTGCTTTACCTACACCTTTTTGCCAGCCTCGTTTGGAAAGAGCGCATCCGCCGATTGGAAGCCTTTGGGATGGGGATAGCTTTGGTAGCCATCGCTCTGATGAATCTGAGATGAATTAGCATGCGCAAGGATCCGTTGTCCTGAGGATTCTTCTCATCTTGATTTCTTTTGCCGAGCCTTTGGCAAAAAAGGGAGAGCTCCAAGAGCTCTCCCTCAGTATACATGTGATGGTTCCTGTTCAATGATGCTGGAAAAAGTGCCAACCACCCAAGTTGGGAGGATCCCCAGGATCATCTTTGAGAAGCTCTTGGTAATGTTCCGCTACTTTGCGGAAAGCGCGGGCATGTTCCTCAATGATCTCAGGTCGATAGCGTTTAAACCAGGGGATACTATAGGTTAGCCGGCCAATCCGTTCACTCACTGGCAAGCTACCCTTGGGCTGGCGCACATCACGTTGGCTATGGGCAATGCGCGTGGGCTTTCCGTGCCCATAAACGTCGCAAGTGTTCAGTAAAGGATGTAAGTGGAGAGGCCGGTTGACCCCGGGGCTGCAGATAGAACCTTCGGCGCGGACGGCCTCGGCAAAACGGGTGACGGAAAGCCCTCCCAGCTCTTCAGGCTGGTAAATGCCATGGGGAGCGTACCAACCTGCCATGTTGCTCCCTGTACTCTCATCTACCCGGTGGGCCTTGAGCCCTGGCACTCCTTCGAGTAGATCCCAGAAATAGTTCATCGCCCGGCGAATCTCTGCGATGCGCTGGTCATAGTATTTCAACTGCACTCGCCCCACAGCTGAGCTGAGCTGGTGCATTCGGTATTTATAGCCTCCCAGCGGAAGCCCCCGGAAGGGCTTGAGAGACTCTGTCTGAATCCGTTCATCATAGCGCTCATAATGGCCAAAGGCCAGAGCTCTCTCATAGATCTCCAGATCATTCGTGGCCAACATCCCCCCTTCGCCGATGGCAAAGGACTTGCCACTCATCAGCGAAAAAGCAGCCACATCTCCAAAGGTACCCAGCTTTTTGCCCTTGTAAAGCCCTCCCTGCGCGTGAGAGACATCCTCAATGACTTTGAGCCCATGACGTCGGGCAATCTCCATGATGGAATCCATATCAGCAGGGTGCCCTAAATAATGGACTACAACGATAGCCTTGGTGCGCTCGCTGATGTGCCGTTCGATATCCTGAGGATCGATACAAAGCGTCTCGGGGTCGATATCAGCAAAGACAACAGTGGCCCCCAAGGAAAAGGCGGGCAATGCCGAAGCCCAATAGGTAATACTTGGGCAGATGATTTCATCGCCGACGCCTATTTTGCAGCCAAACATAGCAGCGTGCAGGGCCGCTGTGCCATTGTTAAAGGCCAAAGCATAGCGGGTGCCCTGCCACTGGGCAAATTCTTTTTCGAATTCCATCGTCACATCGATGCCAGACATACCACCCCGGCGGAGCACATTCAATACAGCTTCCTCGTCCTCCTTGGTGATGATCGGCCACTGGAAGACATCTCCTGGGTCCGTCTGTACTGCTTTGGGACCGCCAAAGATAGCTAGTTCACTTTGTGCCATCTCTGCCTCCTAGGAATGCATGGCTTAAGCCGTATATCTATTTGATGCTTCTCCTCGCGCAGGGCGCAAGCGCTGCTTAGGACTATTAAATCACGAGTAAAAAGAACTGTCAACGTCAAGAATCCACGCGTGGATTCGCCTGGACTGTCCTTAACTGGACGGCTTAGGAGGCCTGCCAAAGGATAGCCCAAAGTTTGGATTGAGGTGAGATACAGTGCGCCAAACGGGGCATTTTAACCCCCAAAGCCCCACTTTTAGAGAGCGTGACAAGTGTGGTACAATGATAAAGTGTATCTAGTGTTTGCAAGGAGTGAAAAGGTATGACCGTTTCTGTTTCAGCAAAACGGCGCGCTCGTCTCAGCTATGAGACCAGTCCAGCGATCTACAATATCATGCGCTGGATTATTTCGCGCCTCGTGCGCCTCCTCTACCGATATGAGGTACAGGGGCAGGAAAACGTTCCTTTAGAAGGGCCAGCAATCTTGGTGGTGAACCATCTGCACCTCTTTGATCCTGTGGTGATTATGCCTGCCATCCCCCGCCGAGTAACCCCTTTGGCAGCAGCCAAATGGTGCAAAAATCTCTTTATTGGTACCATTCTTAAAATGGCGGGAGTTATCTTTGTTCGACGAGGGGAGGTGGACCGCCAAGCCCTACGTGCCTGTTTCGATGTACTTGAGCGGGGAAAGTTGCTGGCCATCGCCCCTGAGGGAACCCGGAGCCGCAAGGGAAGCTTGCAACGAGCCAAAGCGGGGGTGGCTTACATCGCCACTCGCACAAATGCCCTCCTTGTGCCTGTCGCTGTCTGGGGAGTGGAGCACCTGCGAGATTGGAAGCGCCTCAAGCGGCCTACCTGCCATGTGGTCATCGGGAAGCCCTTTCGTTTGCCCAGACCTTCTGGTAAAGCCACGGGGGATATCCTTCAGGAGCTGGCTGATCTCGTCATGCTACAGATAGGAGCCCTCCTGCCACCAGCCTATCGTGGTGTTTATGCAGAGCGCGTCGCCGCATTAGAGGCAGGCGAGCATACAGGGCCTCAGGTAATCCCGGCTTGAGTTGCAAGAGGGAAATGTCCCCCTATCAAATTGATGTGCAGATTGCGCCTGAATTTTCAGAGAATCTCAGTGTCGAGGGCATCAGACGGGTAGCTCAAGCTGTTCTTGCACATCAAGGGCAACCTGAGGGCACAGCACTGACGATCGTTATCACCGATGATACCCAGGTTCACCAACTGAACCGCCAGTTCCGTGGGGTGGATCGGCCTACAGATGTACTGGCTTTTGCTGCGCGTGAGGGTAAGGAGAGTTTTATCACCCCGGAGGAAGTGCCTCTTTACCTGGGGGATGTGATCATTTCCTATCCCACGGCGCAAGCTCAGGCCGCCGAGTATGGCCATTCCGTCCAACGTGAGCTGGCTCTCCTTATTATCCACGGATGTTTGCACCTTTTAGGGTACGACCACGAAGAGGAAAAAGAGCGCCAGCGCATGTGGGCTCTACAGGAGGAGATCCTCCAGGGGCTTGGCTGAGTCGCCCCTGGTTGAGCAACATTCTGGGGAGGTAGATCGCTTTGAAAAAGCTGCTTTCGGGCAATGAGGCTTTGGCTAGAGGAGCCTGGGAGGCAGGTATCCGGGTGGCAGCCGGTTATCCTGGCACCCCGAGTACCGAGATCCTCGAGACCCTAGCCCCTATGCCAGGAATCTACGCCGAGTGGTGCCCAAACGAAAAGGTGGCCGTTGACGTAGCCGTTGGCGCAGCTTATGCTGGGGTGCGCTCCTTGGCAGTGATGAAACATGTTGGGCTCAATGTCGCTGCCGATGCCCTTTTTTATGCCTCGATGACGGGCATGGAGGCAGGGATGATCCTTATGGTGGCTGATGACCCGGGAATGCACAGCTCTCAAGGAGAGCAGGACACTCGCCGCTATGCCAAATTTGCCCGTGTCCCCTGCTTGGAGCCTAGCGACAGCCAAGAGGCCAAAGAGATGGTGCGAGCGGCCCTGGAGATAAGCGAGCGATTCGATACCCCTGTGCTTATCCGCACAACTACCCGCATCTCCCATTCCTATGGGCTGGTGGAGCTGGGGCCTCCCCCTGAGCCTACTGCCGAGGGGGAGCGTGACTATCGTATCGACTCTGCCAAGTATGTAATGGTTCCTGCTAATGCACGCAAGCGCCATGTCGTCATAGAAGAACGGAGCCGGCGGATCGCCGCTTGGGCGAGTTCTTTTCCCTACAATCGCGTAGAGATGGCTGATTCTCACTTGGGCATTATTACCCATGGCGTGGTTTACCAGTACGTTAAGGAGATCTTCCCTAAAGCGTCAGTATTGCGCTTGGGCATGACTTGGCCTATTCCCACCGAGCTCGTCACTTCCTTTGCCCAACAAGTAGAGCGGCTTATTGTCGTCGAGGAGCTTGATCCGGTAATTGAGGAAGAGCTCAGACTATTGGGGATCGCCTGCGAGGGCAAGAGCATCTTCCCTCTGGTAGGCGAGCTGACCCCTGAGCGTATTCGCAAAAGTGCCATTGCTGCAGGGTTACTCCCTACCGAGGCACGTCCCAAGCGTTTCTCTCTTTCCTTGCCAGAGTTGCCTCCCCGGCCACCGATCCTCTGTCCAGGCTGCCCCCATCGGGGCATCTTTACGGTCCTCCGAAAGCTCAAAGTAGTGGTGAACGGAGACATCGGCTGTTACACTTTGGGCTTTTTGCCTCCGTTGAAGGCCGTCCATACTACCGGCTGCATGGGAGCGAGTATCGGCCAAGCTCACGGTGTGGCTAAGGCGGGCATTCGGCAAAAGCATGTTGCCATCATTGGCGATTCCACCTTTCTTCATTCAGGTATCCCTGCCCTTCTAAATGTGGCTTATAATCAGAGCGACACGGTGACAATCATCCTCGACAACCGTACAACAGCAATGACGGGCCATCAAGATCATCCGGGCACTGGGCAGACTCTCCAGAAAGTCAAGACGCGCGCCGTTGATCTCCCTCAACTGATCCAAGCAATGGGTATCGAAGATGTCGCCGTCGTAGATCCCTACAACCTTGCCGAAGTAGAGGCGGCTCTCCGTCTCAGCCTAGAACGGGAGAGCCCTTCGGTGATCATCTCGCGGCGCGAATGCGTCCTTCTATCGCCAACGCGCGAGGGTTCTTCTCCCTATCAAGTGGACCCCGCTAAATGTACAGGCTGTCGCCTTTGCTTGCAGTTGGGCTGTCCAGCTATCTTTGAGGGGGAGACCACTTGGGCTGACACAGGGCGCCCTCAGATGAGTATCGATCCTCTTCTCTGTACGGGCTGCAGCATCTGTGCCCAGGTATGTCCAGTGGGAGCGATTCACCCTCGAGAGGAGGCATCTCGATGAAGACGCAGGGATGGACGGACAACTTTTTCCTCGTTGGAGTAGGGGGCCAGGGGATTCTCCTTGCAGCCGACGTGATAGCGTTGGTAGGCATGGAAGCGGGTTATGATGTTAAAAAGTCTGAGGTGCATGGCATGGCTCAGCGTGGGGGCAGCGTCACCAGCCATGTGCGTTGGGGAGAGCGAGTTTACTCTCCGCTTATCTCTCCTGGAGAGGTGGATTATCTCCTCGCTTTTGAGCGCCTTGAGGGATTGCGCCACGCCGAGATGCTTCGTCCCGGAGGGGTGATGCTGGTGAACGACTATCGTATTGTACCCGTCTCTGTGAGTGCAGGGGGCAGCCATTATCCCTCCGCCGAGGAGGAAGAGGGGATCTATTGGGAGGCTGGCCTGCATCCTTACTACATCCCGGCGATTGAGATTGCTCAGACTTTGGGAAATGCCCGAGTAAACAATATCGTTATGCTGGGGGCTTTGGCCGCCCTACTTGAGGTTCCTCCAGAGCTCTGGCGCCAAGTTATCGCTCAGCGGGTGCCCGGGCGCTATCGCGAGATAAACTTGGAAGGCTTTGCCCAGGGCTATGGCTACCTAGCCAAGCTCCGAGGGAGGAAATGATGAGGCGCACAGATGGGCGGGCACCAAGTGA
>JAGGYI010000207.1 GCA_021162655.1 Anaerolineae bacterium
CTCCGAGAGTAAAGCCATATAGGATAAAGCCTATCCAGCGCTCAAAAGGACGGCGAGCGAAAAAAAGCCCGTATCCCCACGCAAGCAACCCTGCGGGCCCTACGACCCGCCCTACTCCTAGGTAGTTCCCACCAAGAATAGAAAGTCTTCCCCACCCCCCATGTCGTAAACGACCAATCGCTCCAGCGATAGCAAGCCAAAAACCAAAAAGAAAAAAGAGCACCACGAAGCGACGTAAACGAAAGCGTGAATAGCCAATAATAAAAGCGCAGGCAATAAGTGGCCAGATAGTCAAAGTAGCGATATAAGCTGCCTTGTGTAAGGCATAATTCCCAACTTCACCCCAAGAGAGGCTGATTAATGAATAAAATACAAAAATTAACGCCAAACCAACAATTACCAGGGCATCATGTAGCACATAGAGCCTGCGTCGCAGGAGGATATACACACCACAGAGCACACTAAGCACAAAAAAGAGGGCTGTTAAATCTACTGGAACCCAGCGAAGCCAGGAGGCATTTTTATACCGGCCAGCAAAAAGAAAGAGGATAAAGAGCCCTTCAAAACTAAAGATTTGCTTTGTGCCGTAAAGCACCTTGGTGAAAAATCCTCTCTTCCGAGAGAAAGATGACTGCAAATGGGAAGCTCTGATCAAAGTATCTCCCTCACCCTCAATCAATAACACAAAGGAGCCCTTTTCATACCGAGCCTCAGTAACTTTTCTTGTGCTTTATTCTGCAACCGCCTGCCTCCATATCTAGCAGCTTTCCAATAGCAACAATAAGCTCTATCGATCTGGCCTTGTTGAAGATAAAGATCGCCGGCAGCAAAATTCAGATAGGGATGATCGGGGAAAAACTCAAGGCCCTGCTCCAAAGCACTAAGAGCCTCCCCCGTTCGCCCTAAACGTTGCAAAGCTAGCCCAAGGTAATAATACCCACTAGGAATTCGGTTATTGCGTTTCAATGCCTCTTTCAGCAAAAGCAACGCCTCCGCGGATTTGCCTTGCTGGAGGTAAATTCGCCCTAGCCAGACCAGGTTCCACTCGTTCCGCCGCAGCCTGAGCGCTAAAGAACACCAATGCTCAGCCGCGGCCCAATGTCGCTGAGAAACCTCGGCACGACAGAGGTTTTGATACATTTGCTCCCGTCCTGGAGAAGGGAACGGATCTATTGCTAAACTGAGAGTGTAGCTTTTTCTTGCCCCCAGCCAATCTCCTTTCTCATAAGCTCTATTCCCCTTATACATAAAGTACCATGCACTCCCTGAAACCTTTTTCCAAAGGGAAAGAGCTCTCGTTTCCTCACCTCGCTCATAATAAGCCATCCCCAAAAAGAAAAGCGCTAAAGCATCCTTTCCACTCAAAGGCTCCCATATAACGGGATCCTCTCCCATAGCTACCGCAGTGCGAACAAGAAGTCGTGAGGTTGCCACCCCTCTGGGATAAACCTGTTGTGCCCGATAAAGCAAAGTTTTTGCTTTCTCAAGGGAGTCCTCATCATGGGCAAGCAACGCCCGTGAAAGAGCTATCCCTCCAGCGTTCGTCCAAACCTCAGCTAAGAGTGCTTCCCTCTGCCAACAAATCACCCCTATGAGAAAGAGCCCCAAACCCACAGACCAGATTTTCCGTATAGTCCTTGACCTCTCAAGAAAGAACATGTTCATATACTCGGAGAAGACGCTGAATAACATGCTCCCAAAGATAATGATGAGCGAGATGTTTACGTAACTTCTCCCCTTTGGGTTTTTGCAAAGCTCGTTCAATCCCTCGGCGGATTGAGCGTACCGATTTGGGCTCTACATATTCAGCCAGGTTGCCCAAATAATCTGGAGGTCCACCACAACGTGTAACTACTACATTAGCTCCTGCCAACCCTGCTTCCAGAGCAACGAGGCCCGTTCCCTCTATTAGAGAGGGCAAAACAAAAACATGGCACGCCGCATAAGCCGAAAGTAAATCTTCTTCAGGTAGCCGCCCCAAAAGATGGATATTCTCATACCGATGTACCAGGGAGAGCACCTCTCGAGCTTCCTGGGTTTGCAGAATGGGTCCTACCAAAACGAAAGGCACATGATGAAGATCAGCTGCCACGCGGATCAAACGCTTAAGATTCTTGCGCGGATTCCCTATCTGCCCTACATAGAGGACAAAGCCTTGCATACCATAGGTCTTCCGGAAGCGTTCCGGAGAAGCCCAAATGAACTTGGCATCGACGCCATTTGGCACATCAAAGACTCTACAAGGGGCTACCCCGAACCCCTTCTCTAAAATAGCCCGTTCATACTTGGCCCGTACTAGGAATGCCTTGGCTTTCTGCACTGCCAAACGGTGCGCATTATAACTTGTAAGTATCTGAGAAGGTAGAGCCCCCGCTAGGAGATAAAATCCTCGCAAGAGAGTCCACGGGTACATCTTGTCAATGATTGGAGAAACAACAAGTGGTTTATTTGAAGGAAGAGCACGAAGAAGAAAATAATTACGCATATCCGTAGAAAAAACATGAATAAGATCAATATGTGACCAGTCATAACGACGCCATTGATCAAAGAGAAGAACCTCTACTCCTTCCTTCTCTAGTTGTTCTTTTGTCCGTAGAATCTGGGTACGCACCCCACCCCCAGGCATCGAGACCGCCTGATAGCTAGCGAACAACACTCTCACGGTAGCTGAATCCCTTCGCTGGCCAAGATTTCATCAAATTGGATGAAGATATTCTCCCAAGAGAACTTCTGAGCTTCCTGTTTGAGGCACTCTCTCTGTGCAGAGGAAACCTTGAGAGCTTCATCGATAGCCTCAGCGAATTCCTCAGGGGTTCGCCCGAAAAGGGCATGGGGAGCCATCTTGACAAGACTCCCGTAGGGCACGGAAACAACTGGCAATCCCGAGGCAATGTACTCATAGAATTTTAGCGGCCGCTCGATATTCCGTACTAGAGGGCAATCGCGAAAGGGAATCAATCCCACATCAGCATGCTGCAGATAAGCGGGCATCTCTTCGTGTGGGCGAGCCCCAAGGAAAAAAAACGTTCCCAGGCAGCGCAGAAGGTTCCTCTCCCCGACCCAAAAGACAGAAGGAAAC
>JAGGYI010000180.1 GCA_021162655.1 Anaerolineae bacterium
GCCAGGGAGCTCTACTATCAGATGGCCGGTTGGGACGAGAACGGCGTGCCCACCCCTGGCAAGCTCGCCGAGCTGGGCTTGGATTGGGCCATCGATCTCCTCCCCAAGCGGTAGCCCCTTCCAAAACACCAAAGGCCCGACGCATGCGTCGGGCCTTTGTCATTCCCCCAAAGACAGCTACCTATTCCTGTTAAACTCCTCCACCAAGGGGCGAAGCGCCTTGAGGGCCAAGAGCAAGCCTTCGTTCCAACGTTCATCCCGGAACTCGCGATCCTCGTGCTCCACCGCCATATCTCCTTTGTAGCCCGCCTCGCGGAGGGCTTTAAAGAGCTCTGGCCAGTTGATCTGCCCCAGCCCGGGGAGGACGAAACGCCACCATCCCTGCCCATGCACGCCCACACGGCGCAACCTTCTCTCATCGATCACGATATCCTTGGCATGGAGATGATAGATCCTCTCGCCATAATCGCGGATGGCCTGTAGATGGTCGATCCCCTGCCAGACGAGATGCGAGGGATCATACTCTAACCCTAGGGCAGGGCTGGGCACCGCCTCAAAGAGCCGATCCCAGAGCTCGGGAGTGGTGGCCAGGTTGGTCCAGCGGTATGGCCCATGGCCTACCACCCGCCCCGGCCACGGCTCCAGAGCAATGCGCACCCCCTGATCCTCGGCGATGCGGGCGATCTCGCCAAAGTACTTTTGAAAGAGAGGGATATTCTCCTCGACGGTACGCTCGTTGTCGCGTCCCGTCAACCCAGAGACAACACCACACCCCAGGGCCCGGGCCACTCGAAAGGCGCGAGCATAATGCTCCACAGCCTCCTCCAATGGGCTCTCGATGGTGGGGCCATAGACGGCCACCGAGGTCACGGCGATCTTGTGTTCCTTGAGCACATCTTTGTACCGGCTCAGTTCGCGCTCGATCTCTAATAAAGCCGGCTGATCGAACCAGCGGGCGTTCACTTCGATGGCATCATAGCCCAGCTTTTTTGCGTTCTGCACTGCCTCCACCGAGAGCGGAGTAAGGAAAGCTAGCTTCATGTCTACTTGCTCCTCTATATGATGATGCCCCTATCTTACCTCAAGCCTTCGTCAGCGGCAAGGCCCTACACACTTGTCAATGCCCCTCCTCGGTGCTAAACTATCGGCAGGCGCGATTCAAGACGCAGTGGGGAAAGATGACAGCCCAATCACTCTATAACAAATGGCGTGCACAAACCTTCCAAGAGATCCTCGGCCAAGAGCACATCACCCGCACCCTGCAGAATCAGATCAAAGCAGGGCGCATTGGCCATGCCTATCTCTTTACCGGCGCCCGAGGGACGGGCAAGACGTCCACCGCCCGCATCCTCGCCAAGGCAGTGAACTGCGTCGGCGATACGGATAATCCCCCCTGCAATCGCTGCCACATCTGCCGGAGTATTACCGAGGGCACCTCGCTGGACCTCATCGAGATCGATGCTGCCTCTAACCGAGGCATCGACGAGATCCGCGAGCTGCGAGACCGCGTCGCCTTTGCACCCCACGAATGCCGCTACAAAGTGTATGTCATCGACGAAGTGCACATGCTGACCAACGAGGCCTTTAACGCCCTCCTGAAAACCCTCGAGGAGCCTCCCGAGCATGTGATCTTTGTGCTCTGTACCACCGAGCCCCACCGGCTTCCGGATACGATCCTCTCGCGCTGCCAGCGCTTCGACTTTCGGCGGGGCACCGTGCCCATCATCGCCCAAAAGCTCCGCTACATTTGCGATCAAGAGGGCATCGCCATCGCCCCAGAGGCGCTAGAATACATCGCCCGCCGGGCCGAAGGTAGCTTTCGCGATGCCGAGAGCCTCTTGGATCAACTGGCCGCCTATGGTGCAGAGGAGATCACCCTTGAACTTGTGCAGAACGTCTTGGGGCTGGCCCCCTCTGCCATGGTTATCCAGGTCATTCAGAGCCTCCTTTCTGGGCACACCGCAGAGGGGCTCCGAGCGATCAACCAGGCGATTGACCAAGGGGCCGAACCTCGGCAGCTCCTCAGCGAGATCCTCGATCACCTGCGCGCGTTGCTCCTCCTCCGCGTAGGCGGCCAAGAGAACATCCGCGGGCTTGAGCCCCAAACCCTGAAGGCGCTCCAGGAGCTCGCCCAACGTCATGCTTCCCTCCCTCTGGGCTTTTTCGTTCAGGCCCTCAAGCGCTTTAACGAGGCAGGAAGGGGGCTTCGCGATGCCGTCCTTCCCCAGCTCCCCCTGGAGCTTGCCTTGATTGAATCGGCTCAACCGCAAGGGGAGCCCAGCCCTTCTGCTAGGGAGGCCCTCCCTCAGGAGGAGCCCGCCCCGGCGGCAAAGGAATCCCCAGCGCCCTCTCGGCAACCGAGAGAACAAGCCACCACTGAGGCTGAGCCCTCTGCCCCTGTCCCCCAGGAAGCAGAGGCAGCAACAGCTCCCTCCCCTGAGGAGCAACAGAAAGAGGAAAGCTTCCCACCCTCCACCGCGCAGGCCCCTCAAGAGGAGGCAGAACCACCAACGCAGGAGGAACCCCTCTCGCTCGAAGAGGTCCGCCATAATTGGGGGCTTGTTCTCACCAAAGTGAGGCCCCGTAGCCCCCAGGTGAGGGCCCTCCTTGTCTCTGCCTACCCCGTCGCCACTGAGGGGGATACCATCATCCTCGGCTGTGAGGCGAGCTTCCATCGCGACAAGCTTTCGGAAGAAGAGCGCCGTTCCCTGGTGGAGCGAACTCTGAGCGAAGTGCTCAAAAGGCCTGTGCACATTCAATGCATCGTTGATCCGCGCGTGCTCGACAAGCTTCAGACCCGAATTTCCCCTCCACCCTCGAATGAGGCCCTCTTTTCCCCACGAGAGGAGACCTCTGACTCCCAAGAGCGCTTGCGGAAGGAGCTTCTGAACCACCCCGCCGTCAAAGCGCTGGAGAAAAAGGGGGGCAGGGTCGACCAAGTTACCATCTATGAGCAGGAAGAGGAGGTCAAACCGTGGCCAGCAAAGGAAAAAGGCGGATGAAAAAGGACCCCCGCCTCTCCATGATGAAGCAGTTAGAGGAACTCCAGAACCAGATGCTCCAAGCTCAGACCTCGCTGGAGGAAGAGACCGTCACGGCCTCAGCGGGGGGTGGGGCTGTCGTCGTCGAGATGACGGGCACCCAGGAGCTCCGTTCCATCAAGATCAGCCCCGAAGTTGTTGATCCAGAGGACGTCGAGATGCTGGAGGACCTCATCGTCGCCGCTTTCAAAGAAGCGCAGGCCAAAGCCCAGGCTCTGGCCCAGAGCAAGCTAGGTCCCCTTACAGGTGGTATAGATATCCCCGGGTTGTTCTGATGACCGCGACACCCAAAGCTGTCAATCGGCTCATCGAGGCGTTCAGCCGCCTCCCTGGCATTGGCCCCAAAACGGCCTCCCGGCTGACGTATTACCTCCTGCGTTCAGGCAAGGAAGAGGCCCTAGAATTGGCCAATGCCCTGACGGAGCTCCACCAGCACACCGTGCTCTGCTCCATCTGCTGCAACATCAGCGATCAGGATCCCTGCAGCATTTGCGCGGATGAGACTCGCGACCACAGCACCATCTGTGTAGTCGAGGATCCCCTGGATGTTCTCGCCATCGAGAACACTGGCCGCTATCGGGGCGTTTACCATGTACTCCACGGGCACATCTCCCCTCTGGAACGCATCGGCCCCGACGAATTACGCATCAAGGAGCTCATGCGCCGCCTCGAAGGGGGCCAAGTACAGGAGGTAATCCTGGCGACGAACCCCACGTTGGAGGGAGATGCCACAGCGATGTACCTCGTGCGCCTCATCGAGCCCCTGGGCATCAAAGTAACACGCCTCGCCCTGGGCCTTCCCCGTGGGGGAGATCTGGAATATGCCGATCGCATCACCCTGGCTGAGGCCCTGGCAGGCCGCCGCGAGATGCACTAAAGCCCA
>JAGGYI010000039.1 GCA_021162655.1 Anaerolineae bacterium
ACGTGGATTTTTTTCTCGCGTGCCGCAGAGGGAGTGATCCCCTCTGTGAGTCTGGGCGCACTTTTTCTTCTGGCTTGTTGGTGGTACAGCCACTCGGAGGACCGAAATGCAGCACGCTTGATTTCCCTAGCTTTGGGCTTTGGCCTGGCAGCAGGGAGCAATATTTATACCTTGCTTCTTGCTTTTTTTGGGGGGGTACTAGGTTGGTGGGTTTTGCAACGCCAGAGTCCTTCTGAGCGAGAAAAGTTGCAGCGCTTGTGGCGCGGCTGGGCCGTTAGAGAGAATCTGCTTTTCTTTGTGGGAAGTTTCCTTGCTGCAGCAACGGCGCTTTCTTTTAACTTGGGGGGACTGGGAGCCAGTGCGGAACTGTTGGGGCGGTGGCTGGGCGAGCTCTGGCCCAAAGGGGATGCAGGACCTTGGTTTGCCATGCCCAAAGCATTGTTCACCTACGAGTTTCTGACCTTGGGGTTGGCCTTGATAGGGGCAGGAGTTGGGCTGCGAAGGCGCTCTCCTTTGGAGATCTGGCTTGTCTCTTGGGCAGTTTTGAGTTTGCTCCTAGGTACACTGTTGGGGCACCGTTCTCCTGCCTGGCTTGTGGATGTACTTCTACCTTTAGTTCTTTTAGCCGCCAGAGGCTTTGAGTATCTTTGGCAAGAATATCTAGAGGAAATCGATATTCCTGATCTAGTGGCCGGCTGGGTGGCTTTTGTTGTGCTTGTTTTTGCTGCTTTGCAATTGGCCATTTTCTTGCATACTGCCCAGCGAGTTTTCCTCTCTTATATGCGTATAGCTTTGGGAGGATATTTGATAGCTTTGGCGGCCTATTGGTTTTGGCGAGGGGAGAAGGCTGCTTGGCGGGCTACTATCCTTGCGGGGGGAATCATTCTGGTTGTTTTAACTGTGCGTACGAGCACAGCAGTGGCTTACCAAACGGCGCGAGATCCCCGAGAGTGGCTAGTCCGTTCTCCTGCTTCGGTTCAAATTCGTGATTTTGAGCACTTTATCACTACGCTGTCGAGCCGGCGGGCGGGTGATCCACACCTTTTGGATATCGAATATGAAGAGGACTTGGGGCCCTGGATGGAATGGTATTTGAGAGCCTTTCCTAATGCTCGGGTGTTGACGTTTCCCAAACGCCCTGAAGCGGAGGTTCTCATCACCAAGGTTTGGTCCCAGCAAGAGTGGCCCAAAGGCTACGTAGGGCAGCGTTTTCGGTTAAAGGAGCATTTCCCTGCTCAGGAGCTTTCTCTTCGAGAAAAGTTGCGCTGGTTCCTTTACAGAGAACCTGTAGGGACGGAGAAAGCCTCAGAAATCGAAGTGTGGGTTCGCCTCTCGAAAGCCCAGTGAATTGAGGTGAACAGCCCTATTTTCTATAAAGGGGGTGCAGATGGAAGGTAGAACGTCGAAAGAAGGAGGGTTCCTCTCCAAGCCCCTTGTTGCTGGAGGGCGCATTACCTGGTGGACAGTGGTCTATGTTCTCATAGTAATCTTTATTATCTTTACGAGATTGTGGGCGCTTTCCTCACGGGCGTATAGCCATGATGAGAGCATTCATGCCTGGGAGTCTTGGAAGTTGGTGACGGGCCAGGGATATACCCACAGCCCGGTCTACCACGGACCTTTTCTTTATCACTTTACTGCTTTTATCTTTGCGCTGTTTGGTGATAATGATTTTACTGCTCGTCTCTCTCCGGTCCTCTTTGGCATTACACTGACCCTTTTGCCTCTCGCTCTGAAGAAATGGCTGGGCAAAGAGGGGGTTCTGGCCGCTACTTTGCTCATGGCAATCTCCCCAGTGATGATGCATCGCTCGCGTTTTTTGCGCCATGATCCTTTTGTGGCGGTTTTCAACTTGCTCCTTTTCATAGCGATTCTCCGCTATTTAGATGAGCACAAGTCGCGAGATCTTTACCTGGCAGCCGCTGCGATCTCTTTGGGTTTGTGTGCCAAGGAAACAACGTTCATCACGTACTTTATCTTTGGCACTTTTTTGGCCGGGTTGCTTCTGTGGCAGTGGTTAGGGGATCGTTCCCGTCCTTGGAATGAGTTGCCCACAGATTTGCCTGTTTTCGACCTAGTCGTCATGATGGGCATGTTGATCCTGCCGACGGCTTCACCTTTCCTTATTCGCATTTTAGGTGGGGATCCTGTGGATTATAGCCAACAGGGGATCCTATTCTCAGGGAGCGTCTTTCTTGTTGTCTTGGCCATATCGGTGGCAGTGGGTCTCTGGTGGGATTGGCGCCGTTGGCTTGTCTGTTTGGGAATCTTCTATGGTATCTTTATTCCTCTTTTCACCACCATGTTTACCAATGGCAAGGGATTTGCCACGGGAATGGTGGGGCAGCTGGGTTACTGGCTTTCTCAGCAAGGGGTAAAGCGGGGAGGACAGCCTTGGTTCTATTATCTTGTTCTCATGCCCCTTTATGAGTTCCTTCCTCTCACAGCAGGGGTTGGCGGGGCTGTCTACTATTTCCTTCGAGGCGATCCTCGCGAGCAGGAAGAAGCTCGCACTCGGGGGAGAGAGGCAATTCCCTTTGTGCTCTTTGTGATTTACTGGAGCTTTATGGCCTTTGCTCTATACAGCTGGGCTGGGGAAAAGATGCCTTGGTTGACGATGCACCTTGCTTTGCCTCTACAGCTTTTAGCTGGTTGGGCCATCGGCCGCCTGTTCATGGCTGACTGGCAAGAGATCCGCGCCCAGAAAGGGCTCTGGCTCTTGATAGTCTTGCCTTTGTTTCTCTATGCTTTGGGGCGTTTGCTTTTCGTCAGACCTTATACGGGGGTGACGCTCAAGGATTTGAATCAGACGATGTCCTGGTTAGCGGCACTCGTTGTGGCCATTCTCTTGGGAATTGCCCTTTTTATGTTGCTGCGCAGATTAAGGGCCCGGGAGAGATGGCGGATGGTGGCTTTGGCGTTGCTTTTGGTCCTTTCTTTGTTGACTATACGTTTTGCTTGGATGGCCACTTTTATCAATGCAGATTTAGCTACCGAGTTTCTTGTCTATGCGCAAGGGGCCCCCGATGTGGCTTTGGTGACGAGGGAATTGGAAGATATGTCGCGGCGGCTCACTGGGGGGCTGCATATGAAAGTAGCTTACGATGACGACTCGAGCTGGCCCTTTGTCTGGTACCTGAGGAATTTTGATAACGCCCAGTTTTATGGGAAAAAGCCTTCCAAACCTTTCGATGCGGAAGTGGTGATTGTAGGGCCTGCCAATGAGGCGGCCGTAAAACCTTTGCTGGGGAATAGGTATTACCGGCGTCAGTATCGGCTCATTTGGTGGCCCAACCAAGATTGGTATATGGGGATGACTCTCAAGAATCTCTGGGCCGATCTGAAAGATAGAACAGCCCGCAAAAAGATGTGGGATGTGATCTTTTATCGCAAGTACGATGTTTCCCTTACGTCGTGGCCTTATGTGCATAATTTCGCCATGTATGTGCGTCGTGATGTGGCTCAGCAGCTATGGGATTATGGGCCAGAGGCTTTGGCTGCAGCAGGCCCGCTCCCCGGCGATGAGTATATGGAAAAGTGGAAACAGGTTCAGGCGAGCTTCGTCTTTGGCTCTGGCGGCAATGCTCCGGGGCAGTTTCGTGCTCCCAAGGGTTTGGCTTTGGATGCAGAGGGCAATATTTATATTGCTGATAGCCAGAATCACCGTATTCAGGTGTTCGATGCACAGGGACGTTTTCTCCGCCAGTGGGGTAGAGAAGGAACAGCCCCAGGTCAGTTTAAAGAGCCTTGGGGAGTGGCGGTGGCGCCGAATGGGGATGTGTACGTGGCTGATACATGGAACCACCGAATCCAAGTGTTCGATGCGCAGGGGAATTTTAAACGCATGTGGGGTGTATTTGGCGAGGTGCAACAGCCCACAGGGCCGGGGAATGTTTTCTATGGCCCTCGGGATTTAATTTTTGATCAGGAAGGGTATCTTTATGTAGCCGATACGGGGAATAAGAGGATCATCAAATATGATGCACGCTCTGGCCAGAGTGAGCAGATGGTAGGAGCTGTAGGCGGAGCGGGTACTGAGGATGGCAGGATGCAAGAACCCGTGGGAATTGCCCTGGATGGCGAAGGGAATCTTTATGTGGCTGACACATGGAACCAGAGGATCCAAGTATTTGATAAGGGCCTGCACTTTCTCCGCAAGTGGCAAGTCTATGCTTGGGAAGGGATGTCAGTCGTGAACAAACCTTATTTGGCGGTGGATGCGGCTGGCAATGTATATGCAACAGATCCAGAGGGATATCGCATCTTAAAGTTCGATAGCACGGGCAAACTTTTGAGCATTTGGGGGCAATATGGTAGTGATTTGGCTTCAATGAACCTTCCTACGGGGATTAAAGTCGATCCTCAGGGCAGAATTCTGGTTACAGATTCTGAGAACAATCGTGTTTTGATCTTTATGGGGCAATGATGCTGATGGCATCTGGTGGGGCAATGTTGGAGAGGGAAAAGATTTTCACCCATGTGAGGGGGCTTCTCTTCGATTTTGATGGTACCCTTGTTCGTCCAAGCATCGATTTTACTTACATGCGCCAAGTGGTCTTGGACGTTGTCCGCGACTTTGGTTTGGAGGAGGAAGCGACAGGTCATCCCCATGTGCTTGAGCTCATTCGCCACATACGGGCGCTTCTGGACGCTCGAGATCATGGGGCTGGCCGCGTTTTCGAGGCTAGAGCCCAGCAAGCGATTAGAGAGGTGGAACTGGAGGCGGCGGAGAGGACCGTGCCGTATGCGGGAGTACCAGAGATGCTCTGGGAGCTTCGCCAAAGGGGTTTTGCCGTTGGTATCGTCACCCGAAACTGTCGAGAGGCTTTGCAACGCATCCTTACACGTTTCCCTCTCGCGCATGACGTTTTGCTTACTCGCGATGATGTATCCCAGGTCAAACCGGATCCCCAACATCTTTTGCTGGCCCTTGAGAGGCTGCAAGTTCCTCAGGAGGAGGCACTGATGTGCGGGGACCATCCAATGGATGTAGTGGCGGGGCAGAAGCTAAAGATGGCAACAGTTGCCGTGCTAAAACCGGGACTGGAGCCTTCTTACTTTGACCATGTGTCTCCCGACATAATCCTTGAACGTGTGACGGATCTCTTGGCTTACTTGCCAGGACGTGTGAGGAGATGATGAACCAGATGGTACAAGAGGATGTTGAAAGGGTTGAGATACGTCTTGCTGGTCGGGGAGGGCAGGGGCTTATCCTTGCTGGGGTGATCCTTGCCGAGGCCGCAGTGCTTTACGATGGTAAAAATGCTTGTCAGACCCAGTCTTACGG
>JAGGYI010000070.1 GCA_021162655.1 Anaerolineae bacterium
GGAACGCGAACAGAGGTGATAATTCCCGAAAGGTACAGTCAATCTATCGCTGCTCTTTGCCAGGGAGAGGCTGACCTGGCTTGGCTAGCTCTTCCAGCGTACCTTGTGGCTTGCCGAGAGTGTAAAGTGAGGGCTCTCTTTTCTGTAGCGCAGGACGGAATCGCCTATCATCGTGCCGAGATCTTGGTACAGACAAATGAGGTAAGGGAGAAAAGGGGCGCAAAGCCCTTGGATTCTCTCGACGATTTGGGAGGGCTTTCCATTGCATTTACGACTCCCTATTCCTTTTTCGGATATCTTTTGCCCAAAGCAGAGATGGTATCTCGTGGGATCACTTTGGGAGAAGAGGTTTTCGTGGGGGGAGATGCCCAAGCGGTGCTCACTGTATACCGAGGGGAGGTGGATGCAGCGGCCACGTACTGGCGCCCCCTTGGTAGAGATGGAACCTTGGGGGACGGTCGAGCCCTCTTGGAGGAAAGCTATAGAGATGTAGGTGATGTCCTCCGGATCCTTTGGCTCTCCGAGCCTGTTCCGAATTCTCCACTCGTGGTTCGCAGGGAGCTTCCTAGAGAGGTATATATGCGGCTTTCTGCGGCACTCCTTGAGCTGATTCGGAGCGAGGAGGGACGTTCACTCCTTCGAAAGCTTTATCGCATAGACGGGCTTGTTCCCGTGAATGATGCGGATTATGCTCCCCTCTTCCAGGCGTTTGACGTATTGCACTTGGATCCTCGCCGGTTCTTGGAAAAGCTCTCTCCCTGATCGTTCCCCTCTGATTATGTTGCCTAAAAGGGCTAGGGATGATAGAATGGAGGAAAGGGGGCGAGGTGATGAGGCGGGTGATCCACCTCTTGGTGTGCGTTTCACTCTCGATATGGGCGGTGGCCTGTGGCCCTCCTGTTTCTGATAGAGTACAGGGTGTTGCTACTGCGCCGATTGCCGAGCCTGAAGCAACTCCTACCTCGGAGGAAGATGTTTTTGCTATGGAGAGAGAGAGGATGGTCAAGTTTCAAATTGAAGAGCGAGGGATCGACGACAAGCGAGTAATAGAGGCGATGAAAAAAGTGCCTCGTCATGAATTTGTGCCCCCCGAATACGTCCATCAGGCTTATGAGGACCATCCTCTTCCCATAGGCTATGGGCAAACGATCTCTCAGCCCTATATCGTTGCGGTGATGACAGAGCTCCTTCGTTTGACTCCGGATTCCAAAGTGCTGGAAATCGGCACAGGGTCGGGGTACCAGGCTGCAATTCTGGCAGAGCTTGTCAAAGAGGTCTATACCGTCGAGATTATCCCCGAGCTTTGTGAGCAGGCTAAAAGACGGTTGGCTCGTTTAGGCTACAAGAATGTGTATGTCAAGTGTGGCGATGGTTACTATGGCTGGAAGGAGCATGCCCCTTATGATGCCATCATCGTCACGTGTGCCCCCGATCATATCCCTCAGCCCCTTGTCGATCAGCTTGCCGATGGCGGGCGGATGGTGATCCCTGTGGGCCCGCCGGGAGGCTACCAGGTGCTCTGGCTAGTTGAGCGCCAGGGAGACAAGGTGACCTCGGAGCGCATCATGGGAGTGGCCTTTGTTCCCCTCACTGGCCGGCATTGAGCTTATCTTTCCTCCTCAAGGTCCAAGGCCGGCTGGCTATCCAGGCAAGGGCATAGCATCCCGCTGCTGCCCAGAGAACTATCCTATACCCCCAAGACAGTGCGATGATAGTGGCCGCCAGAGAGCCCACTACTGACGTGCTTCCGTTGACCGCCCACACCCATGGGATGGCTCGCAGGGAAGAGCCTTTGAGGTTGGCTATTCCCCCAGCAAAAGGTATCCCCAGTAGCAGACCAAGTGGGGCTAGAGCGGCGAGGGAGAGGGCCAGTCGAAAAGAGAGAGATAGTTGCAGGGTGTGGGCAAAGAGCCCTCTGAGCAGGGTAGGGTAGCCAGCGATGACCAGGATGAGGAGACCAAGGGCCCATTGTAGGGAGATCTTTTGGGAGAACATACTTCCCAGCCCTGAGAAGAGAAGCAACACGGCCACAACGATGACAAAAGAGATAGCGGGCTGCCCCAGGTAAAGGATGAATTGTTGCATCAGGGCGAGTTCTACCCCAAGAAAGCCCATCCCCAGCGCGGCAAAGTAGGTAAGAATCAGCCCACAATGAGGCAACGTTCGCAGCTGCCCCCTGGTGGGAACTAGGGGGAGCAAGATGAAAAGGGCAGAACTACAGATGGCCAGGAAAAACAAGGCGATGACGACGAGAAAACCACTGCCGCCAAAGGGGCGCCAGGTACGCCCAAGCTGTGTGAGAATTAAGGGAACTTGCCGCGAGCGGAAATAGTGGCCAAAGAAAGGGCGGTCATCTGTTGGAGGGGTGATATCATAGAGCCAGGTGTGGAGGAAAGCCAGACGTCCTCGCGGGTGAAGGAGCTTTTGAAAGGCATTGTAATAGATGGGCTCTGGGAGGACGTTGTGCCGGTTCACCTCTTTTGGTGAGATGCCGGGATAGTACACCAGATCAAAGCCCCTTTCTTGGCAGGCCTGTCGAAAGGCTGCAATGTCTGCGTCTGAAAAGTTAGTTGGGCTGAGCAGGATGGTCATCGTGGCCCAGCTTCGGAAGGCAAGGAGGTTTTCAGAGGGATCGGCGAGGCCTAGGCTCTCTAGAGAGGCTAGAGCGAGGGTCCAGGCGCGTAGGCTTTCGCTAGGAGGGTCTTGGAGCCACCGGGTGATCGCAAGGATCCCAGCGGGTTTGAGGCGCTCGATGGCAGCTACAAGTGCCTCGACGGTGTAGAGATAGTTCTCCGAGAGGCTATAAGTCCCTGAGGCCAGGGGATGGAAGCTCTCCGACAGGGAAAAGATGATGAGATCATAGCTTCCGCCAAGCCTTTGAAGGGCGCTGCGGCCATCGTCGGTGATGATCCGAACACGGGGGTCTTGGTAAAGCCCTCCAGTGAAGGAAGAATAGGATTCTAGGATGCGGACGATGAGAGGGTTATCTTCGATGAGGAGGAGCTTGCTGGCTCCGAGCTCCAAGGCGAGGGCAGCCTCGGTGCCTCCTCGAGGGTAGATGATGAGGGCTTGGGCATTTGGGCGTAGAATAAAAGGGATGGCCGATGGGAGATAGTGGAGGAAGCCGGTGTCTGAGGGATCCTGGCGCCGAGAGATGGGGCTGAGGTTATTGCCATCGATGGTGAGGCCGAGTTGAGGGGGAAGATCCCCTCTGTAGAGAAGGCTGAGCCCGGGGGCAGAGTGGATGAGAGGACTCTCAACCACATCCACTCGGGAGAAGGCATTCCATCGTTGATAAACCAGCCGCGCTCCAGCGGGACGGAGGGCCTGGCTCAGGCTTTTGTAGGGAGAGAGCCGCAATGTAGCCCAAGCCGGCGGGTGAAAGGCGAGGTAAAGGCACAGCCCTCCAAAGGCGAGCCCTAGGCTTATTTGCGCCAGGCTTTTCCCTCCTTGGGAGGCGTAGAGGAAAAGGAGCGTTCCCCCTGCGGCCGCCAGAAAGGCGGAGACAAAAACGGTTCCTTCCCCACCAAAGAGGGGAAGAGTAAGGAGCAGCCCAAGCGCGCCAGCTGCCGAGCCGAGAAGGTTAGCTCCATAAAGAGTGTGGCTTCTCTTAGGAAGGTGGGTTAGCCAGTGGGCAAGCACCCAGCTGCCTAATAGGAAGGGAACGACCAGGCCTAGGTAGTAGATGGCCAGGTAGATCATCTGGCGAGGGGACCAGGCGAGTTGGTAGGAATCAAAGGGAACTAGGTTGAGAATAGTGTAGGCTCCGACAATGCAGGGCCCAAAGGCAAGAGCAGCCCTCCTCCAGGCAAGCTCCCTCCACCTTGGGGAAAGGAGAGAGAGAAAAGACCCGCTGCTTGCATACCCCAGGAGAGCTATGCTGATGCTGAGGAAGGCAAAGTGGTACCATTCGGCGACGGCAAAGAGGCGGGTGAGGTCAAGCTCAAAGAGAAGAACCGCCGCCGAAATAAGGGCAATACCTCCATAGAGCGGCCAAAGGGGGCGTCTTTTCATCCTTTGCCTCCTGGCTATTCTATAGCTTAATAGCTTCCAGGGGCACGGTCAATTCGCAGAGGTGACGAGGAGACCTTTTCGTAATATACTGAGAAGAGAAGATGAACGAGGCGCCTAGATTTGTTTAGGAGGGTAGAGATGGACTTAGGTATAAAAGACAAAGTGGCATTGGTTGCGGCAGCGAGTAGAGGCCTGGGCAAAGCAACTGCCCTTGAGCTTTCCAAGGAGGGGGCTCTCGTTGCTATTGCTGCACGAGGGGAGGCCGCCTTGCGGGCAGCTGCTCAAGAGATCCACGAGGCCACAGGGGGCCGGGTTCTCCCTGTGCGGGCCGATGTGAGTGTGGCAAAGGATATTGAGCGCCTGGTCAAAGCGGTCGAGAAAGAGTTCGGCCACATTGACATTTTGGTAAATAATGCTGGCGGTCCCAAGCCCGGGCAGTTCACCGATATGTCTGATAAGGACTGGCTGGATGCCATCAACTTGAACTTGATGAGCGCTATCCGGCTCATTAGGTTGGTGCTTCCAGGGATGAGAGAGCGCCACTGGGGGCGCATTGTGAACATCGTCTCCGTCTCGGTCAAGCAGCCTATTCCCAATCTTATCCTCTCGAACGTAGCCCGAGCGGGGGTAGTAGCCATGGCCAAGACCCTTTCGGACCAGGTGGCTGCGGATGGCATCACGGTGAACAACGTTTGCCCCGGCTACACTCTCACCGATCGTGTATGGAACTTGGCTAAATCGACGGCAGAGGCGGAGGGCAAGCCAGTAGAGGAGGTGCTCGCCCAGTGGGAGGCCACTATCCCTGCGCGGAGGCTGGGCAAGCCCGAAGAACTGGCGGCGCTCATCACTTTTCTCGCTTCGGAGAAGGCCGCTTATATCACTGGCACCACCATTCCGATCGATGGTGGGCTGGTGAGGAGTTTGCTCTGAGGTCGTTGGAGGATTCAAGGGGGAGCGGAATCTCGCTCTCCCTTTTTCTTTAAGGGAGAAGGAGCTCGCTGTCGCGGTTTGCTAGGATCCAGTAGCCTTTTCCAGGAGAAAAGGTGGAAAGGTCGTTCGCCCATGGCGGAATGCTAGGGCTATAGCGCTTCCAGGGGTCGGCAGTGTCTTGGGCGGCATAGTGCCAAACCAGCTCCACCGCGCCATTGGCCGTGTTCGTGATGGAGGCCATCCCTCTCTCTGCGAGGCGAGGGTAGCCAACAAAGTTCCAACCGGTATGCAGGGGGATGCTTCTGGTGGCGCAGGGAAGCCCGATCACGGTGAGGATGGCTTCGTCGGCCATCTCGAGCCAGTACCCCTGTTCTGGGGAGAGCTCCGTTAGGTCGTTCTCATTGCCTCCTGGCTCATAGAGTTTCCAAGGATCGGAGGTGTCAGCCGCGTCAAAAGCCCATACGCGAATGAGCTTATCGGCGATGGGATGCAGCAGGGTCTCGATGGAGGTCTCCTGGGGGCAAACAGGCAAGGAGACCATATTCAACCCTTTGTAAAGGTGTAATGTATAAGCTTGAGGCGAGGGAGGCGCAGTGTATTCAATGATGAGCTGGGCTGGGTAACCATACCCTTGCGAGGCGACGTTGATCTCGCGATGGAGGGCGGTGTCTCGGCTGACGAGCATAAACCCATAGTTGGGCAGCTGGCCTGAGGCCCAGGCTTTGACCAGAGAGGTGACGTCCCACTCCCACCAGCGTTCTCCCCCGGTGATCGTGATGGTATCTGCTGGCTCGGACAAGCGGTCGATTCCGGGGGCATCGGCCCCGGGGCTGGCCCACTGCTGACCTGTTGCGGGCGAGAGCCAGGTCACTTGGTGCTCTGACCAAGGACGAGCCAGGCCGACAACTTCTACCGTGATGGCAGCACCCTCGGAGCCGACGGTTCTCGCTCGGAAGAGGGCCCTCTCTACTTTGGCCTCTTTGGGCAGGCTGCTTAGGTTAAAGCGGAAGATGGGCCGTTTGTAACCAAAAGTGCGCAGAGGCAGGAGGGCGTTGTAGCCATAGTTATTTTCGGGTGCCCAGCTATTCATGTCGGCATCTGCCTCTACCGAGAGGACCAGGACCGAAGGCAGAGGCCCAGGCGTCGGTGATGGAGTGACCGTGAGCGTTGGGGTAGGCGAGGGCGCAGGCCCACGATAGCGCACAAGGAGCCTCGGTCGAGCTTCGGGAACTGGATAATCGAGCGAAGCAAAGGTATAGGCCACCGAGGGGCCAGAGGCGCTTCCTTTGATGACAAGCCCAAAGTTCTCCCCAGGGTGGGTCGCCCAATAGCGCACCAGCTCGGTGACGTCGAAAGAGACCCATGTTCCCTTGGCCTGCAGCTGCAAC
>JAGGYI010000173.1 GCA_021162655.1 Anaerolineae bacterium
GGTCTATGTCGGCCACCTGGAGCCCGGTTCGCGCTGCTGCTATGTGATGGAGATGGGGCTCATTATCCTCGACGGCGTGCGCACCGAGCGCCGTACCGACCCCGAGACGAACCTGCGGGGCATCTTTCCTGCAGAATAATACCAGTACGGAACCGCTGCGAGGCCCCAAAGGGGCCTCGCAAGGCTCGCATTGTTATGGAATATGAACTAGATGGTATTTACCTAGCTAGAGAAGAGTTCGATGGTAGTGAGAAAGTGAAATCAATAGCAGAACTGATACCTGATCTTGAGAAACTGCTAGAGGAGAATTCAGGTGGCAAAGGACTTTGAAATCAAGGCCAACGCAAAGCTGTTTTTCAGCATGGACGACATTTACCTTTTTCTTGGTGATGCCCGAGATCCTCATTTGTTTAATGAGGAGTTCATAGACTTGATAGTCACCTCGCCACCTTACAATGTAGGATTGAAATACGACTCAACCAATGACGAGATCTCTTACAAAGAATACTTGGAATTCAGCCGTGTATGGATGTCCAATTGTTACAAATGGAGCAAAAGGTCTGCTCGATTTTGTCTAAACATCCCCCTTGACAAAAACAAGGGAGGGCAGCGAAGCGTCGGAGCTGACTTGACCGTTATAGCCCAGCAAGTTGGATGGCGATACCACGCGACTATCATCTGGAATGAAGGCAACATCTCAAGAAGGACTGCTTGGGGATCATGGATGTCAGCCTCAGCCCCTTACGTCATCGCTCCTGTTGAGCTGATCGTGGTCTTTTACAAAGAAAAGTGGAAAAAAAGCTCGGGCACACGACAATCTGACATTACTCGAGATGAGTTCTTAGAATGGACAAATGGCCTCTGGACATTCAGTGGGGAAAGTAAAAAGAAGATAGGCCATCCCGCACCATTCCCCAGGGAGCTTCCTCGACGCTGCATTAAACTATTCAGTTTCGTAGGAGACGTTGTTTTCGATCCCTTCTGTGGCAGTGGCACAACCCTCATAGAAGCTTTTGTCAATAAACGCAAAGGAGTTGGGGTAGAAATAGCCCCAAGGTACTGTCAACTCGCAAAACAGCGACTTTTATCTTTGACAAACTTATTTAACCAGCCACAGAGGATATTCCAAAGTCCGAGCTGATTCGTCCCTCTCCCTTCAACTCCTATCCTATTTACATCCCATTGACGGCCCTCTTCCCCTCGTATATCCTCTATTCCCTACCTCTTGATCCCACTTTCTGGGAGGGTTGCAATGCGCGCAATTAAAGCAAGGCCGGCAGATCGATGATCGTCCATCCAGAACGAGAGAAGCTTGTCAAGTTCGTGCAAGAGGAGAGGATCGATACAGCGCTCATCGCCTATATAGTGCCGCTCTTGGAGGAATAAAAGATGTCGGACTTGGATAAAGCGCTCAAGCTCGCTCCCTCTACGCTGGACCGCTTCCGCCTGGATGGCAAAGTGGCCCTGGTAGTGGGGGGCACGCGGGGCCTGGGCCAGGCAATGGCCTTGGCGCTGGCCGCCGCTGGCGCCGACGTCTGCATCGTCGGCCGGGGGCCAGCCGGCTTGGAGGAGACCGCCGAGGCCATCCGCCAGCTGGGGCGCCGGGGGAGCTATTTCGCCGCCGACGTCACCGATGAGGCCCAGGTGGAAAAGATGGTCGCCTACATGCTCGAAACCTATGGCCGCATCGACATCCTGGTGAACAGCCAGGGGATCGTCGAGCTTCAGCCGGCGGAGAGCTTTGCCACCGAAGCCTGGCAGCAGGTCATCGATGTGAACCTAAAATCGGTCTTTCTCTGCTGCAAGCACGTCGGCAGGGTGATGCTCAAGCAGGGCAAGGGCAAGATCATCAACATCTCCTCAGTGCGGGGCTTTCAGGGCCGCTTGAACGACCTGGCCTATGCGCCCAGCAAGGGCGCCGTGAACCAGCTCACCCGCTCGCTGGCCATCGAATGGGGCCCCAAAGGGATCAACGTGAACGCCCTCGCCCCGGTCTTTACCCGCACAGCGATGGCTGCCCCCTTCCTCGACGACCCGGAGAAGCGCGCCTGGGTGCTCAGCCGCATCCCCATGGGGCGTGTTGGCGAGCTCGACGACCTCTTTGGGCCCATCGTCTTTTTGGCCTCTGCAGCCTCGGATTTCGTCAACGGGCACGTGCTCCTGGTCGATGGAGGCTGGTTAGCCGCCTAGCTTGGCCAAAAGAGAAAAAAACCGAGAGGGCGATGCCTCCTCCTCCAAAGGCACCGCCCTCTCTTCCCTCGCCTTACCCTGGTCCACCCCTCACCAGGGCAAGCCCCTACTTGCAGTCGGCGCGCGAGACAGTCCCATTCAGGAGCTCCCGCACTTTGCGCAAAAGCTCCTGTGGAGTAAAGGGCTTGAGCAGATAAGGCAGCCCTTCCTCCTGGACCCTCTTCCAGATCTCCTCCTCGGCATAGCCAGAGACAAAGAGAAAGCACGCCGTGGGGTGCAGTTGCCGCAGGCGACAGTACGCCTCATAGCCATTGAGGCGCGGCATGCGCAAGTCGAGGATGACCAGATCGTACGGTGTCCCCCCCTCTGGCCAAGCCTCCACCGCCTCCTGGCCATCCGCGGCGGCCCGCACTTCCCAACCCTGGGCCGCCAAAATCCGACTCATCAGCTGCCGGATCGGGGCTTCATCGTCGGCGAGGAGAACACGTACCTGCTTGGAAAGCGCCTCCTGAGCTTGCCCCCCGTTCCGCTGCCCCAGAGGGCTGCTATAATCCGCTAACGTATGTTGCATCTTCCCCCCTACACCTCTCACATCCCTAACGACAATAAAAATTCCTCCTCACCAGCCCAGCCCGGGGGGAGAGGCCCAAGGCAGGTGAAGGCATTTCATTAACTTTTATTATACAACATTCTTTTTGCACACGCAAGGGGTTTATAGGCCAAGAGAAACTTTTTTAATACTATGGATAGTATTTCTGCGTGAAGAAGGCACTAAATAGCGCTCAGCTTCAAAGAACAAGCATATGGATTGCGCCTCCCTCACTTTCTCTGCCAGCCACCATCCCCGTACACCGCAAAAAAGAGAGGTTTAAAAGATGGATGAGTAGCCCAGTTATAGAGCTCATCTAAACAGTAACGAACCCTGTTGCTACGAAAGATAAACCCCCTCTGAAAGGATTGCACCGTAGCACAGAATCCCTTTTCCTCCTCCAGGGCCCAGCCAAGCCGCTTAGCTACCTCCTCATGGCTTCCCCAGACAAGGCCAAACCCCCGCACAGGCGCCACCCGTCCTGGAGGTGGATTCCCTCGGCTCGGGATGGGCATCCCCTCTTGCCAGCGATCTGGAAAGTTGGCCCACGTCCCATCGGCGTAAAAGACCAAGATCTGGCGAACATCACTTCTCCAGAGCATATAGCCATTCTCGAAAGGCTGCCAGGCAGCCCAAAGCACATCTGCCGAATCTATCGGGCACCCAAGCCGAGCACGCTCCCAAAGATCTGATAAACGTTGATCTACAGAGCGGGGACAAGGGGGAAGAGAAGGCGTCGCCACCAATGGCAGTGTACCTAATGAGACTTTGAGCCGCACGTGGCGGCGAAGAACCCAGCCTTTCCCCACTGGGCTCGTCACGAAAAGCCACTTGCCAGAGATATCCCGCCCAAGCAAATACAACTGAGCCCCTTCCCGAACGCGGCCCAGAGCTTCCCACTCGGCCCCAGGTCCAAGGAGCACATCTAATTCCTCTGTAGTGACAAGACCCATAGGCTCAGGCGTCCAAGTGGGGCTCGGTCTCATCGTTGGTTTCACTAGTATCGAAGGAGTCAAGGAGGGAGACGGTTTCAGTGTTCGCGATGGAATTGGAGAGAGAGGCCCTGTCGATTGCGTTTTCACCGGCAAAGGAGGACCTTTTTGCTTTGTAGAGGTAGGGGCAACCGTGGGGAACTCTCTCGTGGGAGACGGTGACACAACAAAGCTCATCAACGTCGGTGTCAACGCTTTTCCTTCACCAAGCAGGCCAGATATCCCTGGCCCCCGGTTCCTAGAGTGGTTCAACAAAAGGAACAGCGATAGCCAAAAGATCAAACTAAAGAGAATCACCCAGACCGTTCTATTACTATTCCTCATAACCTAATTGCCATTAGCAGAACGCTCTAGGGAGCCTGATAAAAGTTCACCCAGAGTAACTTGTTCCACTCCCCGCGCACCTTATAAGGCCTACAAGGGCGATCAGGCAGGGAAAGGGTATACACCACAGGGTTGCTTAATCCATCGAAAGCATACTGCCCCTCACCATTGGTTACGGCGACAGCCCACCAATCCCAAGCCTGGATCTTGACGCGCACCCCAGGAATGCCCCGTCCATACTTATCAAACACTTTGCCACGGATAAGCATCCTCCCCTTTTCAACCCATTCAAACTTGACAAAGCGTCCGTAAAAGACCCCCGGAGGTACAGGGGCAGGTGCCTTGACTACTGGCACTCTGTCTAGATCCCCCTGCACCTTTATATACTTGCGAGACAACCACCCTTCTGACCCACTAGAAGTAAGCACTTGGAGCCATTTGCCACTAAAGTCTCTACCTTTGATGCGCAAGGTAGCCCCTTGATGTACCTGGGCAAACGCCTCCCATTCCACCCCAGGCCCACGACGCACATTCAACACCTCCGCCTCGACAACCCCAACAGGCCACGGAGCTGTTTTTGTCTTTGATTTTGACCCTGATCTCGTTGGCGTCTTGAAAATGGGGGAGGCTCTCCTCGGTAAGCTACTTGGAGTGGCCTGGACAGTCCGAGTCACCATAGCCTTGGAAGGCGAGGGAGACACTACCGTCGGGCTCTTGATTCGCTCAGGAGGCTTTGTTGCCACCCGAGAGGGCGTTTTTGTTACAGTGATGACAGGTTGTGATTGGTTCTCTCTTGCAAACTTGGGCTGACTCGCACGCCCCTCGGCCCAATAAATCATGATCAGCCAAAAGGCCAAGCTTAAAAAGACCACTCGGGCCGTTTTGTCTTCTAGTGCATCCTTGAGAAAAGTTGGAACTTTCTCAACACGCCCCATATGACTCCTCCCCGGGAGAAAGCAATTTTGAGAAATTTTGCACATCTCAGGGCATCCCGTCAAGGCGAAAAAGACGCCTCCCTCACTCCTGTTAAGAGCTCCCCCTTGCCTTCCCCTCAGCTCTGTGCTATGCTGTTATTAGAACATTTGTTCTATCCCTGCGGGGGAAACGCCCATGCCCAAGAACCCTCAAAAGAAGCGCTGCCAAGTGCCCGGCTGCCGCGCCTGGGCCCAGCATGGATACGATTTTTGCAGCGCCCATCTCCGCTCGCGCGCCCTGCGCCACTATGGGCAGCTCATCCTGCCCCTCCTGCGCGCCGCCGCCCAGAGGACCCAGGAGCTCCCCGATGACCTGGAGCTCATCGAGCAGGAGCTGCAACAATTGATGGAGGCGCGCACCTTCTTTCTCGAGTGGGTCAAAGCGCTCTCTCAAATGGAGGAAAAGCCCACCATGGACCCAGCGCGCTTTCTGCGGGCCTGGAATGACTCAACGGCCCGGGTTATCCAGCTCCTGCGGGCACGGCGCGAGTTCTCCTCAGGCGGCGAGAGCGCCCTCGTCCAAGCCCTCGAGGAAGCGGCCGAAGAGGTCTTGGCACAGGAGGGAGGGGAGCCTAGGGGTGCCCTCCCGGCCGGCGAACTGTAGGGGGTAACGAATCCAGCGGAGGAAGGGGTGCCATATGCGTCCAGAGGTTCCAATAGCGCCCACCAGAGACGCGCCCAATATCATCATAGAAAGCCTGCACCACCACAAAGGGGATCTCGGGATAGCTGGCCGCCCAGCGCTCCAAGCGCTCCCGAGCAGGGAGGATCTGCGCTTCCAGGTCCCAATGGCGGCAAAAGAGGAGCAGATAGCTGCGCCGAGCCTCCTGCTCAGCCTGGGCCAGAAGCTGCCAGGTCTCCTCCAAGCCATCGAGGACGCCGGGAGAGAGCTCCTCCACCAAACGCAAGGCCAGGACGGCCAACAGAGGCCAAGGGCGATCCTCAGCGGGCAGGGCGCGCAGCAGCCGACCTCCCTGGCCGGCGCGGTTATAGACCACGGCCAGCTCGCGCCCACGAACAAAGGAAGGATCCAAGACGGCCAGATCATAGCTGGGAGCAGGGGGTTCCGCACAGAGATAGGAGGGCCAGTGGCAGTGGACCAAGGAGACCCTTCGACCGTCGCGGGTGGTGTAGGGCCGGGCCAGCTCTGCCGTGCCCATCAGCAGGTGCTGGGCCGCCGCCAGCAGATCCGCCCGATGAGCAAAGGCGTCGGGCATCTCGACGAAATGGCGAACAAGCCCCGCCAGGGCCCGTTCCAAAGCGCTGAAAAGGTGCTCGTGAATCATTGCCCGCCGTGCTCCCTCTCGTCTGCCAGAGGGACCCTATGCCCCTCCTTGGGGAGAGCTATTTTAGGCCGATCTCCCGCCAGAGTCAACCGCCCAAACCTCAAAGGAGGCAGGAAATGAGCAGGGTGAACAGGTTGAAAAGGCGCCTCTGGGGGCGCATCCTCAGCGATATCGGGCTCTTTAGCCGCTACATTCTGCGGCGCCCCCTGCGAAGCTACCAACTGGCCCCCGCCAGGGCCATCGCCGATTCGGTGCTCCACGGCCGGGGGCTCACCTTCGCTGTGATGATGGCCCGCCAGGCTGGCAAGAACGAGACCTCGGCCCAGCTGGAGGCCTTTCTCCTGAACCTCTTTCGACGGCGGGGCGGATACCTCGTCAAGGCGGCTCCCACCTTCCGCCCTCAGGCGGTGAATAGCCTCCTGCGCCTGCGCGGTGTGCTGGCCGCCAGCCCCCTCCCCCCAGCCATCGGCGAGCAAGGCTATATCCTGCGCGTGGGGCAGGCGCGGGCGATGTTCCTCTCTGCCGCGCCCACGGCGAACGTCGTCGGGGCCACTGCGAACATCCTCCTCGAGGGCGACGAAGCCCAGGACATCGCCGAGGACAAATGGAACAAGGACTTTCGCCCCATGGGGGCAAGCACCAACGCCACCACCGTGCTCTGGGGAACCGCCTGGACGGCCAACACCCTCCTCGCCCGCACCATCCGGGCCCTACGCTGGGCCCAGCAGCAGGATGGCCTCCGCCGCGTCTTTATCGTGCCTTGGGAGCGAGTGGCTCAGGAGGTGCCCGCCTATGGGGCCTACGTCCGCCAGGAGATCGCCCGCCTCGGCCGGGACCATCCCCTCATCCGCACCCAGTACGACCTCGAAGAGCTCGAAGAGGAAGGAGGCATGTTCCCGCCTGCCGTGCAGGTGCTGATGAAGGGCAGCCATCCTCGCCAGCGGGGCCCCGTGGAGGGGCGAGACTATGCCCTGCTCATCGATGTGGCCGGCGAGGCCGAGGAGCACCTCCCCGGCGCCCTCTTACAAGCAAGCCAGCCCCGTCGCGATAGCACCGCTCTGACCATCGTCGAGGTCGCCCAGAGCCCCCTGGGGCTGCCCCGCTTCCTCGTGATGGACCGCTATCTCTGGACGGGCACGCCCCACCATGAGCTCTATGGGGCCATCGTCCAGCTGGCCGAGCGTTGGCAGGCGCGCTGGGTGATCGTCGATGCCACGGGCATCGGCGCTGGGCTGGCCTCCTTTCTCAAACGAACCCTGGGCAAACGGGTGGAGCCTTTTATCTTTACCGCCAAATCCAAGAGCGAGCTAGGCTGGGGCTTTTTGGGGATCTGCAACTCGGGGCGTTTTCTGGACCACCGCGAGGACGGCAGCCCTGAACAGGCCCAATTCTGGCGCGAGGTCAAAGCCGCCGACTATGAGGTGCTCCCAGGGCCCAGCCGGCTGATGCGCTGGGGTGTGGCCGATCCCACCATCCACGACGACCTGCTCCTCTCAGCGGCCCTCTGCGCCCTGCTCGACCGCCGCCCCACCCCACCCAGCCTGCCCTCCCAGATCATCGAAGCTGAGGACCCCTTGGCCGCCCGCCAGGTCCTGCGCTGTTAGCCTCGGCAAGGAGCGAGATCCCATGCCCAACGCCAAAGGACCTCTCAGCCACCAAGAGCTCCTCAACCTCTGGGAACAGGCTCGGCAGGAAGCACTGCACCTCTGCCGCCGTACCCTGGCCCGATTGCGGCGAGGCGAGGGCGGTTTCTACACCGAGGAGGACTTTTGGCAGGACCTGTTTCTCGAGTTCTGGCACCTGGCCCAGGGCTGGGCCCAGCGGAAGAGCAACGAAAAAGAGCTCTGGGCCAGCTGGCGGCGCATCCTCTGGGGCCAGGGACGGCGCATCCTACGGCGCGCCCCCCAGCGGCTTTGGGCCCGCCGCGAACGCCCCACCGACCCTCAGCTTTTCACCGGCGAACCTCCAGAGGGGCAAGCCTTCGCCACCCTGCCACTCCAGGCCCGGGAGGCCCTCCAGCAGCAAGGCCCCGCAGAGCTCCACGAACGGCTCGCCCGCATCGACGCCCTCAGCCAGGCCCTCTGGCGCCTGCCCATAAGCCAGCGCCAGACCCTCTATCTCTCGGCCCTCTTGGGCCTGCCGGCGGAAAAGGTCGCCCGCCAACTCCGTTTAAAGGACGCTCGAGCGGTCTACCGACGGCTCTACCGCGCCCGCCGGAACCTAGCCCGAGAGCTCAAGAACTGTGCAAAGAGGCAAAAGGCAAAGGAGGAAGGACCATGCACCCCATAGAGAAACGCATCCAGCGGCTTTACCAGCGCTTGGCCCGCGAGCACGCCCAGCTGCTCGCCCTTTGGAAGGCGCAATCCTCCCCTCGGTGGGGCCAAGCTAGCCTGGCCCGGCGCCCCCAGGAGAGCCCCTCAGCCTCCGCGGCGCCCACCCCAGAGAAAGAGCGCCCCCGCCA
>JAGGYI010000008.1 GCA_021162655.1 Anaerolineae bacterium
TCATCACCTTTGGCGGTTTTCACTTTCGCTGGAGCTTTGTTGACGAATGGCCCCAGCTTCTCGACGTACTTCGCCAGATCGTCGAGAGCTGCCACCGCTATGGCATCAAAGTCATCGAACACCACAGCGCCATCCTCACTCACAACCCCCAAGGGGAGGAGGAATGGGCCTGGACCATGCGCGTGCGCCACAAGCAAGGAGTGGATCTCACCCGGCACCCGGGCTTTATGCGAGGCCTCAGGGAGGGAGATCTCCTATACAAAGGGGTGTGGCTTTCGCAGATGCGCCAGATCGATCCGCGGACGGGGCAGTTTGCCCGCACGAACTATCGCGGCTGGGCGCTCTGCTTTAACAATCCTCTCTGGCGTAAACTCTATTTCGAACACTTGGAAGAAATCTATGCCACAGGCGTGGATGGCATCATGACGGATGACATCCAGTTCTGGCCTGTGGGGTTCGGGTGCGGTTGCCCGCATTGCCGCCGCGCCTTCACGGAAGCCACTGGTTACGAAATGCCCCCAAACGGGCTAGACGACCCGGAATTTTATGGAAACATGGACAACCCTGCTTATCGGGCCTGGATCATCTGGCGCACGCAATCCACTGCGGAGCACCATCAAAGGGTGACAGAGCACTTTCGCCGCCTAGGGTATGAACTCTGTCGTCCTTTTTACTCCTCAAGCGATACCACTACCTGGGCGGTACAAGGGCTAGGTGGAATGGTAGAGAACGTCGCCCACCTGATGAGTACCGTTTTCACTGAGGTTTGCTCTTTCGACGCCCAAGCCCATGCCTGGCCATGGGAGGGAGCTGAGGCTCAACATCGCAACGCTCTCGCTCGCCGCCATGGGATACCCTCAATGTGCCTCTTTTATCCCCACAACAAGGAGGAGAATCTCTTTTGCTGGGCCCTGACAAAAAGCTGGGGACAACGCTACTGGGGCTGCAATAGCCAGCTCTCCTTCCAGGAAGAAACAGAGATGCTCAAACCCACCTTTACATTCGAAGCTGCCCATCCCGAAATCTATGAACGGCCCGAGTCTCTCGCCGAGGTAGGGGTGCTTTTCTCAGCCCAGACGCGCAACACTTACAAGGGCATGGACGACCAGTTCTATGTTCGAGAATGGTGCGGTTGGTGCGAAACGCTCATGCGGGCGAACATTCCCTATGATGTCATCACTGACCCCGACCTTGCCGAGAGGCGCTACCTTGAGCGATTGAGGCTCCTCATCCTTCCCAATGCAGCCCACCTTTCCTCCAAGCAGTTAGCAGCTTTGGAGGCCTTTGTCCGTGCAGGAGGTAAAGCGATCCTCACGCACGAAACAGGCTGCTATGACGAGATGGGAACTCGGCGAGCAGACTACCCCCTAGCTAAGCTAATAGGCGCAGCCCTCGAAGGAACCTCTGAGCAGGCTTCGGTATGGCGTCCTCTGCCTGGGGCTCCTATCCCCTCAAGCAAGCTTCACAGCTCCGCCCCGGTGGCCCTTTTCCGCCCCTTGGACGCCCAGCCCTGGGCCATATTAGAGGGCACCGACTATGCAGCAGTCTTTGTACACCCTTACGGCCAAGGCCAAGTGCTCACCTTTGCTGGCAAACCTGGTCTGATGAGCTGGATCGGGAAACCCGCTATCCTCTCTCCCGATCCCCAGGTCCCTCCAACAGGCCATCTAGTGAACTACGACCGCAACGAAGCCGTGGTTGAACTCATGCTTGCTTGCGTAAGATACCTCCTCGGGAGCCGTCCCCTTTTGCTGGTAAAAGGCGCCCCCGATGGGCTCTTGGTAAGCCTTTACCGCCAGCGAGGCAATGCCCTGGCAATTCACCTGGTGAACGCAGCGGGCACTTTGGCTGACAACCACAGAGAAATACCCGTGCCCGCACCCCTTTCCTTCCCCAAACTAGAGACTCTGCCAGGAGGGGCTCCGGCGATCGAGCTCCGGATACGCTTCCCTGGGGAAAGGGCGGCACTGTTCTCCCCAGAAAGGAAAGAGCGCCTGGAGCTGCCTGTAAGACGAGAAAAAGATTACACGGTGATCTCCCTGCCCGCTGAGGGTATTCACTGCTACAGCGTCATCCATCTCCGCTAGCACGAAAAGGGAGAGAAAAAGAAGAAACCCTTCCTCCTTGGAAGGGCTCACAGACTAGAAATGAGCCGTGCGCGACTCGAACGCGCGACAACCTGCTTAAAAGGCAGGGGCTCTACCGACTGAGCTAACGGCTCTCAAAAACACAACACCTAGGGGGTCCCACCCTCCAAGACCACTACAGGTAGTGGTTTGGGAGGAGAAAGGAGGGACCCCTAGATGTTGGACAACCTTACGCTGCGACCACAATATGTAGTCTCCCCCTTGGAAGCCGCCTTCCAGGCCTTCCTCTTAGACCGTGAGGCGGCCCGCTGCACCCCCAAGACCCTCGAACACTACCAGTATACCCTTGGCTCCTTTATCGCCTACCTGCAGGGCCTAGGTATCCAAGATGTGGGGGAGATAGCTCCCCAGCACATTCGGGCCTACCTGGTGAACCTCCAGAAGCGGGGCCTGAAAGATACCACCCAGCATGCTCACGCTAGGGGCATTAGGGCCTGGCTCAACTGGCTAGTACGTGAGGGAGACCTGGAGCGCTCCCCTATGGAGAAAGTCGCCATGCCCCGCCTGGAGAAGCGTATCCCTCCCCCCTTTAGCCCTGAGGAGATCAGAGCTCTCCTGAGTGTCTGTGATCGTCAGACCCCCAAAGGGGCCCGCAACTATGCCATCCTCCTCACCCTGCTAGATACCGGCCTGCGGGCGAGTGAATTCGTCTCCCTGCGCATAGGGGACATAGACATGCGCACAGGCCTCTGCACGGTGATGGGAAAGGGACAGAAGCAGAGGATGGTACGGGTGGGGAGCAAGGCAAGGAAGGCCATCCTGCGCATGCTCGCCTTTCGGGCCAGGCCGGCCAATGGGGACCCTCTCTGGGTTGGCTTTGACGGGGCCGGCCGAGAGAGAGGGGCCCTAAGCCGTGCCGGCCTGCAGACTCTCCTCTACCGCCTGGGCAAGAGGGCAGGCGTGCACCCCTGCGCTCCCCATCGCTTCCGGCGGACCTTTGCGCTCTGGA
>JAGGYI010000315.1 GCA_021162655.1 Anaerolineae bacterium
AGGTCTCCCTCTACATCTATGGCGAATGGAACGAAGTTCGCCTACGCAACGACGACGGCCCCTGGACGGAATGGCAGCCATTTCAACAAACGATCACCTGGACCCTTCCAGCCCAGGTGGGGGAACACACCGTCTATGCAGAGATGCGCCAGGGATCGCTTTCAGCAGCCAGCGAGGATTCCATCATATTAACCCCCGCTTTCCTTCCCGAGCGTCTTTATCTCCCTCTCCTCTTCTACACACCTCAATAAGCTCACTTGGAGGAAACCATGGGTTTCAAAATACTCATCATGACCGACATGGAAGGCGTTGCCGGCATCCTCGACCACGACAACTGGTGCCAACCTCCAGAACGGGGATACCCTGGTCGTTACTATGATCTGGGGCGCGAACTACTCACCAGGGAAGTCAACGCCGCTATCGAGGGCTTTTGTCGCGCAGGCGCGGAGGAGATCCTCGTTGTAGATGGACATGGGGCAGGAGGCATCCACCCCCTTCTCCTCGATCGTCGCGCTCAGCTCCTACGAGGCTGGTCC
The DNA here is from genome assembly GCA_021162655.1 of Anaerolineae bacterium. GTDB lineage: Bacteria > Chloroflexota > Anaerolineae > UBA1429 > UBA1429 > JAGGYI01. The sequence continues at coordinate 537 of JAGGYI010000315.1, forward strand.
GCAGGGTGGCCCAGCGCACTGGACAAATCTTTCGACGCCGTTGCATGGGTAGGCCAACACGCCAAAGCCGGAAGCGTCGGCGCCCATCTGGCCCACACCCAATGGTTCAGCTACCTGGACCAGAGCATCAATGGAATCAGCATAGGCGAGTTTGGTGAGCTTGCCCTCTGTGCTGCCGAACTTGGCGTGCCAGCGATCTTTGGCTCTGGGGATGAAGCCTTTTGCAAGGAAGCACAGGCGCTCGTTCCAGGGATCATCACTGTGGCGGTAAAAAAGGGCACCCAGACAAAGCCTGGCGATGAACTAGACACCAAAGCCTATATGCGCCATAACCTGGGGGCTATCCACCTCCATCCAGAGGTAGCCCGAGCGGCCATCCGCGACCGCGCCGAAGCCGCACTTGCCCTCCTTCGGGAGTCTCCAGAGAGTTTTCAGATGCCTAAACTCGCTCCCCCCTATGAGCGCGTTACCGTTTTCCGCCCCGATGAGCCTGGCCAGCCTCGCCAAATCGATCGAGCTCTCCATCCCTCGAGCATCATAGGGGTATTAAACATGCCCTTCCATCCCCACCCAATAGAGAAATAACAAAGAAGGGGGACGCTTTAGAAAGCGTCCCCCTTCTTTGTGCTATCTATAGAGCTTACTTGCCAAAAGCCGCGTCAAAAGCCACTTCCGAAGGGGCGAAATCCACTCGCCGAACATAATCGGCGGCCTCCCGAGCGCCATACTCACGATCCATCCCAGAGTCCTCCCATTCTACTGAAAGAGGCCCCGTATAATTGATGCGATTCAGCGCCCGGATGATCTCCTCAAAGTCCACGCTCCCATGGCCTAGGGAGCGGAAATCCCAGCCACGGCCAGCCGCCCCAAAAGGTAGATGCGAACCCAACACGCTAGCTCGGCCATCCAACATGACAGCCGCATCCTTCATATGAACATGGAAAATGCGCTTGGGGAACTCTTCGATAAAGTGCACGGGATTGATCCCCTGCCAAACCAGATGGCTGGGATCAAAATTGAAACCAAAGGACCTGCGATAATCCAATGCAGCCAAAGCTTTCTTTGCTGTAATGATATCGTAAGCGATCTCTGTGGGGTGCACCTCTAGAGCAAACTTGACCCCCACCTCGCTAAAAACGTCAAGAATGGGGTTCCAACGCTCAGCAAAATCCTTGAATCCCTGCTCAATCAACTCCGGATCAGTGGGAGGGAAAAAGTAGAGATACTTCCAGATGCTCGACCCCACAAATCCGTTTACCACTTTGACCCCAAACTTGGCTGCAGCTCGCGCAGTGTTCTTCATCTCCTCAGCCGCGCGCTGACGCACGCCTTCAGGATCTCCATCCCCCCAGATCCGAGCGGGGAGAATCGCCTTATGGCGCTCATCGATAGGATCATCGCAGACGCACTGCCCCACCAAGTGATTGCTGATAGCGTAGCATTTGAGGCCATACTTGTTCAAGATATCCCAACGGCTTTTGATATAACTATCATCCTCCAAGGCCTTATCAACTTCGAAATGATCTCCCCAACAAGCAAGCTCTAGCCCATCATATCCAAAGTCTTTGGCCTTCTCCGCTAGGACCTCCAAAGGAAGGTCCGCCCACTGTCCAGTGAAAAGAGTAACTGGTCGCGGCATGGGAACCTCCTTCTTCCTCAAAGTATTTGTTCCAAGAGTAAGCTAATCAAGCGAGAACTCTGCAGGCGTCCATTTGAGGTCGCTCTTGCTACTCTCCACAGCCTTGTGAATGAAAAACACACCTCTTGCACCGTCCACTACAGTGGGAAAGTCGAGCATGATCTCGTTTGGCTCTACCCCCATAAGCTTGGCCCGCACTGTATCGGTGAAATTCTTGTAGACATTGGCGAACGCCTCGATGAACGCCTCAGGATGGCCAGAAGGCAACCTGGTCGCCGCCGCGGCTGCCTCGCAAAGGTAGGCATTGCCTCGTTTATAGATCATCTCCGGCCCATCGTTGCTACGCACATAAAGATAGTTTGGATCCTCCTGGCTCCACTCCAGCCCTGCCTTGGTACCCCATACCCGGATGCGCAGACTATTTTCCTGTCCAGGGCAAACCTGCGAGGCGGTAAGAATGCCCTTGGCTCCTCCTTTGAAGCGCAAGAGAATGTTCCCATCATCATCAAGCTTGCGCCCTGGGGCAAAGATAGTCAGATCTGCACAGATCGCCTCTAGCTCCAGGCCGGTAATGTAAGAGACAAGGTTCTCGCAATGGGAACCTATATCCCCTATACAGCCCGAAACGCCCGAATAGCGTGGGTCCGTTCGCCAAACGGCCTGCTTCTGACCCTCCTCCTCGATGCGACGGAGCAGCCAGCCCTGGGGATATTCCACGATCACCTTTTGAATCTTGCCCAAAGCTCCAGAGCGAACAAGGTGCCTGGCCTGCTTGACCATAGGATAGCCCGTATAGTTATAGGTCACAGCAAAGACAACATCATGTTCTCGCACGGCTTTGACGAGATCCAGGGCTTGCTCCACAGTGTGTACAAGGGGCTTGTCGCAAACAACGTTAAACCCTGCTTCCACAAAAGCTTTGGCAACAGGATAGTGCATATGATTGGGGGTTACGACCGAGACAAAATCGATCCGTTCCCCTTCAGGGAGCTTGCTCTCCTTTTCAAGCATCTCCTCCCAGGTCCCGTAAACCCGCTCATCAGGCAGGTACAGATCCTTGCCCGAAAGCTTGGATTTCTCCGGAGTGGAGGAGAAACAACCTGCCACCAGCTCCACGCCACCATCTAACATAGCTGCCCGCCGATGGACAGCACCAATAAAAGCTCCGCGGCCTCCTCCCACCATGCCCATCTTTAGCTTCCGTGGGAAGAAGGCCTCCTCATCCTTACCACTGACCATGTCCGCCCTCCTCAATAAAGATTTTCACCCTTCCTGATGCATAATCCATTGTATGCAATGGGCAAAGCTATGTCGAGTACCTTGTCAACTAGACCAATTGTCCATCATCACTGAGCACTTTTCGCAGACGTGCCACATCCAACTCCGCAAGGCCAACCCCTGCATCCAGCGACAAAGCAGCTGCCGTACCTGCCGCCTGCCCAATGGCCACACAGGTACCCATTACCCGCGATCCGGCCATCCCCTCATGAGTAGCCGAGATACATCGTCCTGAGGCCAGCAAGTTAGGTATCTGGATAGAGAGCAAGCTGCGGTAAGGAATCTCGTACCAATCGCCCTCTGGAGGATAGAGCTCCTCTCGAGAGTACATCCGCTCATGCTCTGCTCGCCAATAAGGACAACTCTCCCCGGAGGCACATTCTTTAATACACAGATGTACAGGATATGTTCGCCCCAAGGGGCAGTGAATATCGATCCACCAGGACCCCCGCGCCACAGCGTCGGGGAATTTGGCTCCTGTGCGCACGTCCTCGCCGGTCAATGCATAAGGACCCACCACCTGCCGACTCTCTCTCGGGCTCGCTATAGAGGTCTGCTGCACATAGCAATCCCTGAACTCGGGCACATTCGCCCGCAGCCAGCGTACTAGCTTCCACACCTCACGCCGTAAGCTCAACTCCGCCCGTGTGAGCTCTACTGCTTTGACCGGATCTCCGCCGAAACGGGTCATATTCGCTGCAGTGTGGTCTTTATGATGCGCATTATAATTGAGAAAATGGGCATTATAGAAATGAAAGCGCCCCTTGGCCATCTCCTCGCGCACCATCTCTTCTATTTCACGAGCCCGCTCCTCGCTCAGTGGCTCAAAACCCGCCAAGTGGAAAAAGGAACCCATTGCCTCTGGACGCCCATCAAAGGGACGCCCATGCGTCGTCGGGGCCCCTGCCCGGTAAGCCACGTCTGCATCCCCTGTGGCATCCACAAAGATCCGCCCCTCGATCACCTGCCGTCCCGACTTGTTCTCGATCACCACTCCTCGGAGAACTTGATCCTCTTTGATAACATCCACCACCCACGTGTGAAAGAACAACCGCACTCCTGCCTCTTCACAAAGCTCGTCGAGAACGATTTTGAGAGCCTCCGCATCAAAGCGAATGCCCCACTCTTGAAGAGCTTCCTGCCAACTAGGAGCCCCTCCCAGGGAATGCATGCGCTCTGTGATCTCCCGAAGAAGACCCTCAACAATGGCTGTATGCGCACGAGAAGCCGTGTGCCCCAAAATGGGAGCCACCAAACCCGCTGTCGCTAGCCCCCCGAGGAACCCATTCCGCTCTATGAGTATCACCTCAGCTCCATGCCGTGCCGCAGCAATAGCCGCCGAGAATCCCCCAGGCCCTCCTCCACAAACAACGACATCTGCCGAGGCAACGACAGGTACCTCCCGCGGTCCCTCCGTAATAGTCTTCATCAACCCCTCCTTGCTTACACTCCTTAGGCACGCACGTGGTAATCCCCTTGCACAATCCATTTGTACGTAGTCAATTCTTGAAGACCCATTGGGCCCCGCGCATGCATCCGCTGCGTGCTGATGGCCACCTCAGCACCCAAGCCAAACTGGCCACCAT
>JAGGYI010000083.1 GCA_021162655.1 Anaerolineae bacterium
CCTTTAGGCCCATCCCCTCTCCTCCAACTTGGATAAATCTCTCAATCAATCAATGAACTCAACAGGCACCACGGGCGCCAAGAACGACGGGAATTGTCTTCAGAATAATTTTCAAGTCTAGCCAAAGCGAACGTTTTTGGACATATTCGAGATCCAAGCGGACCATCTCGTCAAAAGAAAGCTCATTCCGGCCCCGCACTTGCCAGAGCCCCGTCAGGCCCTGTTTCACTGCAAGGCGCCGCCGATGCCATGGCTTGTACTGTTGTACTTCATAAGGGATAGCGGGACGAGGCCCGACAAAACTCATTTCTCCTCGCAAAATGTTAACAAGTTGAGGAAGTTCATCAAGGCTAGTCTTGCGCAAAAAGCGCCCTACTTTTGTCACTCGTGGATCTTGCTCTAGCTTATAAAGCCCTTTTCGTCCCTCTGTAGCTTTGACCTCCCCATTAATCAACTTGGACATGTACTGTCGATGGAGCCTTTGGTCTGCTCCATGGTACATTGTGCGGAATTTATAGAATTCGAAAACACGCTGTTCAGGATGGGGATCTGACAAACTCTGCTCCCCCAGTACTCGCTTCTGACGAAAGATCACAGGGCCAGGAGAATCCAAGGCAACCGCTAAAGCAATTATCACCATCAAAGGAGCTAAAAGTACCAGTAGAATACTCGCCAAAACGACATCCAACAACCGCTTGGATAAGCGGTAGAACAAATCCGTAGCAAGTGGGCCAAAGCCCAGTTGAGAGGCTACAGAGATCTCCCGAGCGTGAAGCAGTTTCGTTGCCACTTGCTCCCCCTTGCACATTCAGGGTACGGTCTTAAGTCCACCTCTACTTTACCACCTCCATATGAAACCTCCATGAACACTCTTTGGAGCTCCGATAACAATTTGTTCATCAATAAAAAAGGGCTGCCCAGACAGCAGCCCCAACTTAACGTCTACTAATGTTAGTTTTCTTTCTCCCCCAAAGTTTGCGGCAGTTCATGGCCTCCTCCCTTGAGCAAAACCAACTCAAGCGAAGTGCCAAAACGAGTAAGCACCACCGCTCCTATGCCCCAGGCGATTATTAACAAACTCAGCAAGGAACCTACATAGGGTATCCAACTCGGTAAAGCAAGCAAAAGGCTCCCTACTAATACTTCTCCCAAAGGCCCCCCTCCGTTTGTCCCCATAGTCTGGAAAAGCTGGTTCCCCACAACCTTACCAGCCGCTGCCCAGCCCAAAAGCCCTGCCAAAAGCACCCCCAGAATGAGGCCAAAAGCAAGGGGGAGACCTATGCAAAGGATCGCCAGTAAAGGAACAAGCACCGCTATTAGTATCAATGTCAGAAGGCCTACCCCAAAGCTCAGTAATGCAGAGTGCCGAAGGACATGAGCAACACGGTCAACATGGGTGGGAAAGAAACTCACCACTAGGGCTACCAAAAAGAGCAAAAGTATCGTCACGCCTATCCTTCGAATAAAACGAAGAAACCATCGCCACATGTCCCAGCGATGCGCGGCCCTCTCTACTCCCGATTTATCCTGCGGCACGCCCTTCAACTGCTCACCCAAAACCCTAGGGAACTTGAGAGTGGGTGCATTGCCCAAGCCTATTGTCTCGTTCCCTTTGATCCGCGCCTTGGGATGACGTCGAAGATGCCCCAAAACTGTCAGATCTCCATGAATGACTGCACTGTCCGTCAGCTCAAGCACTCCTCCAAAGGAAACCACACTACCCCGAACTTCCCCTTCAATCCGAGCCTCACTTCCCATAAGTACTATGTCGCCCTCAACGAGGCTTTTTCTCTGGAGGTACACTCGGCCTCCAAAAACCACTAAATCCTCCGAAAGTCTTTCTCCAGGACCCAGGGTGAACTCCTGCCCAAAGACGGTAACAGCATTCTCCCCTCTATCAGCCCAAACCGGCAAAGGAAAGGAAACCAAAAGCACTACAACAACGAGAACCTCCAAGAGGGCCTTCTTCATCTTCTCATCCCTCCATCCTCCCAGGAGCTAGCTCACACCCGCCGCCCGCGATACCCTCGAAAGAGAACTATGTATAACCACAAAATCATCAAAAAGGCTGCCAAGCAAGACCAACTGATCAGCACAAGTCCCCCTCCGCTCTCAAAAAGCACCCGGAGCCACAGAACGAACACCTGCACGACAAGAACGCCTGTCCTGAACAGGCAATCCAACACTCGAAAAGCATCCCAAGCGCTCAAAACCGACCAAACTCTCCAGGCACCATCCCAGAAAACTACTCCCCAAACAAACAAAAGTGCCCCCAAAGCAAATCCTAACCCCCAAAACAAGAGCCTCTGCCTTCGGGCCCTGGCCTCCATTCGAGCCATAACCAAAGGGACAAGATCCCGAGGTGGAGACACCCTTTCAGCACCCTGCAACAGTTGGTCTGCAGCTAGCATCATTCCCCATTCTTTTGCACAATGAGGGCAGGACTGAAGGTGTTCTTCCAATTCTTCCCACTGTGCCTGAGTAAGAAGTCCGTCCAACTGTAAGGACATCCATTCAGAGGCTTGCTGGCAACGCATCGCGCGACTCCTTTGAGACTTGCGTCTCTTCCGAAACTTGGAGAAGCTTGGCCATCATTTTCCTTGCCCGGTGTAAGCGAGACTTGATTGCACTTTGACTCGTTTCAAGCATTCTCGCCATTTCCTCATAGGAATACCCGTACCAATAGCGCAAAATAACAACTACTCGATACTGAGGGGGCAACTTTGAAAGAATCCTCCGCACAGCCACCTGCTCTTCATGTTGGAGGAAGCGCTCCTCTGGTTGAGGGCGCCGGTCGGGCATCCAACGCCACGACTTGATCCCCTCCAAAGAGACAAAACGCCCCTTTCTCTTTCTCAGCTGGTCGAGGCAATAGTGCGAAGCGATAGAGAGGATCCATGAGGAAAATTTGTAGCCAGGATCATAGGTATGTAAACGAGAGAATGCCCGTAAAAAGGTCTCTTGGGTTGCATCCTCCGCCTCGTCTGGGTCACCCAACATTCGATAGGCCAAATTATATACGGGAGCCTGATACGCCCGAATCAACTGACAAAAGGCTTCTTTATCTCCCTTTTGAGCTAGCGAAACCCAGCGCTCCTCCTCTACCATCCCCACCCCGCCAATCCCTTTACAGGCCTTTGATCCTCGCGTGTTTTACTACAATACGTAGATGCGTTAGCAAAGTTGCATCTTCTTGACAAAGCCCTTTCCTCCCCCTATTCTCAAGAACTGGGAGAAAAAGATCATGTCTAAAGAACATTATTACATCGCCATCGAAGGGCCCATCGGTGTAGGCAAAACCACTCTCGCGCGGCTCATGCAGCCCGAGTTTGAAGCGCAACTTGTTCTAGAAGTTTTCGAGGAAAACCCTTTCCTCACCAAATTCTATATAGATAGAGAGGCTTACGCCTTCCAGACCCAAATCTTTTTTCTCCTTAGCCGTTACCGCCAGCACCGTGATTTAGCCTCAATGCTCCGTCAAGGAAACATCATTAGCGACTATGCTTTCATCAAAGATTGGATCTTTGCCCACATCAACCTTCGAGGGGATGAACTTGAAACTTATGAACAGCTCTACCGTATCCTCTGCCAACATGTCGTCTCGCCAGATCTCATCGTTTATCTGGATGCTGACGTTTCCGTCTTGATGGAGCGCATCACTCTACGCGATCGAAGCTACGAACGCAACATCTCTCCCGAATATCTCGAGGCCCTGCGCGGGGCCTACGAAACTTTCTTTGCCGATTACAGCGAATCCCCTGTGCTACGCATCGACACAAACCACCTCGATATCGTCCACAAGCCTGATGACCTCGATCAAGTGATTCAACGAGTACGCTCCGCCCTCAGGCATGGCACCCACCAGCCAGCCCTTCCCCAATTCGAGCCCTTATCTAGCGTGAGTGGAGCCTCTGCTAAAACACCGCGTAGGCTCTTCTCCCCTTACCCTCAGGGAGAGAAGGAGACCTCAACTCTGCTGCTTCATTTGGTAGAAAACACAAGCTCTCTACTGCACTCCCTCATCCAGCTATGGGTCCAGCACAATACTTTCGCCCAAGAGCCTGACCAGGCACTACAAAAAGCCCTTGGCCAGCTTTACCAAATGAGGGACCAATTAACCAAAACCATCGAGGATCTCTCACTCCTTGGCCAATGCGCTGGTTCCGATCCTTTTTCCTCAGAATCAACATCCCCTAACAAGAAGGCCTGATGAAAGGAACAAAAGCGATCATCGCTATAGCAGGCAACATAGGAGCTGGCAAATCAACCCTAGCCCACCTCCTTGCTAAAACCAAAGGATGGGAAGCCCATCTTGAATTAGCCAACGATAACCCTTACCTCGCAGACTTTTATCTTGATATGCGGAGGTGGAGCTTTCATTCACAGATATACTTCCTCGCCCGGAGGCTAAGACAGCAACTCGCTCTTGCTCACCTCTCCAAAACTGCCATCTTGGATCGAACACTTTATGAAGATGCCGAAGTTTTTGCCCGAAACCTTTACCTTCAGGGGCTAATGAGCCCCAGAGACTATCAAACATATAATGAGCTTTACCAAGCGGCCCGCCTTCTCGCGAGTCCCCCCACTCTGTTAATTTACCTCCGTGCTTCCGTAACGACTCTATTGAAACACATCCACAGCCGAGGGCGCCACTATGAACGTAGCATTTCGCCACAGTATTTGAGGCAATTAAACTCTCTCTACGAAGAATGGATTGAACGTTTCGATCTCTCGCCCATACTTGTCTTGCCTATGAATGAGCTGGATTTTGTCTTACATCCTGAAGAAGCTTCATGGGCAATTCACCAGATCGTCACTAAACTCTACCAGTTGGGTATAGTGCCCATTTAAAACTCGATGATCTCTGCCTCTCCCTTTTCTGTGTCATAGATTGCAATGCTTCGCACACCAAGCCGTCCCATAACTTCTCCAGGATTCAACAACAAAGTACGTCCCACCCATTCCTGGGCTCTTTGATGATTATGCCCATAACAGACCAAATCATACTGCTGGCCTTTGGCCAGAGCTCGCCCTAGATGCGGATAATGAGTTAAGGCAATAGAGCGCCCCTCCAGTTCAAGCTCCCCAAATCCTCCCAAAATCTCGACATTTCCTGCTTTGGCAGCATTTTGGCCAATAAGCAACTTGTCCCCATCGTTATTTCCCCAAACGAGATACACCTTCCCCGCAAAGCCTTGGGCAATTTCTGTAATAGTAAAAGGCGCACAGAGATCACCCAAACAAAGCAGAACTTCACAGCCTTGGAGCCTTTGCAGAGCTTCCCGCAAGGCCCAAATATTGTCGTGAATATCAGAAATCACTCCGATACGCATCGCCGTTCCCTCCTCCTTTGGAAGTTAATTTCATTCTACCACTTTGCCCCCAAGTGGGAAAGATATGCTTGACCATTTCAACAAGCTCCGGTATGATCGTAAATTTAGAAAACTCAAAAGAGGCAAGTACTATGGAGATATTAGTAAAAACCTTGACTCTTGAGGAAATTCAACACGCCATTGACCAGGTCTCTCTCTATGGAGGGGGCCGAGTGTTTCTTCCAGAAGGAATTTGTCTTCTCCAGAATGCAATTCAAATGCGTAGCGGGGTTAGGCTAGAGGGAGTACCGGGGAAAACTATCTTGAAAAAGCTTCCCTCCACCTCAGCCCGGATCAAAGGCTACCTGGGGTACGGGCATTATGAAGTACGGGTCCATGAACCCGCCAAATTCTCCAGAGGCATGGGTATTTATATCTATGATGAACAAGCTGGAGGATTTTACACCACCACTGCTACCATCCTTGATATTGTAGGAGACCGTCTCTACATCGATCAGATGCTCAACCATGACTATAGCGAAGAGCGAGGGGGCACCGTCGTCACCGTACACCCCCTCGTCTCTTTCCGTGGGGTCCGTCACGCCTCCATCGCCCATCTAGTACTCGACGGCAACCTGGAAGAGGAGCCCAACCATATCAATGGCTGCCGAGGAGGCAACGTTTACATGCTTATGTCTCACGACATCACCGTTGAGCACGTCGAAGTGAAAAACTTTAACGGCGATGGTATTAGTTTCCAGCAGTGCACCGACGTCCGCGTTCGGCAAAGCTTCATCCACCACAACGCTGGCCATGGGCTCCATCCAGGAAGCGGCTCTGTACGTTACTGGCTTTTGGAAAACAAGATCACTCACAATCAGCAGTGCGGCATCTTTTATTGTCTTCGTACTACCCACTCCCTTTGTGCCCATAACGTCATCGAGAACAATGGCTCTGAAGGCATCTCTTTAGGCGAAAGGGACACTCACCACCTCATTCAAAAAAACAAGATCGCTTCCAACGGAAGCTGTGGCATTTACTTCCGCCCCAGCCAGTTCCCGGCGGATTACACCGAGATCATTGAAAATGAAATCTCAGACAATTGCACTGCCCAAGGAAAGGCCCAGATCACCATTTGCTCATCTCCCAAGTTCATCCAAATAGCAAGAAACTCTCTTTCGAGCAAAGAAGGCCTACTTTCTATTGAAGGGAACCCTTCAGAACTCTATATTAGCAACAACCAACCCGAGATCTACCCTGGAGCACGCCCCGGGGTACACCACGAGGAAGTAAAGTTACCTGTAGGCCCAGAAGTGGCCGGCCCAGATTCGGCCAGGCACCTCAATGTTCTTTTAACCACACTTTGAGGGTCCCAATGGAACTAGTTATCCCTTTTCCCGATTCTCGCATTCATGTCCACGGACTTGGGTGGTACGCAGAGACCCGTCCTTTTCTCTGGCGCTTTCCCCAAAGGTTTCATTCTGTTCTCCCTGAAGGCCTTTTCGAGGCTGGCAAGCAAACCGCTGGAGTACGGCTGAGGTTTCGCACCGATTCGGGTCACCTGAGCCTCAGAGCATCTTTCCCTTCCGAGCCTTACCCTCACCCTAACATGACCCGCTACACCGCCCAAGGGATCGCTACGTATGTGGGCGGACAGTGTTGGTCCTCAGTGATCCCTTCAGAGGGGGGAAAAGGCGAGGTGGAGGTTGTCCTTTTCCACCGAGCTCCTCGAAGGGAAAAAGAAGTTTGTCTTTATCTTCCTCTCTACGGCAGCATAGATATCCACGAACTCATTCTGGATGCCGATGCCTCGCTGGCTCCTCCACGACCATATGCGCATCCGTTACCCGTCGTCTTTTACGGCACATCGATTACTCAGGGGGGATGTGCCTCACGTCCGGGGTTAAGCTACCAAGCCATGCTCTCTCGCCAATTGAACATCGACTATATCAACATGGGCTTCAGTGGCAGAGGAAAGTGCGAATCCCAGGTCGCCCTAATCCTCGCAGAACTCCGGACTAGCTGTTTTGTGTTAGACGTCGGACAGAACAACACCCCCGAAGAACTCGAACAACGCATAGGGCCTTTCATCGACATACTTCGGGAGGCACAACCCAAGACCCCTCTGCTCATCACGATACCTATTTTCTACAACGCCGAACTATGGTCCTCCGAATATGCCCAGGAGAGCGAGAAGAAACGCGAGATCATTCGCGATGCTGTCCTTCAGCGTAAGCAAGCAGGAGATACTCGAATTTTCCTCTTGGAGAAAGATCACTACTTGGGGGAATGGTTCACTGATGGCTCAGTGGATGGCGGACATCCAAACGATCTCGGCTTCTTTCACATGGCCAAAGGGATGGCCTCCCTCCTTTCTCAAATATTAGACCTTCCCCAAAAGAGGAGTGCATAAGCAATGGGAAAATCCTCTTTTCGCACACATCTCGCCATGATTCCTCCCTGGAACGAGGGCCCCCCTCAAATCAATGCTCCCCTCACTTGGGGTATCGGGGTGCGCTCTCAGACCTTTATCCCCATACCCACCTTAGGGCAAAGGCCCCTTTCCTATCACATCGAGGGACTGCCCCAAGGACTAAAGCTGGACCCACGGCAGGGAGTTATCACTGGCAGCGTTTCCAGCGAGCTTGAGGTGGAACCGCTTCTCACCGTAAGCAACGTGCATGGACAGGATTCCAAAAGCATCATTCTAAAAGCTGGGGCTGGGCTAGCTCTCACCCCGCCTATGGGATGGAATAGCTGGAACTGTTGGGGAGCAAAGATAGACGCCGGCAAAGTTCGGCGAAGCGCGGATGCTCTCATCACTTCAGGTCTGGCTGCTCATGGCTACAACTACGTAAACATAGACGATGGATGGCAAGGAGACCGCGGGGGACCTTTCCATGCCCTCCAAGGCAATTCCAAGTTCCCCGATATGGCTGCCCTTTGCTCCCATGTCCATAGCAAAGGGCTCCGCATAGGCATCTATTCCACCCCTTGGTCTAGATCTTACGCAGGCTACCTAGGAGGCTCCGAGGGGGAATGTATTGAAGACCTGGAAAGCATAGAGCCCTACCGCCTCCAGAAAAGGCGATACCTCTGTGCCCACTCTTTCGCCCAAGAAGATGCCCGCCAGTGGGCCGTGTGGGGTATCGATTACCTCAAATACGACTGGGCCCACTGGAAAGCCGAGACAGTTGAAGAAATGCACAACGCCCTCTGTCGATCGGGTCGAGACATCGTGTACAGCCTCTCAAACTCGGCCCCATTTGAGCAAGCGAGCGTTTGGGCCCGCCTGGCCAACTTGTGGCGAACTACAGGAGACATTCGCGATGATTGGCAAGTCCTTTCACGGATTGCCTTCAACCAAGACAAGTGGATCCCCTACGCTGGCCCGGGCCACTGGAACGACCCCGATATGCTCGTGGTAGGTAAACTGGGCTGGGGATCCCCCCGCGAGAATCGGCTCACGCCAGATGAACAGATCACCCACATGACAATGTGGGCTCTTCTGGCTGCCCCTCTTCTCATAGGCTGCGATCTCGAGCAGCTCGACGAGCTAACCATCCGCCTACTCTGCAACGACGAAGTCCTAGCCATCGATCAAGATCCTCTGGGGCAACAAGCCCATTGTGTGCGAGAGCTCAAACGGCATGCAGCAGATGGTCGAATATTTTCCCACCAGATGGTTTACGCCAGAACACTTTACGATGGGTCCCTTGCTGTTGGCTTTTTCAACAGAGGACCTCAACCTGAGCGAATCAAAGTTTCCTGGGCAGAACTGGGGCTTCACGGGCGTAAGCGAGTTCGAGATATTTGGGCCCAGCGAGATATTGGCTATCATGAAAAGGAAATCACGATGAATGTGCCCGCTCACGGAGCCCAGTTTGTTCGTATTTATAACCGAGTCTAATGAGGTGCAAGAAAATGATTCGAGCATATAAACCGGAGGACCTACCCATTATCATGGATATAGGCAACAGGGCCTGGAGAGAAATCTACCGAATGTTTCGCGAAACGTATGGCGATGAGCTTTTTTCTCTCCTTGTTCCAAACGAGAAAACTGCCAAGGGAGAGCAGATCAAAGCTCATTGTGAAAAACACCCTGAATGGGTCTTTATCTGTGAAGAAAAGGGTAAAATCGTGGGGTTTGTCACTTTTACCCTTGACTATGAGAAAAGAATCGGTGAAATAAGGAACAACGCCCGAGATCCCGATTGTAAACTCAAAGGGATCGGCCAGCAGATGTATCAAGCCGTTTTTGACTACTTTCGCGCTCACGGGATGCTTTATGCCAAGGTAGGCACGGGCCTAGATTACGCCCATGCGCCCGCCCGAAGAGCCTATGAGCGAGCCGGCTTTAACATCCATCATGAAGACATCACTTATTACAAAAAGCTTTGACATCACAATAGCCACTAGGAGGTCCCAAAATGCCTGCTTCGCAAAAACCCCAAGTGCGCGCTGTCTTTTGCGACCATCGAGCAACAGACGAGGAGGTTTACTCCGCGCTCAAGAGAGCAACCGACCCTCTCACTAGAGCTTGGGCCAAGCTCGAAAAAGCGGAGCGGATCACTATAAAATTCAATCAGTGTATCGAGCCAAATAAACTTGTTCGTTTTCATGGCAATTTCCAAGAGTTGGTGGATCCTAAAGTTGCTAGAGCCCTATTGCGTCTCCTTCGTGAGAGGACCCACGCCGAAATCATTTGCACGGATGTAAGTAGCCGGGCCCACAGCTCCGGACTCAAAGTAGAGGACACACTGAGCCTGCTTCCGGTCCTCCGAGAATTCGATGTTCCTTTTATTAACGGGAACGAGCCTCCTCTAAAGACATACCCCGTTCCCGGAGGAGGGCTCATGTTCCGCCAATATTTGCTCTCGCCCGCTGCCGTAGAAACGGACGCCTTTATCTCGGTTCAGAAAATGAAGAACCATGCTTTCATGGGGATTACTCTCTGCCTCAAGAACCTTTTTGGGCTTCCCCCTACAGAACCCCATGGCCGCTCTCGGAGGTATTTCCATCACCTCGTCCGGCTTCCCTACGTCATTGCCGATTTGGGCCAGATCGTGCAACCCACATTGAGCGTCATCGACGCCCTTGTTGGCCAAGCAGGGCGAGAATGGGGTGGCGAAGGGCGCATCTGCAACACTCTCATCGCAGGGGATCAAGTAGTAGCCACTGACGCCTGCGGCACATATCTCATGGGGCACGACCCCTTGGCAGATTGGCCCCAACCTCCTTTTCTTCGTGACCGCAATGCCCTCCTCGTCGCCCATGAGAGTGGCTTTGGCACCGCAGATCTCTCGGCCATTGATTTCCAGTCCGAAGTAGAACCACCCGTAGCCTCTTTCTTCACTTATGAGATCGATCCACAGGAGACAATCGCCGCTTGGCTGCGTTCCACCTGTGAGCAAGCCCTTTACTACCGAGACAATCGGGAAAAATTCATCGAAAAATATGCCGGAGAATACATCCTCCTTCAGGACTATGAAGTCGTCTGGCACGATCGCTTTAGCGAATTCCACCAGAGCCGACGAGACCTTGCTGGCCCAAGGAAAAAAAGTGCCCTTTGGTTCAAACTCGTCGATCCAGAAGAGGCTGAAGGGGAACATTTCGAAGTCTACGAACGCACTTTGGCCTTGCTGAAAGAAAAAGGATTCTAAACAAGGAGCTTTGAGGAAAATGGCAGAAGTGACAAGACCAAATATCCTTATCTTTATGAACGACCAAGAACAGGGCGCTGTATTGGACCCAGACCATCCCTGCCGCACTCCAAATGCAGATCGCCTTGCTAGGGAAGGTATCCGTTTTTCCCACACTTATACAATAGCAGCCCATTGCTGCCCCTCAAGGGCCACGTTCATGACGGGGCTCTATCCAAGCCACCATGGGATTTTTAATAACGTGCTCACCGATACGGCCATCCATACCTCTCTCCCTGCCGGCATCGTGACATTCAGTGAGGTGCTCAAGCAGAACGGTTACGAACTGGCCTTTTCAGGGAAATGGCATGTTTGCCGGGATGAACAGCCCAAGGATCGAGGCTGGAAGCAATACCGCGCTACAGCTATCGGAGGAGAGCAACACGGTCCCCGAGCTCAGCAGTTCTTTGAATTTGCCCACCAAGCCGCAGGGGAAAATGCTCCACGTCGCAGAGGTGAACTCCTGCGGCCAGGCTGGGGACGCTACCGCCTTTATGGCACAAGTGAGCCCCGTCCAGAGACAGACCCCTTTACCCCAGGCGATCTTCTTACAGTCCAAACAGGTATTCAAGCCCTCTATGATCTCGCTCAACAGTCCAAACCTTGGTGCCTCTTCATAGGTCCCTCGGGGCCTCACGACCCCTACATCATCCCCGAAAAGTACGCTACAATGTACGACCCTTCCCAAGTAGAGCTGCCTCCCAGCTTTTACGACAACCTTCAAGACAAACCCCGCATTTACCAACGGCAAAGACGCTTTTGGTCTCAACTGACAGAAGAGGAATACAGAGAAGCTATCGCTCATTATTGGGGCTATTGCACTATGCAGGACGATTTCCTCGGCATGGTTCTCGACGCGCTAGAAAAGACTGGGCAAGCCGAGAACACCTTGGTCATCTTTATGTCTGACCATGGAGATTATGTCGGGGCCCACGGCCTCTTTATGAAAGGGGTTGCCGCTTTCGATGAATGCTACCGCATCCCTTGTGTCATGCGCTGGCCCAAAGGGATCGCTAACCCTGGTCGCGTTGTCGATGAATTCGTTACCCTCGCAGACTTTGCTCCGACTTTTGCAGAACTGGCAGGCGCTAGCATGCCCCAAACTAGTGGACGTAGTTTACTCCCTTTGCTCAGGGGAGAAACCCCCTCCGACTGGCCCGATGCTGTCTACAGCCAGTTCAATGGCGTGGAGCTGTATTATTCTCAGCGCTTTGTGCTAACAAAGGAATGGAAATACGTCTACAACGGGTTTGACTTTGACGAGCTTTATAACCTTCAAGAGGATCCCCACTGCATGCGTAACCTGGCGGGAGATCCCCGTTACCGACCCATCATCGAGGAAATGTGCAAAAAGATGTGGCGCAAAGCATACCTGGAAAAAGATTTCATCTTTAACTCTTACCCTACAGTTAGCATGGCTCCCTTCGGGCCCCTTGCAGGGCTTCGAGATTGGGAAGGAGAACCCCAGGGGTAGGACTAGCGCCTGCCCCTCATGGTCACCTTTCCCAAAGTGACGTACACATAGATCATAGTTGACGCTAAATAACCTCTTTTTTACGGGGTCTTTGCGTTGCCCAAAGTATAATAAATTGTCGATCAAAGAGACTTGGGCCAGGAGGGAAACATGCCTATGCAAATAAACATGCCCCGGGTTTTGGATTTTCTCACAGGGCTTTTGAACACTCCCAGCCCCACAGGCTATCACCAAGAAGTGAACGCCTATCTTTACCGTCTTTTGCAGTCTTTGAACTTCCCTGGCCTTATTCTAAAAGAGACCACCAAAGGTGCTCTCCTCGTCACACTAGAAGGACAACAGAGCACCTCTCCTCGTACTGTGGTAGCCCACGTAGATACGCTAGGAGCTATGGTGCGTGAGGTAAAAAGCAACGGGCGGCTACTCCTCACTCAAATAGGCGGATATGCCTGGAATGCCGTCGAGGGGGAAAATGTTACCATCTACTGCATACGCAATGGGCGCCGCTACCGTGGCTCTATCCAAACAGTGAATCCCAGCATTCACACCAGCAAAGAGATGCGTAAAGGAAAGCGCGAGGACGAACGTATGGAAGTGCGTATCGACGCACGTACCAAGAGCAAAGAGGAGACGCTGGCCTTGGGGATTGACGTAGGCGACTTTGTCTTCTTTGACCCACGCGTCGAGATCACCGACACTGGCTTTATCAAAAGCCGCCACCTGGACGATAAAGCCGGCGTTGCTGCCATGTATGGAGCCCTTCTTGCACTCAGAGAAGCAGACCTTCAACCTCGCCAACGGACCCACTTTTTCTTCAGCAACTACGAAGAGGTAGGCCACGGAGCCTCCGCCGGCATCCCTCCAGAGACAACCGAGCTTCTCGTCATTGACATGGCAGCAAGCACAACGGGTGAACATCAAAACTCGGATGAATTCTCTGTTGGTATCTGTGCCAAAGACTCCACAGGGCCCTACGACCTCGAAATGCGCAGAAAGCTCATCCAGCTCTGCGAAGAGCACAATATTCCCTACAAAGTTGATACCTATCCTCATTATGGCTCGGACGGGAGCGCCTTTCTCAGGGCAGGGGGAAACGTACGGGTTGGGCTCATTGGGCCGGGAGTAGACGCCAGTCATGCTTACGAGCGAACCCACCGTGATAGCCTTGAGGCAACTATCCAGCTCCTCCTCCAATACCTGCTCTCATAGTCCTGTTAGACAAAACTCCCGCTCCCTTGTATCATTGAGAAAAAGGCTGGAGGTCTCTATGGATATTCGTCAGGGAGAGGGGTATTTTGAACCGGAGCTCACGCCTCGAGAGCGCTTTAACCGTACGATGCATTATCAGCACGTTGACTATGTCTCCCATTTGGAGTTTGGTTACTGGCCTGAGCTCAAGGAAGACTGGTGGAAAGAAGGATTTCTTCCAGCTTCCTTCAAACAGCCCGATGGCTCCATTCCAGACCGTTTGGTAGAGGAGTTCTTTGGCATCGAACAGTTTGAAACTTTTAATGCCCGGATCGGAGCGCTCCCCTTACGTCCCATTGAAATTGTGGAAGAGACTGAAACAACTGTTACTTTTCGCGACGGTTTGGGTGTTCTACGGCAAGAGCAGCGTACAGGTACCCGCACTATCCCTCACTTTCTCGAATTCCCCATTCATGACCGTGCCTCTTGGGAAGCCTTCCGCGACGAGTTCCTTGATCCCAACCACCCCGCCCGAGTTATTCCGGAGGAAGAGCTCCGCGAAAAAGAAGAGATGAGCCGCAAGAGTACCAACCCTGTGAGCACATCTTTTGGCTCTTTCATTGGCTGGATTCGAGATTGGATGGGTTTTGAAACCCTTGCTTACACATCCATGGACGATCCAGACCTTATTGAGGAGATGGTCATCCATCTCTCTGAGATGCTCCTCCAGCTTTTACCAGAGGTCCTAGTGCGTGGGCAATTCGATGCCGCCGCCGGCTGGGAGGACATCTGCTTCAATAGCGGTCCCATTCTTAACCCTCGCTTCTTTGCAGAGCGCATCATGCCCCACATGCGTCCTGTTATGCACATGCTTCGCCAACACGGCATCGACGTCATCTGGACAGATTGTGATGGCAACGTACAAAAGCTCATCCCCCTCTGGCTGGACGTAGGGTTGAACTGCATGTTCCCTCTGGAAGTCCATGCAGGGAACGACCCGGTTGCCCTTAAAAAAGAGTATGGCCGGGATCTCCTGATCCGCGGGGGGTTCAACAAGTTTGTCCTTTACGAGGGCCGAGAAGCCATTATTAAAGAACTCGAACGCTTGGAACCCGCTGTTGCCGAAGGAGGATTTATTCCCCATGTCGACCATCGCTGCCCTGGCGGCGTTTCCTTTGATACATATTGCTACTATATCTGGGAAAAATGCCACATGCTGGGTTGGCCAGAGGAAAAGATCAAATCCTTCCCTGCTTTACAGCACTGGAGCCCTTGACGCCGATCCATCGGCCAAGAGCCCCTAGTTCAATCTTTGCTCGGTTAAATCACTACGCACCTTCCCAGCACATGTAAAAAAACATTTGAAAGAAGGTCTCCCGGTAAATGAAAAGCCAGATAATCCTTTTGCTCATAACATTGGCTACCCTCCTAAGCGGCTGTACGAGCCTACCTGGAAGCTCTCCTATCGCCTCGCCGACTGCCCAGCCAAAGATCTCCCCACCGGCGAGTCCGGCAGAGGCAACGCCTACTCTTCCACCACCAGAGAAGATGCCTACAGCCAAGCCCCTTTGGTCGCCAACGCCTCCTCCTACCCCCACCCAGGCGCTCACGACCAAAACCGAAGCGTCGCCAACCCTAACGCCTTTCGACCCAGCTGTTGCAGCCCTTGTCAATGGCCAAGCCATCCAGATGGCCGATTACGAACAGCGCCTTTCCCAAGCCCAAGTTTACTTTGCTAAACAGCCCGGCTTTGACCCCCAGAGCCCAGAAGGGGAAAAAGCGCTCCAGCAACTGCGTGCCCAAGTGCTTCAATGGATGATCGACCAAATACTCATCGAACAGGCAGCAGCCAAATTGGGCATTCAGATAACAGAACAACAAGTAGAAGAGCAGATCACCCGCATGAAAGGCTCCGATGAAGCCCGTTTCCAAAAGTGGCTGGCAGCCAATGGCCTCACCATTGAGGCACTGAAGCAGCAAGTGCGGATGGATTTAATCACTACAGCTGTTCGGGATCACGTCACGGCCTCCGTCCCCCGCGAGGCTCCCCAAGTCCACGTACGCCACATTCTTCTCTCCCAAGAGAACGCGGCTCGCCAGGTATTACAAAAGCTACAACGTGGAGAAGACTTTGCACGTCTTGCCCAGGAATATTCCGAGGACGAGACCACTCGAACCAACGGAGGAGATCTTGGGTTCCTTCCCCGCGGGGTAATGCCCCCCGCCTTTGATCAAGCCGCTTTCTCCCTCCAGCCAGGTGAAATCAGTGGCATTGTACGTAGTGAGTTTGGTTACCATATCATTCAAGTCATTGAGGTAGCAGCAAAGCGCCCAGTCCCTGAGGAACTTTGGCCTATGGTGCAACAGCAAGCCTTTGAGAAATGGCTTGCCCAACAACGATCCCGTGCTCAAATCGTCCTCAATCCTTCCCTGAAGCAGTGAGAATAACCTCGCAATCACGAGGAGATAGTTTGCAACATGGAAATCACTTGGTATGGTCAATCCTGTTTTCGTTTACGAGACCACGGACGCTCGGTCGTCACAGATCCTTACAGCCCGGAGATCGGTCTGAAACTTCCTCGGATCAGCGCAACGATCGTTACCGTCAGCCACCAACATGCAGACCACAACCACGTCCAGGCTATTAGAGGGAAACCTTACATCATCTCCGGGCCAGGGGAATATGAGGTAGGAGGCATCTTTGTCATTGGCGTTGCCACGTATCACGACACCAGAAAAGGTCAAGAAAGAGGCAAAAACACAGCCTATTTGATAGAGTTCGAGGACCTCACTATCTGTCATTTGGGGGATCTGGGTCATATCCCCTCTCAAGAGCAGATTGAACAGTTTAACGATATCGATATCTTACTTATCCCAGTGGGTGGAAGAACTACCTTGACAGGCACCCGCGCAGCAGAGGTAGTGAACCTGCTGGAACCCAAGATCGTCATCCCTATGCATTATAAAATCCCGGGGATCAAAGCCCGAATAGAGACAGCTTCACGTTTTCTCAAAGAGATGGCTGTTGAAAAACCAACAAAAGTGGAAACCTTGAAAATCACCAAAGGGCAACTCCCCGAGGAAACTCGTATCATTATCTTGGAGCCTAAACAATGAACGAGATCAGTCCTCAGGCCATCGACAAGGAGCGGATTCGTCGCGCTATCCGCGAGATTCTTATTGCAATCGGAGAGGATCCTGACCGCGAAGGTCTTTTGCGCACCCCCGAGCGCATCGCCGATATGTATGCCGAGATCTTTGCTGGACTTCACCAAGATCCAGCCAGTGTCCTCAGCGTCAGTTTTGAAGAAGACCACCGAGAGATGGTGATTCTGCGCGACATTCCTTTTTATTCCATGTGCGAACATCACCTTCTCCCCTTTCACGGCAAGGCACACATCGGCTATATCCCCAAGGGAAAGGTCGTTGGCATCAGCAAGCTCGCTCGCGTCGTCGAGATCTTTGCCAGGCGTCCTCAACTACAAGAGCGCCTCACATCCCAGATTGCCGACGCCATAATGGAGTACATCCAACCCTATGGGGTGGGTGTCGTTGTAGAAGCAGAGCACCTCTGCATGACAATGCGAGGAATCAAAAAACCAGGTAGCCTAGTCGTCACCTCGGCAAATAGGGGAATCTTTTTGACAAGGAGAGAAACCAGAGCCGAGTTTCTTTCCCTCATCGATAAGCCTTGCGTCACCGGAGGATGATAAAGGAGCCAGATATCATGAAGAAAACCCTTCGCATCCTTGCCTTTGGGTTTATATTTGCTCTTACCCTCTGGGTAGGGATGGGTTGCTCCTCATCCACCACGCCCCTTCCCTCTAGTGATTCACAGGTTCTTCTTGAAGAAGCACAAAAAGCCATCGATGCCCAGGACTGGGAAACAGCGATCTCCAAACTCGAAGAAGTTTTGCGTTCCACGCCAAACTCTGCCAAAGCTCACTTTCTTTTAGGGAACGTCTACGCCCAACAAGATCAATTTACCAAAGCAGAGGAACACTTCAATAAAGCCCTCGAGTTAGATCCCAAATATGTTGATGCGCGTTCTAACCTTGGGGTTGTCTACTACCGGCAAGGAAAGCTTCAAGAGGCGGAAAAAGCCTTCCGCACTGCCCTTACACAAAGCCCTAACGATGCAGAGATTCACTACAACTTGGGGGGCGTTCTTGTAGCGCTCAACAAACTTGATGAAGCCATCAGCGAGTTTCGTCGGGCCCAGGAGATTAATCCCTCACTTGCGGAACCTTACTTGGGGCTGGGTAGCGTCTACAAAATGCAAAACAAAAGGGAAGAGGCCCTGGCCGCTTTCAAACGGTACTTGGAGCTATCTCAAGACCCTGTCTGGAAGGAAAAAGTCAAGCAGATGATCCAGGAAATGGGAGGGCAGCCGTGAGCCGTTATAATGTTCGCTTCCTCCGCTGCGACTCCTCTGAGGAACTCTCCAAGGAGCTCCAAACTATAGGGGTGGATCCTCAAGGCGTTACAATTATGACTCCGAAAGGGCGTTTCTACCTGATTAAACTTGAGCGAGTTGGCTTTGCCGCTGCAAACATTCTTAAACAAGAGATGCTTGCCAAAGGAGGAGAAGCAGCTATCTCTGGAAGCATCTATTTCAGCAAAGAGGAAACCACTGATGCACTTCTCCTTACCACAGAACGCACATTAAAGCGAGTCATTCAGAACCTAAAAGCCCAACCTCTTCCCAGCCTTCAGGAAATGGCACAAGAGCTCTCTACTGCTCTAGATCAGTACACCCAAAGATATGTTGCGCCCTCTTGCCGAATAGGTTCTAGAGAGTTTTTCTGGGGCGAAAGAACATACATCATGGGCATTATCAACGTCACTCCAGATTCTTTCTCTGGAGACGGACTCTTGCGCGACGCTTCCCCGGCGGAAATGATCGATAAAGCCGTTGAACAAGCGCTAGCCTTTATCGATCAAGGGGCTGACATTATTGACATAGGAGGAGAATCTACTCGCCCCGGAGCTTCTCCCATCGGTGCCGAGACCGAACGCGCACGCACTGAGCCTGTCATCCGCAAACTGCGAACTCTGACAGATGTTCCCATCTCTATCGACACATACAAAGCCCCTGTTGCCGAAGCCGCCCTGGATGCGGGCGCCGACTTGGTCAACGACGTCTGGGGTTTGCAGATGGACCCCCGAATGGGTCCTCTAGTAGCCCGACGTGCTGTACCCGTTGTTCTCATGCATAACCGAAGCAAACCCAAGAATGCTGCCCAGGAAGATCGCCTCGGAGGACGCTATATAGGGATTCACTACGATGACCTTATGGCCGATATTCTTCGCGAGCTACGGCAACTGGTCGCCCAGGCTTTACAGTTTGGCATCGCGCCCGAACAAATCATCATCGACCCTGGTATCGGCTTTGGTAAAACAGTTGAGCAGAATCTCCAATTACTCAATCATTTAGATGAGCTACGCGTACTAGGCTTTCCGATCCTCCTCGGCCCCTCCCGCAAATCTTTCATTGGCTACACTCTCGACCTACCCCCTGAGGAGCGGCTCGAGGGCACAGCCGCAGCCGTTGCCGTAAGCATTGTGCGCAACGGCGCTGATATTGTCCGCGTCCATGACGTTCAGGCGATCGCCCGGGTAGCAAAAATGACCGACGCCATCGTCAGAGCTGGATACCGATGAAGCAAGTTTTTCTTGGCTTGGGAGCCAACCTGGGGTCAAGGGAGAGAAATATCCACCAGGCTATTACAAAACTAGAAGAAAAGGGGAACAGGGTTCTTTCCCTTTCTCCCCTTTACGAAACCGAGCCCTGGGGCATTAAGGAACAGCCCCGATTCCTCAATGCAGCCTGCCTCATCGAAACCCCTTATTCTCCTCAAGCCCTGCTCAAGGTACTCAAAACCATTGAAAAAGAGATGGGGCGAGTTCCCACCGTCCGCTATGGACCTCGCCCTATTGACCTTGATATTCTTTTCTATGACATGCTCTGCCTCTGCTCGTCCGATCTCATCATCCCACATCCAGGAACACTAGAGCGTGCTACGGTGCTCGTTCCTCTCGCCGATATCGCTCCCCACTTGAAACATCCCCTAACTGAACAAAGCATCTCAGAGCACCTCGCACAATTGGGCCCCGCTTCGGGGATTGCTCCCTACCCGCCAGGGTTATCCTCCTGAATCCCCTCCCCTCCCCTCAATCCCTGGAAAATCGTCCTCGAGCGATCCAACTCTTCCTCTGCCCGGCGCTCCTCCCCCATCTCCTTAAGCAACGAGCCTATTTCCTGATGGGTTTCAGCAGCATTCAAGCGATCCCCATGCTCTTCATAGATGCCCAGCGCCTCTTGCAAATACCGCTCAGCCACAGTCCAGCGCCCTTCCTGGCGAGCGATCCCTGCATACACCCGATATACGTCTGCAGTCCCCAGGGAGAACCCCTCTCGCTCAAAAAGACGGTTCGCCAAGCGGCAGTGCTCGCGTGCCTCCTCTCTCTGCCCCTGAGCCAAAGCAACCTCCGCCATGTGAAGATACGCAACACCTTGTTCATGAACATCCCCAACACGTTGAAAGCGCTCTAACGCTTGTTGATAGCACTCCCTAGCCTCGCGATAGCGACCCAAGCGCTGGAAGGCAAACCCTAGGTTATTGAGCCCCCTCCCTTCATCCAAAGGCTGCTGTAGACGCGCAAAAGTCTCCACACTCCGTTGATAGTACTCTATTGCTCGCTCGTACTCTCCCTGAGCATCCAGGATGATGCCCAAGTTGCCCCAAAGACGCGCACTAAGCAGTTCATTTCCTTGAGCGAGCTCTAGCGCCCCTGTCAACGTCTGCAGTGCCTCCTGCCAAGAGCCACTCTCAAAAAGGAAGAAACCCTTCATCAGCAATGCCGCTATCTGCTGTTCTTGATCCTCAATCTCTCGAGCAAGCTGATAGCTCTGCTCACCAAAGGAAAGGGCTTCCTTCCATCTTCCCCTGCGGCCATGAGCAACTCCCAAGTCAAGCAAAACACACGCTTCGGCATGCACATCCCGAATTTCGCGACTCAATTCCAAGGCATCTTCCAAATCTTGAAAACCCTCTGCCCTTCCCATGAGAAGGAGGAGCTTACCGCGACGATGTAGCAATGCCAATCGCTTAGCAGGGTGCCCTAGATCTACCCGCGCCCATAGCTCCAGCGCTTGCTGGAGATAGTTTACCGCCTCCTCAACAGCAAACTCGGCCTCGGCTCTCTCCGCTGCCAAGCAGGCATAACGATACGCTTTCTCCTCATCCCCACCCAGCCCAAAATGGCGCGCAAGATCGTAAACATAAGGCCAGGGGTCAGTATCAGCAAAGGCTTCAAGCTTTCTCCCAACAAAGAGATGACTCTGGCGGCGCAGGGGAAGGGGCATTGATTCATAGATCGCCTGCTGCACCTTGGGATGGGAAAACTGATATCCCTCCCGATCGGAAACGATAAGAGCATAATCTCGTTCCAGAGTGTACAACTGACGCTGTAATGTAAGGGGGGGATTTTGTAGGATAGCGGAAAGGAGATCGACATTTAATCGATATCCCCCAATTGCCGCCCAATCAAGCAGCTCACGAAGGCCTTTTTCGACACGATCTACCCGACGCATAATGAGATCCATGATCGTCTCGGGCAAAAGCCCCTCTGAAGGAACGGAAACAAGGTTCCAAACCCCTCCCTTCTCTTGTAAGAGGCCCTGCTCCCGAAGCAGACGCAGCATCTCCAAAAGATAGAAGGGATTTCCTTTGGCCTCACGACAAAGAAATTCAACAAGAGTGTAATCTAATCGATCAGCGCCCAATGCGGCTGCGGCGAGCTCCTCCATATCCGCATCGTCTAAAGGACCAAGAGTAAGAACTTGGCCCAAATGCTCGCGACTCATTCTACGAAGCACATCCCGCAAAGGATGGGGTTTCCCCTCATCCGACACGAGTGCATCTTCGGGACGATATGCCCCAAGTAAAAAGACCCTTCTCCCCTCTACATCCCGTGCAAGATAATGAAACAACTGCAAAGCCGTTGGGCTTGCCCATTGCATGTCATCCAACACCAAGACGAGGCTCCATTGTTCAGCCAAAGCCCCAAAGAAACGAGCCATCAACCCAAAAACATGCGCCTGGGCATCAAGAGGAGAGGCCCGATTCAACCACGCAGGAGCAGGAGACGAAGCATCTAAATGAAGGATGCCAGCGATCTCCCGGTAAAGCTTCACAATGGAGCTATCATCCTCGGAGGCAAACCCCAACATAAAACCATATCGGCGCTCCAGCGCGCGCAAGATCTCGACAAATGGAGCATAAGGGTCGGGCACATCGCTATAGAGGCAATCCCCTTTGAGGAAGAGAGCATTCTGCGCCTCTGCCAAGCGTTCCACTTCGTGGATGAGGCGCGTCTTTCCCATGCCGGCTTCACCAGCGAGCAAGAGCGCAGTCCCCCTCCCAAGAGCAGCCCGCTTTAGAGCGTTCTCTAGAATCTCTAGCTCTGTCTTTCTCCCCACAAGAGGCAAAACTCTCGGCCGTTCGGAGGACAAAGGAACTGCTACAGAAACAAAAGGCCTCTGCAAACACTCGGCCAGAGCTTCTTCTAGCTCCCCAGCGCTAGGAAACCGCCGGGCCGGATCCTTTTCCAAGAGCCGTAAGATGAGCGCATCCAAGGCAGGAGGCAGATCAGGAACCTGCGTCGAAGGTCTAGGAGGGGAACGATGCAAGTGTTGGGCAAGCACCTCTGTGAGGGAATCTCCCACGAATGGGGGGTGCCCCACAACCATCTCAAATAACACAACTCCCAAAGAATAGAGGTCACTGCGGCCATCCACATGCTGCCCCGCAGCCTGTTCAGGGGAAAGATAAGAAACAGTGCCAATGACCGTACCTGTACGCGTCATCTGTGAGACACCGAGTAACCGAGCCAGGCCAAAGTCCGTCAATTTGGCTTGGCCATCTCGGCTAAAAAGCACATTTCCTGGTTTGACATCCCGGTGGACAATCTGGCGATCATGAGCATGCGCAAGGGCACGGGCAACTTCCTGGGCGATGCGCACGGCCTCTTGCCATTCCAACCTCCCCTCTCGCTGCAATCGCTCCTTAAGGCTACCTCCCTCCATCAGTTCCATAACAATATAACGCAAGCCCTCTTCTTGCCCTGCTGCATACATCCGCACAATGTTGGGATGGGCAAGCTGGACAAGGGCTTGCGCTTCTCGAACAAAACGAGCCACCAAGCCTGGCTCAGCCCGTTCAGAAAGCACTTTGACGGCAACTGTACGGCCTTGGGCATCCACTGCTCGATAGACTTCAGCCGCAGCACCGAGGCCTACTAGCTCAACGATCTCCAGCCCTGCAAAACGACGCCCTATAATCATTTACTCCACCGAGCATCTTCCCCTATCAGCCAATCAGCTGCAAGGGAAGAAAGACGGAAAACGTCGTCCCCTCTCCGGGTGTAGAGGAAACTCTTACGTACCCTTTGTGGCCTTCTACAATGCTCTGCACAACCGAAAGCCCCAAACCGATACCAGAGGGCTTGGTCGTAAAAAACGGTTCAAACAATTTATCTATATTCTCCTCAGGGATGCCCACGCCGGTATCACTCACCTCTATAACCACATATCCTCCCTCCTCTGCCCTACTGCGCAGAGTCAAAACGCCTCCTTCAGGCATCGCCTGGACGGCATTCGTAATGAGATTCAAAAAGACCTGCTGAAGCTGGTCGCCATCCGCCCGCAGAGGGCCAAGGGAAGGTTCCAACTCTTTGTGCACAGTAATAGATTCAGGCATAGAAACCCGCAAAAGTGTCTCTTCAAGAAGGGCATTCACATCCACGTCACTTAACCGACGCGGTCGATTCCTCGAAAAGAAAAGCAAATCGTTGATGATCTTGCTCTGCCGCTCGATTTCAGCATCAAGCTTGCCAAAGTAGCGCCGCAAGATCTCGGGATTATCCAATTTGCCCAGCGAAACAAGGCGTTCAAGGTAATACAGGCTATTACGCATCACCATTAGAGGACTGCGCAATTCATGGGCCACACTAGCAGCCAGGCGACCCACCGCAGCGAGCCTCTCTGCCTGAATAAGCTGCTCCTGGGCTTCACGCAGTTCTTCCAACGTGGATTGCAATTGCTCATTACTCTCTTTCAGATCCTCGTATAGCTTGGCACCACGAATGGCCATAGCAGCCTGGCTTGCCATCATCTGCAAAAGCCGCAAGTCCGCCTCAGAAAAATGCCTTGTCTCCATCCGAGTATCCACATAAATCGCCCCTAGCAACTCCCCACGAGCGATCAAAGGCACAGCTAGAACAGAGCGAATATCCTGAAGGATGATGCTCTGGCTTAGCTCAAACCGCTCATCTGCCTGGACATTCGTTGTTAAAATCGGTTCACGGGATTGCAAGACGCGTTCGATCAAACTAGAGCTAAAACCCTCTTTCTGGGCATCGAGCGCCGCGGAATCGAAACGCCTGGCAGCGGCAACATAATACCCCCCCTCCGGCCGCGCCAGCACAACAAAGCCTCTCTCCGCCTTGACCAATTCAAGAGCTTTGTCAATGATCGACTCTAACAAACAACCAAGCTCCGAGGCTCCAGTGAGATCTCGGGCCACTTCGTACAACGAAGAGAGCTCTTTGCGCTGACGCGTAAGCTGCCTGAAATCCTCCTGCAAAGAAAGAACCAACTCGGCCATCTCCTTTGCCGAGCGCACACCCTGCTCCCCAAGTCTCTCGAACTCGGCGGCCAAAACTTGAAGCTTGCGCAGGCTATCCATTCTCCGCCTCACATCCCAAATATTCCCGATACATCATCAGAAGCCAGAAGGACAGGAAGAAAAGTCGCTACATCAAGAGGCTTGCGAAAGACAGCCTCCGCCCCCTCCTCCATTGCCCGAGCAGCCAATTCTCCCACCTCATATCCTGTAATCATAATCACCCGTACTGAAGGAGAGATCCGCTTGATTTCCTTTAACGTCTCCACTCCATCCAACCCAGGCATCCGGATATCAAGAAGGATCACGTCATATTTTTCTTCTCGACA
The DNA here is from genome assembly GCA_021162655.1 of Anaerolineae bacterium. Taxonomy (GTDB): domain Bacteria; phylum Chloroflexota; class Anaerolineae; order UBA1429; family UBA1429; genus JAGGYI01. The sequence goes on from JAGGYI010000083.1 coordinate 24,694, forward strand.
TTTGGCGATTGCTTCCTCCCCCTGGGAAGCTACTTGAACGTGATACCCTTCCAACATGAGAATATCCATCATCGTCTCGCAAATTCCAGGATCATCATCGACCACTAGAATCTTGGGTTTGGACATGCTATCCCTCCCCCTTCGCGCTTAACTATCCACCCAATTCTAACATAAAATGCTCTATAAAAACGTAAATATATCGTGAACTTGGCCTTTTCAGCAATCTTCCCTATTGCCACAGCTAAGCTTGGCGTGTAAAATGAAAAAAGTCAAGCGCTATCTTGCCAAGAGGAGCTTCTGATGAGGCGTTTTCTGTTCACATTGATGCTGTTCACCTTTATCTTAGCCTTACCTGTCCTTGCCCAGAATCCGTCTTTATCCAAGCCCCTCGCAGATAGCAAAACGAGCGCTCTGCGTGCATTAAACTCACTTCCTGTTCAGGCTAGAGCTAAAATAGATCCCCGGCTACTCAAACAACTTTTACAAGCCCAAAAAGAAGCCTCACGGCAAGGGCTTGCCAAACCCAAGTCCACGACCTTTTTGGTTTACCTCAAAAAGCAAGCTACCTTGGCCAGCCTCTGTAGCACTTCGAACATCCAGACTCGCCGCCAGCTCATTGTCGCCCGTCTTCAAGCAACAGCCCAACGTTCCCAGGCGGGGCTAATTCCATTACTCGAAAGCAATTTACAGAAAGGGCATATCAGCCGTTATAAAAGCTACTGGATCTTTAACGGCTTCGCCGTAGATGGAGACCTGCACGCTGCCCTAGAACTAGCCAGGCGCCCAGAAGTCGCGGCTCTTTTGCCTAACCGCACTCATCAGCTTCCCCCAACAAAAGCACTCTCCACCGAAAACATAGAATGGAACATCACCCATATAGGGGCAGACCGAGTTTGGAACGCCTTGGGGATCACAGGGAGAGGCGTGGTCGTTGCCAATATGGACTCTGGTGTTGATTGGACACACCCAGCCCTTCAGCGCAAATATCGCGGCTATAACCCGGCCAATCCCGCAGCTTCCACACACGACTACAACTGGTTCGATGCAACGGGCACTTATCCCAATGCTCCTGGCCCCACTCGTCCTCACGTCAGCGCTTGGTCAGACCATGGCACCCACACAATGGGTATCATCCTTGGGTCCACTGAAGATGGAGAAAACATTGTGGGTGTCGCTCCTGGAGCTCAATGGATTGCCGTCAAAGTCTTTGACGATAACGGAGAGACCACCGACGAATGGATCCATGCAGGCTTTCAATGGATCCTCGCTCCCACAGACCTACATGGCGAGAATCCGGATCCCTCCAAGGCTCCCGATATCGTCAATAATTCCTGGGGAAGCGAAAATGGTTGGGACTCTACCTTTTACCAAGACCTTCTCGCTCTTCAAAACGCCGGAATCCTCACCGTCTGGGCTGCCGGAAACTCGGGCCCCAGCTCACAGACGATCAATGCACCAGCGAGCTTCCCGCACGCCTTTGCTGTAGGAGCCGTCGATGCTCAAGACGAAATAGCGCCCTTTAGCAGCCGCGGTCCCTCTCCATGGGGAGAGATCAAACCAGAAGTTGTTGCCCCTGGTGTCAACATTCGCTCCACCATCGCTGGGGGCCTCTACGGAGTCCTAGAGGGAACCTCGATGGCTACTCCCCATGTTGCTGGCCTCATGGCTCTTATCCAAGAGGCTTCAAACCATACTCTCAGTATCGAAGCAACAGAATATATCATCACCAGCACTGCCAAAGACTTGGGGACCCCTGGAGAGGATAATGACTATGGGTATGGTCTCATCGATGCTTTCCAGGCTGTGAGCACGGTCTTTCAAGGGGGAACATTCCGCGGATGCGTACGCGACGCCGAAACAGGCGCGCCCATTGGAGGGGCTACCATCATTATGAGGAACCTCTCCACAGGAGGTCAAGCCCGAACAACCACTGCATCCGATGGAACTTATTCCTTCTCCGTGGCAACAGGCTTTTACGATGTCACTGCCTCTCACTTTGGCTATTTTGATGAGGTCGCTCACAACATTGAGATTAAAAGCCAGATGGTCACCCAGCTCGACTTTGCCCTTACCCCTCAACCCAAAGGGGTTATCCGTGGGCAAATCACCTGTCCAGGTTCAGATACTCTGCCCGATATCCTTATTTCGGTGCTGGGCACTCCTCTCACCACTCAGGCAAACGCTCAGGGATTCTACTCGCTTACTGTACCAGTGGGTACGTACACTCTTCGAATTCGACCGCTGAACCCTGGCTACCGAGGGATAGAAGTGGGCCAGGTTCATGTGCGCGACGGGGCAAACACAACGGTAAATAGCGAGCTTCTGACTGCCCCTAAAATCCTTCTAGTCGATGCCGATGCTTGGCTCACCAGCGGCCAGCTTAGATACTATCAATCATTGCTTAATACCGCACTCTACGGCTACGACGAGCGACTCGTCCGCAAATTTCCGACGGATAACCCCTCTGTTGATGACCTTCGACAATATGACATAGTCATTTGGGTTCAACCCCTCACTTCTCCTGGGTATATCAATGCCTGGGATGCTTTAGGAGCCTATCTTGACCAGGGTGGCAAACTACTCATTAGTGGCCAAGACATCGGCTACTGGGATTGGCAATGTGGGTGTGCCCCCCAGAACTATGCTAAATACCTCCACGCAAGCTATTTGCCCGATGACGGCGGGCTAGGGGACCTACTTGGCACCCCTACGGGACCGCTCGCAGGGATCCGGCTTTCTCTAAACACAAACGACAGCGCTCGAAACCAGAACTCTGTTGACTTGATCTCGGCTACCGACGCATTCGCCCAGCCCATCCTGCGCTATGAATCCGGCGAAGTTGTCGGCCTCTATATCGAAAACTGCCAGAACTCGATCATCTATCTAAGCTTTGGCCTAGAAGGCATTGGGCCTACCTCCGCCCGCCAACAAGCATTCGAAAAGCTGCTTACCCTGCTCTCACAAGCAAAACTTCCTCACACCCAGATTCGGATTCACCCTTCTACCCAGGGGGTACTTTTAGGGCACCACACCTCCTACGCTCTCCAACTCGTTAACCAGGATACTAGGCCCCTTTCTCAAACATACCGCTTATCGGCAGATTCCGCCTGGCCAGCTTGGTTCGCCCAGATGACAAACTCTGTTCCCATCACCCAGACCCGTCCCCTCTCCCCTTGCGAAGACATCGATCTTCGCCTAATGCTTGAGATACCCCTCACCGCTGCTCCTCAGGAAACACACATCATTACAGCGCATATCTCTCCCCAGAATGCTGGCCCCGATGAAATTATCCGGACCGTCGAGGCAATCGCTGTCCCTCCTTGGCAAGAATTGCCCAACCCCCCCACCCCCCGCTCTCGGTTATCCGGTGCCGCCTTGGGATGCTCTATTTATACGATAGGGGGATACTATAGCCATAATAATTCCGACACTGTCACGAATGTGGTCGAGATCCTCGACCTAGTCTCAGGAACATGGTACAGAGGCTCTCCAAAACCGAGTGCGACAGCCAATAGTGGGATCGCTCTATTAGACGGGCAACTCTATCTCTTAGGAGGCTATTCCGAAACAGCCCCTGGGAATTATGTCAATACAGTTGAAATCTATGACCCGGCTGAAGATCAGTGGAGCTCCGGTACCCCTCTCCCCATTCCCCTAAGTGGAATGGCCACAGCGGTTTTAGACGGCAAGATCTACATCTTTGGCGGAAACAGTGCCGAAGGGGCAAGCAACAAAGCTTACGTGTATGACCCTTACTTTGATCAATGGACTAGAATCGCCAACATCCCGGGTACTGGGGTTGCCTTTGCTCAAGCCGTCAGCCTCAATGGAGCCATCTACCTAGCTGGGGGATGGCCTGAACAAAAGAGTCTTCTTCGCTATGATCCTCAGAGTGACTCCTGGACCATCCTCCAATCGATGCACCAGGGAAGGCATAGCTTCGCTATGGCTACCGATGGGCGCCACATTTTTGTAGCTGGAGGAGGCAAACTTTTGGATGGCCTCGCCTCTGTCGAGCGCTATGACCCCCTCACAAATCGGTGGACTGTCTTCCCGAGCCTTCACTTTAGCAGACGAACTGGCGCTATAGGGGTCTATGCCGATGGCAAGTTCTACGTCATCGGGGGTATCGACCAGCAATCGCCAGCCGAGGCGATCGAATTCATGGATATTGACTCCCCTCTAAACCGTTCTCGCTTCCTAGTAAACAACGCCCCCTATACTCTTTCACACCCTGGAGACATTCTCTCCTATACCCTTACGCTCAACAATCCCGAAACAACCACCATCTCGGCAAGTTGGCAACATACATTTCCAAGCGCGCTCAACTACCTCGAAGGCTCCATTACAGGGGGAGCACACTATAACCCTTCATCCCGCACCCTCTCATGGGAGGGATCCATCCCACCGCAAGGGAAACTCTCCTTTTCCTTCCTTGCCCAAGTCCAAGCGGATACGCCCAGTGGCACGACGGTTACCAGCACAGTACTCCTTGATAACGGCGGGTGTGCGCCTCTTACCTTGAGTACCCATGCATATGTAGCATTACCCTCTCTGAGTGCTTCGACGAAACAGGTAAACAAAGCCCGTGTAGCTCCTGGGGATACATTGCATTACTCGGTCGCTATCATCAACGATTCTCCCTACACCATTCCTCATGCTTCCCTTATCGACCCTATTCCCACGTACACCACGTATATCAGTGGAAGCGTAGTAGGCGGCACGTACAACCCCACTTTGAAGCGCATTGAATGGGAAGGGAGTTTGCCTCCTGGGACATCCGATGGGGTTGAAGAGCCTTCTTTCAACTGGATAGACGCAACAGGGGGAACATCCTTGAACCTGGGAGACGATTCGTGTGTGGGCCCTTTGGACTTGGGCTTTAACTTTGAGTTTTATGGGCAGAGCTATTCGCAGATTTATGTCAATAGCAATGGAATGATTCTCTTCGAAAAATGTAATTCTAGCTATTCGAACGTTTCCATTCCTCGCCCAGAAGAACCCAACGCCTTCATTGCTCCTTTCTGGGATGACCTCCGCCCTGGGGCAGAGTCAGGCAAAGTCTATATGGCCACCTTTGGCCAAGAGCCAAATCGCTACGCCGTAATCGAGTGGCACCAGGTTTACCCCTATGGAGAATCTTTGCCCCAAACATTCGAGGTCATTCTCTATGAAGGCACTAACCGCATTCTTTTCCAATACCTTAAAATGACAGGAGACAGAGGCCTGGGGAGTTCTGCCACAGTGGGCATCGAAAACCAAGACGGAAGCAAAGGAGTTCTATATCTTTTCAACGGCTCCCCCTCGAATCACTCTATCCACGACGGCTTGCTCTTGGAGATGAAACATAGCAGTACGCGTAATGCTGTTAGTCATATCGTCTCTTACGACGTGCGCGTAAATGAATCTCTCCCGCCTTTAACCACTATTACGAATACTGCCTGGATCGATGATGGTTTTGCCATTCATCAACGGACTGTTACATCCACGATTTCGAGCCCCTCTTTCGCCACTTCGCGCATAACTGCCTCACCAGAAACTGTTCTGGCGGGAGGAACGATCACTTTCACCGTGCATCTCATCAACACGGGGGACATTACTTCCACAAACACCAGCCTTGTGATTCCTCTCCCTCCTGAGCTCTCCTACCTCTCGGGGAGCCTCCAAGGAGCAGGTGCTACTTACAACGAACAAAGCCGCCAGATCGAATGGCACGGCACAGTACCTTTAAACCCCTCAGGAGTAGAGATCCGCTACCAAGCAAACGTCACCGACAACCTGCCTATAAACACTTGGATCACCCAAACGGCAACGGTTTTTGAACAGGGGCGGCTCATGAATACGCTGCAAACAAGGATCCTTGTCAACAGCGTTGGCCTCGTCGGGGAAAAGATTTCCTCTTCTCCCCAAGTCCTGGCAGGGTCTTCTTTCACTTACACTATCACCGTCTCGAACGCCGGCCTTTACTTGGCTCCATACCTCGTCATTTCAGATCCCCTTCCCTCTTTTACAGAATTAATCACAGGCACTCTTGAAGGGGGCACTTATAACCCGGCGGAGAGGACGATACTTTGGAACGGAGCGCTTGCCTCCCGAGAAGGACACGTATTACAATTTCAAGTGTATATTCCCAAGAATACTCCTAATGGCACCTGCATCACCAACACTGCTTTCGTTCACGATAGCTATGGTCCTCCCCTTCTTCTTTCCTCCCCCATCACCGTAAAACGAGGAGATCTTTGCCATTCGGAGATATCTTCTCAACCAACTCAGGTGCTCCCAGGAGGCACAGTAACACACACCATCCGTTTAACCAACACGGGAGATGCCCCTATCGGTGCCACTGTTTCCTGCAAGCCTCCCTCTCCCCTGATGCTGCTCCCTAGCACACTCTATGCTTCCTCTGGAGAAGTGAACATTGAGCAGGATTCCGTTCACTGGCAAGGGACAGTGCTTGCACGAGGGCTCATTATCATTCGCTTTACTACCCTAGTGCCCCCGAGGGCGTCCGTGCAGACGGTGAACCTGGAGGCTTTCATTGAGGATGAAGGCGGACTCACGAATACCATTCAATCGATGTTCGCCATTAGAGGAGCGTCCCTGCAGCTTCTCCCCCTCATCTTTAGATGAGAACCTCAAAACACTACAATAAGGAAGGATGAACCTATGAAAATTGGAGTGCGAACACACAACGGCGAAGAAAGAAGGTTGATCCTAGCTGAACAGCTTGGTGCTCAAGGGGGTAGTATTTGGGCCTGGGCTCTTCCAGGCTTTCGAGAGAACTGTGTCCCTGACCTGGACGGTATCTACCAAATGCGCGAACGCTTCGAAGCTCATAACCTTGCCCTAACAGGGATAGGGCTAGGGGCGGACTGTCTGAAAAATCAACTCTTGGGCCTACCTGAAAGAGACCGGGAAATCGACAACGTCTGCGAGACGATTCGGCGCATTGGTCAGGTGTACAAAGACAAACCCGCTGCAGAGAGTCCCGTCATTATCCTTGATCAACGAGTGACCTATTGGGCAAAGGGCGGATGGACGGGAGGAGCTCGAGTGCTAGGACGTGGGGGAGTGCTCTTCTATGACTTTGATGCCTCTCGAGATGCCCATTTGCAGGATGCTCCGGCCGGACACGTATCCCTAGAGGAGGTTTGGGAGCGCATTGCCTATCTCTACGAACGTATCGTCCCCGTTGCAGAAGAAGCGGATATTCGCCTCGCCACTCATCCCGACGATCCTCCCCTTCCAGAATATCGGGGTGCGGCTCACGCTCTGAACAGCTTGGCCGGTTTTAAGAAACTCTTTGAAATGTTCCCCAGCCCTTACAATGGCATGCTTCTGTGCTTAGGCTGCATGCAAGAGGCAGGTGAGGACCCCATCCAAGTCATCCGCTACTTTGGCAAGCAAAACAGGATATTCTATGTGCACTTTCGCAACGTCAAAGGGCGCGTTCCACACTACACAGAAGTTTTTCCCAACTTGGGAGACCTGGACATGGTCCAAGCAATAAAGGCCTTCTGGGAGGTAGGGTATCAAGGCTTTCTCGTTCCTGATCATCAGTTTGGCATCCTTGGAGACGACGATTGGAATACCATAAGCCGCGCATGGCAGATCGGCTACATCACAGCCCTCATCCAAGCAACTGCTCCCTCTTGAAAAGAGCAGGAACACTGTTTTTAGGGAAGACGTCTTAATTACAGAAAGTCTATCTTTACTCTGTCCCTTTTTCACTCTATTTTAACCCTGATAGACTAACCTAAATGATAGGGCAGATTTAGGCAAATAAAGGAGAGCTTGAGATGCACCAAAAGCTAAAAAAGGCTCTTGGGGGAATTCTGGGAATTCTTCTCTTGGTGCTTATCTATAGCTTTGCACCCAGCCGTGCTATTGCTCATCAACTTCTCTCGGTGTTTCGAGTCCGGAAGGTCGCAATCATTCCCTTAAACGTGGACACAAAAGAACTGGACCAGCGCCTCGACACCTTGACCAAGGAATTGGAGAGAATCTTCCCTGAACCCCAAGTCACCGTCGATGCGCCCATTCAAAAGGTTGACTCCCTTGAAGAAGCTAAACAGCTAGCTGGATTCCCCGTGAGATGGCCCTCTTATTGGCCCGAGCCCTCTCCGCCACACATCCAAGTAGAAGGACGTAGTGAATACACCTTACCCATTACAGGAGAAGATCTCGCGACGCTCCTTGAATTGGCCGGGATGAGACCCAAGATCCCCCGAGAACTGCACGGGACTATCACCGTTCGCATTCCCGCTATTGTCTACTTACAGGGGCGACGCCTCACGCTCTGGGAAGTCTACAATCCCTCCATTGAATACCCTCAAGAGCTCAATCCCCAGATTCTTGGTGAGGCTAGCCTGCGTCTTCTAGGTGTTCCGCCTTCACAGGCCCGCCGCATCGCTAAAGGGATCGACTGGACAAGCACCTTCATTCTTCCCATCCCCACCCAGATCAGCCGGTTCGACGAGCTCGAGATTGCAGGGGCTAAAGCTATCCTCCTCCATGCACGCAATCCTGGAGAAGCCTCCCCCTTGACCCTTCTCTGGGTCAAAGATGACGTCCTTTATTTCCTCTCGGGGCCCACTTCTTCGAACGGAATCATCCAAATTGCCGAGTCCCTGTTTTAGAGCCCACCTTACTGATGGACACTTTGGAAAGAGGGCAAATGTTCCCAGCTATAGAGGCCAGGGGGTTACGCAAAGTTTATGGAGAAAAGGTAGCTGTTGAAAACCTCACCCTGACAGTAGAAATGGGGGAGACCTTTGGGTTCCTTGGCCCTAATGGCGCAGGGAAAACGACTTCCATGAAAATGCTCTTGGGATTGGTCACTCCCTCCTCAGGTACTGGTAGAATCCTTGGCTTTCCCCTCGATGACCCTCGCTCTCGACAGCAAGTGGGCTTTTTACCCGAGCATCTTCGCTTCCCTCCCTGGATGCAGGCAGCAGAGTTCCTCGACTTTACTGCCCGCTTTTTCAAGCTCCCCACCCGGGTTCGCCACAAACGCATTTCAGAACTTTTGGAACTCGTTCAGCTACAAGAAGCTGCCAAGCAGCCCCTGGGCACGTTCTCCAAAGGGATGCTCCAACGAATCGGTCTTGCCCAGGCACTCATTAACAAGCCCAAAGTTCTTTTCCTCGACGAGCCCACATCCGGTCTAGATCCTCTAGGCCATCGCCTTGTTCGGCAAATTATCTGTTACTTGAGGGAACAGGGAACTACCATCTTTCTTAACTCTCACCTTCTCAGCGAGGTTGAACGCACTTGTACTCGAGTTGCCCTAATTGTCCAAGGTCGAGTCCGCAAAGTGATAGACCTAACGACTATGACACCCAACACGCTTCGAGTCAGGATCAAAGCAGAGCCCCTTAGTGAGAACCTTATCCAAGGCCTCAAACGCTGGAGCGCCTCAATCAATGTTTCTAGAACAGATGGTACCCTTACCCTAGCCCTCTCTAATTCCAAGGAAATCCCTGCAATTGCACGTTGGCTCATCTCGAAAGGGATAGATCTGTATGAAATCTCGCCACTTCGAGATTCTCTCGAAGAACTTTTTATCGCTATCGTCGGAGAGGAAAATGTACCAGGCTCTCCTTCTGATCAGTGAATTAACTTTTCATGAGGCTAAGCGCCGACGCACCTTTTGGCTTGCCGGAGGACTAGGCTTCCTCTTTATCGCTCTTTATGCCCTAGGCTTTTTCTTCGTCTACAAAGAGATGCGCCAGAGCCTCCCAAAAGGATTTGATCTCGCTTTGACCAGCGGATTCAGCTTCTTTCTAACCGCTGGGTTCTATGGAATCAGCTTCCTAGGGGTAATGTTAGCGGTACTTGCCTCGGCTACCGTCTTTGCGGGGGATATCCAATCCCAAACCATCCAACTCTTGGCCACCAAACCCCTCCCTCGGCATTGTATAGTTCTAGGGAAATGGCTGGGCTTGGGAGTTCTGCTTTCCATCTATATCAGTGCCCTATCTCTGGGACTCGTCCTCGCCACTTACCTCATTGCGCGCTACATTCCTCCCAATGTCTTCGCCGGCATCCTTCTACTCATCATGGAAGCCCTCGTCATGCTTACCATTGGAATTCTTGCAGGAACCCATTTGAACATGATTGGTAGCGGCATTCTCTCTTTTATGCTCTATGGGCTCGCTTTCATCGGTGGATGGACTGAGCAAATTGGCTCTTTTAGCGCTAACGAAACAGCCACCGACATTGGCATCCTCATCAGCCTCATAGTGCCCAGCGAGGCCATGTGGAGGATGGCTTCCTATCTTTTACAACCTCCTGCCCTTCGTTCCCTAAGCCTCTCTCCATTCTCTATCGCCTCTGCGCCCAGCCTGGCCATGCTCCTTTACACGATCATCTACATAGCTGGGCTCCTTATCTGGGCTATCCGCACATTCGCCCAGCGCGACCTGTGAAACAAAAAAAGGGCCAACTGCATACAGTTGGCCCTCCGCCATCGTCAAAAGATCATACAGGAGTCAGATACATGCTTGCAGCCCAGAGGTAAATCCCATCGATGGCTACCTGAGTCCATTGAAGACCACCACTCCACTGGGTTAAACCAGTAGGCTGAAGCACCGTGCCATAGGGAACAATCCGCCACACCGGGTACCAAAGACCAGGACCTGAACGCAGGCGAAGCCCTATAGGGGCAATTACTTTCAGTCCACTTTCACCGGAGGGAGAATACCCTCCATAGTTCGCCAGGTAGGCAGAGGCGCAAAATCCCTCATAATACCGTCCCCAGCGATAAACGCGCACGTACGTCCAGCTAATCCCCTGATTCCAAACAGGGCCTCCTCCTGGGTAAACCTTTTCGCCATTCCAGAGGACTAGGATCACCGGTGCCGCCAGGCTAGGCCCCTCTCGTAACCTCAATCCATACACTGCCCGTACTCGGGTAGGCGCTCCCCATGTGGGAGGAGCAGTGAGAACGGGAGTGCTCCCACTGCCTGGGCTAGGTGGAGCAGCTGAAACAAGCATAGGCAATAGAACCATGCTACTTAACACACCTAGCCAGAGAATCAGACGAATAATCCGCTTCTTCATCGGCACCGCTCCTTTCACCCTTTGGCGCTCTCCAGTTTCTTCCTATCGAAATACCCTTAGAGGCTCTTCATCACGTCTTAAAAAGTCCTTGCCATCCTTTCCCTGGCCTCTCTATCCTAACACGTCTTAAAGCCATTGTCAACAAAAAAGGTGATCCGCTCTTGCCAAGCGAATCACCACCAGCTATAATAATTCTCTAGTACCGCATGGGGGATTCGAACCCCCGATCTCCTCCTTGAGAGGGAGGTGTCCTAGTCCACTAGACGAATGCGGCACAGGGCTTTTCTATAATAACAAAAACCATTACCTTGTCAAATTCCAGGGGAGAATCCGCAATGTGGGCCAAGCTGACCATCCGAACCAGCACAAAAACAGAACTTGTCGATATAACCACTCAGGTTCAGGAGATCGTTCAAAGGAGCTCTGTAAGAGATGGAATCTGCTATCTCTTTATTCCACACACTACAGCAGGTCTCACCCTAAACGAGAATTGGGATCCTTCCGTCCGTGAAGATATCATCAGGACTCTCAACAAACTCGTTCCACAAGCAGGCGATTATCGCCATGTAGAGGGAAATTCGCCCGCCCACATCAAAGCTTCACTGATGGGCTTCTCTGCCATGATCCCCATAAGAAATTCCCACTTGCTCTTGGGCACTTGGCAGGGCATCTACCTAGCTGAGTTTGACGGCCCTCGCCAGCGCAACGTTTGGGTTCACGTCGCCCCCTTGAATCAGTCTCCTTGACATTCCTTCTTTTGGTCCCCCTTGCGGAAAAAGCTATAATATTTGACGATTCTACTTAAAATTCCTGGGAGCTTGAGCGTGCAGATCTCTGAGGAGACCCTTCAACGCCTTTTGGCATGCGTGCAAAAACCCGCTCGCTACGTGGGGCAAGAATGGAATAGCATTACCAAAGACTGGGCGACGGTCACGGTCAAAGTCGCTCTGGCTTATCCCGATATCTATGAGATCGGCATGTCGAACCTGGGACTAACCATTCTCTACGATCTCGTGAACCGAGAACCAGATATGCTTGCTGAACGAGTGTATGCCCCTTGGCATGATATGGAATCCGTTATGCGCTCCGCAGGAATCCCTCTCTTTTCTCTAGAGACCCGACATCCCCTCGCTGAATTCGACGTCCTCGGCTTCAGCTTGCAGCACGAACTCACTTACACCAATGTGCTCAACATGCTTGACCTCGCCCAGATCCCTGTTCTCGCTCGGGAGCGAACGAACAAGGTGCCTTTGGTCATTGCCGGCGGGAGCTGTACATACAACCCCGAACCAATGGCCGACTTTATCGACCTCTTTGTCATTGGAGAGGGAGAAGAGGTTCTTTTAGAACTCCTCAGGGCGATCAAGACATGGAAAGAGGATCCCCTTTCTCCTAGCAAAGAAGAACTCCTGCGTCGTTTGGTCCATATCCCAGGTGTATACATCCCTAGGTTCTACCAAACACGCTACGCCAACGATGGAACACTCACGGAGCTAAGCCCCTCTATTCCGGAAGCCCCCCCAAGGGTGCGTAAACGCATCATCCCAACATTAGGCCCAGTGCCCACACGCCCTGTGCTACCCCACATTCAGGTTGTACACGATCGAGGAATGGTCGAAATTCAGCGGGGCTGTAGTCGGGGATGCCGCTTCTGTCAAGCGGGAATCATCTATCGTCCTATCCGGGAGCGCCCAGTGCAAGAGGTTCTGGAAGCCATCGATGAGCTCGTAGCACACACGGGCTACGAAGAAGTGGGCCTCGTCTCCCTCAGCAGTAGCGATCATAGTGGGATCGCCAAGATTGTCGAGGAAGCAATGGCTCGCCACAGGGAGGACGGACTGGCTATCTCCCTCCCCTCCTTACGGCTCGACTCCTTCTCCATACAGCTGGCTGAAATGATCCAACAGACCCGTAAAACGGGGCTCACCTTTGCTCCAGAAGCGGGCAGCCAAAGGCTGCGCAACGTCATTAATAAAGGCATCGAAGAGGAAGAGATTTTTCGAACGATCGAGGCTGCTTTCAAAAGCGGCTGGAATCGGATCAAACTCTATTTTATGATAGGGCTTCCCACTGAAACGGATGAAGACGTTCTCGCTATCGCCCAGCTCGTCCGCAGGATTTACCACCAGGGAAAAGCTCTACGTCAAAGGAGAATTGAACTCAACCTCAGTGTTGCCACTTTTGTTCCCAAACCTCACACCCCCTTCCAATGGGTGCCTCTAGCCTCTCGAGAAACAATTATGCACCGTCAACAGCTGCTACGGGAAAATATCCGAGAACGTAGGGTACACCTCAGTTACCATGATTGGCAAAGCACCTGGCTAGAAGCAATTTTCAGCCGCGGTGATCGCCGTCTGGGCCCCGTGATTTACCGCGCATGGCGCTCTGGGGCATCTTTTGATGCCTGGAATGAGCATTTTGATCCCCACCTCTGGGAACAAGCCTTCCAAAAGGAAAAGATAGACCCCTCCTCTTACCTTCGTGAGCAAGCGCCTAACGAACTCTTGCCTTGGGAGCACATCGACACAGGGGTCACCAAAGATTTTCTCTGGAGAGAATACGAACGAGCCCTCCGGGGAGACCTCTCCCCAGATTGCCGTCAGAGATGCCATAACTGTGGGATCCTCCAAGCTTTTGCCAAAGAGCGAAAGCGCTCTAAAAACACCTGGGGGTGCCCATAAAGATGCGTCACCAAGTCACCCAACGTCTTCGGGTTACATTCGGGATTCACGGCCCTTTGATTTACCTTTCCGTGCTTGATCTCGGCCGGCTCTGGATTCGTCTTTTACGACGCGCCAGAGTGCCTGTGGCTTATACTCAAGGTTTTTCCCCACACCCTCGTCTTCAATTCGCAGCTGCCCTGCCCGTAGGCTATAGCAGCGAATGCGAGCTGGTCGATATCTTTCTTGCCCAGGAACTGACTCCTGCAGAGTTCCTACAAATGACAAGGCCACAAGCCCCCCTAGGATTGACGATCCAGCATGTCGAGAACGTCCCTTTAAAAGCAAAATCTCCCCAGGCGAACATGCAGAAAGCCCACTACCGAGTTCTCCTGCAATCCCCACTCTCCCCAAAAGAAATCGAAGCAAAAGTGCAGGCCCTTCTAAGCCGGCAGAGCATCATCCGGCAAAGGCGAAAAAAAGGACGCAAAGTGGATTACGACCTACGTCCTCTCATTTATGAGATCCGGTACGTCAAGTACCAAGGGAACCTACACCAATTGCACATGGTCTTACGCTGCGGCCCGAAAGGCTCAGGAAGGCCAGAGGAAATCCTTTCCGCTCTAGAAATACCTGTTGACTATTACACAATCTGCCGCACTCGACTTATTTGGGATTTGGAGGAAAATGCTCAATGAAACGTATCTGGTCACCTTGGCGAATCGAATATATCAGACAGGAAAAACCCCAAGGATGCATCTTTTGCCTCAAAGCTGCCGAGAACCAAGATCGCAAAAACCTCATCCTTTACCGAGGCAAGCTTTGCTACGTCATGCTGAATCGCTACCCTTACACCAACGGACACCTCATGGTTATCCCTTACGAACATGTCGATAGCCCCACAAAACTCCCTCCAGAAACGCTGACAGAGATGATGCTGACAATGAATATCTGTCTCCAAGTCCTCCAAAAGGCAATGAATCCCGATGGTTTCAACATTGGAATCAACCTAGGTGCTGCCGCAGGAGCAGGTATCAAAGACCACCTCCACATTCACATTGTCCCCCGTTGGATTGGTGATACAAATTTCATGCCTGTCCTCGACGACACCCGTATCATCGTTGAAGCGCTTGACGAATGCTATAACCAACTTGAACCTCTTTTTGCAGAATACTCCTCCGGCTCGCAGGAATGAAACTTGGTCTCATCAACAAGAAACTTGGGCCTTTACAAACCCCTTTGTTTGAGTAAGATGAGAAACCAATCTTAGGAGCAGGAAAATGTGAAGTGAAAGGAACGGGTCATGGCGCAAAACTTCCGGGGGATCTTTGCCATCATTCAGACCCCCTTCGATGAGAAGGGAACCCTTGTTTGGGAGGACTTTGAACGCGAATGCGATTGGCTCGCGCGATCTGGAGCCCACGGTTTAGTCTGGCCAGTTATGGCCAGCGAGTATCCTCTCATTTCCTATCCCGAGCGAGTTCAAGGGATGCGCCTCGCGGTCCAAGTGGTGAACAAACGCATCCCAGTAGTCATTGGGGTTGCCGATACAAGCAAAGCAGGGGCGGTCGCGCTGGCTGAAGAAGCTGGGCGAGCTGGCGCGGATGCCATCATTGCCATGCCTCCATGGCACATTAAACTCGCAACCCGTGAGCTCGTCGAAGATTACTATTACGCTCTTGCGCAAGCTGCTGGGCTCCCTGTCATTGTGCAGAATTGTGACCCTCCATTGGGATCTGGTCTACCAGCAGAGTTTGTCGTTGAACTATGCGAGAAGATTCCTCTCGTCCAATACCTCAAGGAAGAAAAATCTCCTCAGGGGCATGCGATCAGCCAAGTCCTCTCTCTAGCCTCGCCAGCCGTCAAAGGGGTCTTCTCGGGTGCCTCAGCTGATTGGCTGATTAGCGAGTATGAGCGAGGCGTTTGTGGGAACATGCCCGCCTGCGTCACTCCCGATATCGACGCCCAAATTTGGAACCTGCTAGAAGAAGGTAAAAAAGAAGAGGCTCGACGCCTACACAACCTCAAAGTCGTTCTGGACAATGCTCTTCGCTGTATGCCTTCCCGACGAGCAAGAAAAGAAGTCCTCGTTCGTCGGGGGGTAATTTCCTCCCCTTACGGCCGCAATTTGGGGGCTGCCAAGCTCGATGAGGTGGACCTTGCTGAATTGGACTATGCTCTGAGCTTGTTAGAGCCCTACTTTACCGTTTGAGCACTTACTAGAACCAGGAGGCCCTTATGGCAAAAGGAGGACGCATTAGCCGGGCTTGGGTTGACGCAGATAACCCTCTCCCTATGGAACGCCGTGGGCACCTGCGGGCGATGGGCTTTACCGATTTCGATATGGCACGCCCCTTTATCGGGGTTTGCAACCCATGGAGCGAACTTAACCCTGGGCATTGGCATTTCCGCACCCTTGCGGAAGCAGTCAAGAGAGGCATTTGGGCAGCCGGAGGTTTTCCTCTCGAATTCCCCACCATTTCGATGTGTGAGGTATTCCACAACATTTCTACTCTCATCTATCGCAACTTGATGGCCATCGATACAGAGGAATTCATCACTTCAATGCCCTTCGACGGAGTCGTGCTCCTTTCTACCTGTGACAAAGACGTTCCCGCCCAAGCGATGGCCCTTGCTACCGCCAATAAACCCGCCATCATCGTTACTGGCGGAACCCGCTTGGCTGGCTATTACCATGGAGAAACTATCGCCTGTTCCACCGACACCCAGAAATTCCAGTGGAACTATAAGGCCGGCACAGCAAGCGCCGAGGAATTACGCGAAGTAGAAATGAATGGCTTTTTCAACACTTGCGGCGCGTGTGGGGTCATGGGCACAGCAAACAGTGTACAATCGATGGCTGAGGCACTAGGGCTAACCCTTCCGGGCTGCGCCTCCATCCCCGCCGTTTACGCTCAGCGCATCCACATCGCAGAGGCGACCGGCCGCAAAATCGTCGAGCTGGTAGAACGCAACATTCGCCCTTCAGACATTCTCACCCGCCCTGCCTTTGAAAACGCCATTCGAGTGCTGATGGCCACAGGAGCAAGCACCAACTTGGTCATCCACCTCATTGCCATCGCGCGCAGAGCAGGGGTTGACCTCACTCTTGACGACTTTGACCGGCTCGGCCGGGAGACCCCCTTTATCGCCAATGTAAAACCAAGTGGCGCCTATACGGTCGAAGAGCTCTACCGAGCCGGCGGCATCGCCGCAGTAATGAAAGAGCTTGAGCCCCTTCTTGACACTTCTGTCATGACAGCCAGCGGGCAGACCCTAAAAGAGAACCTTAAAGGAGTCCGCGTTCGTGATAGGCGCATCATCCGGCCCCTAGATGATCCCCTCTCCCCTGACGGAGGGCTACGCATTCTCCATGGGAGCCTCGCTCCTGATGGAGCAGTTATCAAAACGGCCGCAGCCTCTCCCAAGCTCCTACGGCACAAGGGACCCGCAGTGGTCCTTAAGAGCCTCGTTCAAGAGGATATCGACCGAGACTTGGCTCACATCACCCCAGATCATATCATTGTAAACCGCTACATGGGCCCAAAAGGAGCACCTGGCATGCCTGAGGTTGGCCCAACAGGACTACCCCGGCATTTGCTCCGCCAGGGAGTTCGCGACCTCGTCCGCTTGACAGATGCGCGTATGAGTGGCACATCTTATGGCACAGTAGTGTTACACATTGCTCCAGAAGCCGCGGTAGGGGGACCACTAGCCATAGTAGAAGATGGCGACATGATCGAACTAGATGCTTATAAAGGAGTCCTCAATCTCCTTGTAGATGAGCGTGAAATTCAGCGCCGCCTGGAACGATGGCGCCCCCCAAAGCCAGCGTATACAAGTGGCTACCGAGCACTATGGATCGACCAAGTAACCCAAGCCCCTGAGGGTTGCGACTTTCAATTTTGCATTGACAAAGATTGGCTGACAAAGCGTCTCTGAAAAAACTCTCAAAAGGAGATCAACATTGGATACCGGAGAGAAAACCCTAGCCGAAATACAACTTCAACGGGCAGGGGTCATCCAGTTTGACCCAAAACGTTGCCTAACCTGCCGAGAGTGCGAGGTCGCTTGTTCGCTTGCTCATGAAGGAGAATGCAATCCCGCTCTCTCACGCATCCAGATCCGCTTTGACGATTTCGTTCCCGGCTTTCCTGATGCATTTGTCTGCAAGCAATGTGATTGGCCTGCCTGCTACTATGCGTGTGCAGCCACCTGGGAAGAACCAGCGATCTTTATCGACCCTCAAACCGGGGCACGTTACATCGATGAAAGCAAATGCCGAGGGTGCGGAATCTGCCTCCAAGCTTGTCCTCTAACGCCAGAAAGATCTGTCATCTTTAGCAAACGGGTGGGACGCAAGCGTATTTACTTCAAGTGTGATCTCTGCAAAGACCGTCCCGAAGGCCCACTTTGTGTTTCCGTGTGCCCCAGCCATGCACTTACTTTTATCCCCGCAGAAAAGAGACGCAGATAGAAAAAAATCGACGGGGCCTCTCGGGGAGGCCCCGTCCTCTGACTAAAGGGCATAGAACTTAATGCATACTGGGATAGGGGCTTCTGTGATCTCTCCCGTAAAGGAGAGGAGTCCAGTTTCTCGGTTAACCGTGTAGGCAACGATGTTATCGCTCTTTTGATTTGCTACCAAGAGCAACTCACCGTCGGGCGAAAGGGCGAAATTTCTAGGAAAGCTCCCACGGGTCGGCTCGTGGCCCACACAACTGAGCTTGCCCGTCTCCTTCTCCACCGCAAAGATCACGATGCTATCGTGTCCCCTATTTGACCCATAGACGAATCGTCCATCCAACGAAACGTGCACATCCGCACAATAGCTCGTCCCCTCAAAGCCTTCAGGCAATGCGGTAATCGTCTGCACTTCCTGGAGGATCCCTCTCTCCGCATCATAATGAAAGACCGCCATCGTCGAGTCGAGCTCGTTGATGACATAGACGTACCTACCGTTGGGATGAAAAGCTATATGCCTGGGCCCAGCTCCAGGCGCCAACTGCGCCCAGGGAGTCTCGTTGGGCAAAAGCTTTCCCTTCTGGGGATCCAACTTGTAAACCATCACCCGATCAAGACCCAAATCGGCCGCCAAAATATAGCGGTTCTGAGGATCGGGAAGAATACTATGAGCATGTGCCTTTTCTTGACGGTTAGGATCCGCACCCTTGCCCTCGTGCTGAACAGAATCGCTAGCCGGCTCTAGTGCTCCATCCTCACGGATGGGAAGGACGGCTACACTCCCTCCAACATAGTTGGCAACAAAGGCGAACTTGCCCGTCTTGTCTACACTTACATAGCAGGGCCCTTCCCCTTGAGAAAGCTGCTGATTCAGAAAACGCAGTTTGCCCGTCTCAGGATCGATGGCGAAAGCGCTAACTCCTCCACTGGGCTTGCCTTCCAGCTCTCCCACCTCGTTCACAGAATAGAGATAGCGCCCACTCGGATGAATGGCAAGAAAAGACGGACTGACTATGGGAGTCACATCAACAAGTTCCAGCTTCCCCTTGGCAAGGTCCACACGGTAGAGATAGATCCCCTCTCCTTCCTTTCGAGTATACGTCCCCACATAAACGAGCATCTCTGGAGCCATCGTTCCGCCTCCACTTAAGATTCTAAAAACACATCCCAGTATAACCTCTCCCGTCCCTTCCGGCAATCCCGAGTTCCCCTTCCTACGGACGCACCACTTTCCCCATCCTTAAAGCCTTCGAGAACGATTCACAACAACACAATCTGCCCCCCGACAGTACCTGACCAAAGTCAGGTATACAATATTTTTAGAGATTACATCACTTGATTGGGGAGGGAAACCCTATGAAAAATCTGTTATTGCTAATACCCCTTGTCTTGCTTTCAGTCGCCGGTTGTGCAAAACCCTCATCCTCCACACCATCTGCTGCCCTCTTGCATCCCACCTATACCCCATACCCGACGCCCAAGCCATTGGCTACCTGGACCCTCTACCCAACTTACACCCCTCCTCCTACCTTTACCCCTTGGCCCACTTATACACCATACCCTACCTACACCCCGCCTAAAGCCACAAGCACACCTTCCCCGAGTGCCACTCCCAAGCGCAAAATCGGCACAAGGAAAAACCCTGTTCCTCTTGGGGAATGGGTCACTGTAAAAAAAGATGATAAGGTCCTTCGAGGGCGGATCGCCAAAGTCATCAAAGACCAAGAAGCCGTAAAAAAACGCTTGCGGAGCGACAATATGTTCAACAAAGTACCGGCTGAAGGGTACAAGGGTATTCTGATATATTTTGTCTGTGAATATGTCAGTGGCCCAGAGGATGAAACTGTAAGCGTTTCTTCCTCGGATTTCGATTTCCTTTGCGGAGACGGTAAATTCTACGAAGCACCCTTTGCTGTCCTAAACGACGAATTTGGCGGGACCGGCTACCCTGGTGCCACCTTCGAGGGATGGCTGTATCGCGGTTGCGCAGTGACCAACAAGCCGGACTTCCTTATCTGGAAAACCTCATGGTTAACCGGGCTAGGCGAAGGTATCTGGATGGCGTTGGAGTGATCATCAACATGGAGAGGCATAGCTAGATCAAGGCCACTAAAACGGTGGCCAGGAAACGAAACTCGTTTCCTGGCCACCATGCAGCGCGCCCAGCAGGACTCGAACCTGCAACCAACGGATTCGAAGTCCGGCACTCTATCCAATTGAGCTATGGGCGCACGCAACTTTGATTTTAGTGAGCTTCTCTTCCCCCGTCAAATGCGAGCATGTTACCACACTGGAAGAGGTCACTTGAAAATGAAAAAAAACTCTATACTCATACGAGATCCTGAATGGATAAATCGCCAAAGGCGTTGAGCGGCGGCCAAGAGCACTATAAGAAAAGAGACAAACTATCTCTATCCAACGGAATAGTTCACCCATTAATAACTTGCTTAGAGAAAGTAATTTCTGATATAATAAATTAACATGATCATGGGAGGAAAATAAGATCAGCGTCGAGGAACCCAATCTACTTTGAAGATGTCTTCATCCGCACATGCGTGAAACGCTGGTGCTACAGACAGAGGAAAAAGATGCGAATAAAAATTCAACTAAATGCCATTGATAAAGCTATCATCCTACCCATACATTACAATGCGACCATCCAAGGGTTCATCTACCAACACCTTGAGGCCAGTCTCGCTCAATGGATTCATGACCATGGATGGGCGGATGCTAAACGGCATTTAAAATTGTTTACCTTCTCCCGGCCACATGGAACCTTCCACCGGCGAGGAGGCACCCTATACTTTCCAGAGCATCTAACCCTGACCATCGCCTCCCCTATGGACACCCTTCTCGAATCGCTAGCCCTTCATCTGATGCAAACAAGGATAGTGCGGTTGGGAGAAACACGCGCAGAGTTGGCATCTATTGAGGTCATTGCTCCTGCTCAGTATCAATGCCCGGTATTCTTGAAGGCACTCTCTCCAATTACAGTCTACAGCACTCTCGAGACCTTGGAGGGCCACAAGAAAACTTATTATTACGCTCCCCAAGAGCCCGAGTTCGCCAAGCAAATACTAGCCAACTTGCAGCGCAAAATACGTGCCTGGTCGGGAGTAGACATTTCCTTTGACGACGCCAACTTTCGCCCCGTAAAGGTAAGCAACCGCAACCTGGTGGTAGCTCGCTACAAGAGCACCATCATCAAAGGCTGGACCGGCATTTACGAATTGAGTGCACCCGAGCCCTACTTTCATATGGCCCTGAACGCAGGCCTAGGCGCAAAAAACAGCCAGGGATTTGGGTTTGTAGAAGTATGGGAACCGAAAAGTTCCAGCAAGACTAAGAAGCGCAAACAGGTTTTATACGGAGAGGGACCAAAGCTTGTTTCGGTGACTTAGCACAAGATTCCCAAAGGGGGCAGAAAGATGTTAGAAGCATTGCGAAAGCTTGGTGAAATCCGGGGCGGACCGGCACAGCATGACGTGCTTAGCGCCTCACACATTATCATTGTAGACATTTCCTTCCATACAGGAG
Source organism: Anaerolineae bacterium (assembly GCA_021162655.1). Classification (GTDB taxonomy): domain Bacteria; phylum Chloroflexota; class Anaerolineae; order UBA1429; family UBA1429; genus JAGGYI01. The sequence goes on from JAGGYI010000083.1 coordinate 46,419, forward strand.
AGATTTTAGGTGTATCTCTGCGAAATTTCGAATCACATCATGCAGAGAAATGTCTGTACACACAACACAGTGCCAATCGAACGCCGGTTGTGCCCACTATCAAAATAGCGCTTCGGGATTTGGAGAAAGCAGAGGGGCACCTACGCCTCAAAAGATCCTTATACCAAAAGATGAAGAGAAGCATTACGCGACTGTCCAAGGCAATAGAAGTGCCCATCGATTCGGAATCCGTTCTTAGTAGAATCGAAATGGAAATAGGGCGAATCTTATCTCCAAAGATAACTGGACTAGCAGCTACCTTGACATTTAATGGAAAATTTATGAGCGAAATTCCCGTCATTCAGGAGCACTTTGGCAAGAGTAGGCGAAAACGAGCATCTAAAAGTTTTTCAAAAGGCATATGTGCTGTCTGTGGCAAGATCAAAGAAGTTAGCGGTGACATCTCTCCCTTCACATTTTACACCATCGACAAGCCCGGCTATGTGGTTGGCGGCTTTGACAAGTCTTTAGCCTACAAAGCCTTTCCCTTGTGCTACGACTGCCGAGACCTCATTCAAAGGGGCCGCCAGCATGTGGAAGAGAACCTCAAGTTCTCCTTCGTGTCTCAGTCTCATATCCAATATCTACTCATTCCTGACTTTATCTTTGGCACGGAACCCGTGCACCAAGAAGTATTGGACATTCTCACCAAGGAACGAACTCAGCGCCAGCGGCGCTTGCACTCCCTCAAGCACCAAGAACTGCGGCGGATCACCGATGACGAAGAGGACATCCTGAGCCTGCTCAGCGAAGAGCAGGACGTAATGACATTCCATTTCCTCTTTATGACTCACCAACAAAGCCGAGAGACCATCGAGCTCTACATCCAGGACGTATATCCCTCCCGCCTGCGGGCATTGCTGGATGCCAAGGTCACTGTGGAACGCCTCATGCGCCTACCGCGAGAGGATGGCACATGGCGAGAGTACACTTTCACTTATGCTACGGTGTATCGCTTCTTCTCCAAGGCCGATCCTACCAAACGAGATCCGGACCTATTACGTCATTTCTACGATCTAGTGGATCGTACCTTCCGAGGGGTGCCCGTATCCATTCGCTATCTAATCCCCTTTTTGGTTCGGCAAATCCGTCACGATGTGGTCACCCCCGATCGGAGAGATCAGGGACAATACCGTTTCACCATTCAAGATGCTTTGGCTACGTTGCTATTTGTACAGCTTGTGACACAAA